>DAIOSM010000024.1:0-2379 GCA_036752585.1 Candidatus Nanopelagicaceae bacterium
CTACGTAATCGTAAGAAGCAGGCTCAAGAAGAACACGGCCTTGGAATGTGCAACATCACCAAGTGCTGTACGGAAGTCTGCCCAGAACACATCAAGATCACCGATAACGCGATCATTCCGATGAAGGAACGCGTTGTTGACGTTAAGTACGATCCAGTTCGCTGGTTAGGATCGAAGATCCGTAAGCGCGAGGGAATCGAATAATGTCAATCGTCCTGCGGTGGGCAGTCCTCGCGGGGGCGTTCTGGGTCACAACTCTTATTGTTGATGGCATCCAGATAAAGGATGGCGCTTGGAATTACTTCTGGGTTGCAGCACTTTTCGGATTGATCAACACCTTTATCGGTTCACTTCTAAAGCTATTCACGCTACCCGCCGTGATTCTCACGTTTGGACTCTTCATCTTCATCATCAATGCGGCGATGTTGATGTTGACTGATCGTTGGAGTGATGTGATCACGATCGACTCATTTACCTCAGCTCTTATCGGAAGCCTTCTAATCAGTATCTTCTCTGGGCTGGCAAACAAAATAGTAAAGCGGGCGTGAAGAAACTAATCGTTATTGCAGCTGGCGGGGTTGCCGGCTCGCTCGTTAGATATCTTCTCGTATCCAAGAGCGATGAGATCGCTATCTTCCTTATAAATCTTCTGGGTGTAGCGATTGCCGGTCTCTTTGCATTGCGCTTGAATCCAACTGAATTAAGCCGACTTTTTTGGATCCCTGGCTTTGCTGGTGCCATGACCACTTTCTCCTCTGTCGCTGTCATCCACGGTGAGCGAAATGATTTATTGGCGGTCGCCTATTTCTATTTGATGGTGCTACTAAGTCTTCTGATTCTCTGGCTGATAAATCCAAAGCGAGAGTTAGCTAGATGAGACTCGCACTCTTCTTGCTTGGTGCTGGAGTAGGCGCTCCCACTCGTTATGTGATTGATCGCTTCTTCCGTGATAGCTATCGATTTCCTTATGGGATTCTGATCGTCAACGTAGCTGGCTCATTTCTCTTAGGGCTGATTGCTCGCCAGGAGTCAGATCTCACATTCCTTCTCTTCGGATTCTGTGGAGCGCTCACTACCTGGTCTGCTTTCGCCCTCGACCTATTCGAGGAGCGGCGAAATCCCAAGGTTCTTGCTGTGAATCTCTTCGGAAACTATCTCCTTGGGGTATTCGCAGCGCTAATCGGCTTATGGGTTGGGAGATAATTCGCCCCATGTCCGCAAACAATCAGATGCCCTGTGATTTCTGTGGCCAGGCGTATGACCCAGTCGCTACGCGATGGTTATGCCCACATTGCCACTCCAAAACTAATTGTTGCGATGGCGCACCATGTCCACTTCCAGAACCAGCGACTACGAATATCCAGGTGAATCGATGAAGCGAGTAATTTTTCTTCTTGTCAGCGTGCTTTTCTTGAGCGCATGTAGCAATGTCGAGGATGCGATTCCAGAAACTCCCTCAGTTCCGCTCTTCTGCGATGAAACTAAAGTTCTAGATGCATTCCCCGAGAAAGTTGCAAATGCTAAGTACATCCCGACAGATTGGGAACCAGCAGAAGGCACTGATCTTTATGCTGCCTATAACGCCGGCGGAATCGCTTGCACATACGGAATCGGCGAAGCAGAAGTTGGTGCGACGATCATCTGGGCGCCTGATTTTGGTATCACCTTTAGCGAGCGCGAACCGATTTGGAAAGAAGCTGGCCAACAAGAAGTCGACCTTCCAGGTTTAGAGGAGGAGAAGGCGTACATCCTCACCCAAGGAACTGAAGGCCAAGGCGAATACATCATCTGGCAATTAAACCTTCTAGAGAATGGCTATTGGATCCAAGTTGGCGCCACATTCCTTGGCTCGATTGAAGAGGCGATGCCAATCGTGAAGGCTGCCGTTGATTCGATTCTCAATACCGAAGAGGCCGAAGCGAAGAACGTCAAAGGTTGCTACTTCTCCGAGGCAAATAACGATCTATTCATAATGGATCTCACCTATCACGAGAACACAACTGTGACTGGAAATCTTGCATACCAACCATTCCAGAAGGACGCTTCTAAAGGCTCATTTGTTGGAACATATGAGAATGGATTCTTGCACGGTATCTATACTTTTGAATCCGAAGGTATGAATTCTGAGCGCGAGCTCTATTTCAAACGTGATGGCGATGGTTTTGTACCTGGTTATGGACCAGTCGAAGTAATCGACAACAAACTTGAGAGATTACAGCGCCCGCTTCAACTCAAATGGGATAACGAATACAAGTACAACCCAGGTGAAGAGTGTGCGACGGTCATAAAAGGCATTGACTAAGGGCTAGCGATGAGCGAGAAGCGTCTGATCATCCACCCTGGATTCCATAAATCCGGAACGACTGCGCTTCAAGAATC
>DAIOSM010000024.1:2479-11315 GCA_036752585.1 Candidatus Nanopelagicaceae bacterium
AAGAATCCTTTGCTCTAAACCGTCCACTCCTACGCGAGATGGGAATTCTCTATCCTCCGATTGGAACCAAAGCTCATCACCGAGTTGCTTGGGCACTCACTCAAAAACCATGGGGTTGGAGTAAACGCGGCGGGGAGAAGACTCCACCGAAGTATTGGGACCAGATGGCGAGTCGAATCAACGGCGCAAAAGAAGAGACCGTAATCCTTAGCAGCGAATTCTTCTCTGAGATCGATGGCGAGAAGATTCGCAAGATCAGAAGCGATGTTAAAGGAAGAGATATCCAGATCCTCTTCACCTTAAGACCGCTGGCCAAACTCTTACCTTCTTCCTATCAACAGTATTTGAAGTACGGAATCACAGTTAAGTATGAAGATTGGTTACACGAAATCCTAGATAACCCCGGAGAATCAAAGGTATCTCCGACATTTTGGAAGCGCCACTCCCATGGGAAAGTTGTCGCCCGCTGGGTCGATATCTTCGGAAAATCGAATGTAACGATCTTGATCGTAAATGAAGCACAACCGACATTCCTTTTTGATGAAATCAATAAGTTCTTGAAGCTTCCTATTGGGACTATAAATGCAGCTCCGAGTGGTAGCAATCGCTCTCTAACGATGGAGGAGATCTCACTTCTGTTGGAGCTTAATGCCCAGTTTCCAAAGGAACGCGAGTGGGAAGAGTACGAGAACTTCATACGCGCCGGCTATGTAAAGGAATTGACCGACTTTGTTCCACCAGCGCCAGATAAGGCACGCTTACTTACGCCTCAGTGGGCAATCGATAAGGCGAATGAATTAGGTAGAGAGATTCAAAGCGAGCTGTTGAGTACTGGTGTGAGAATCATTGGGGATGTGGATTCTCTAGGAAATTCAATGGTTCCGACAGGAAGCTCTTCATATACTGATTCAATCGATATCAAGACAGTTGCTGCGGCTATGTTGGCATTTGATAGAGAAACAATCGCAAAGTTCCCCTTGGCATGGCTGACTGCTGATCTCAAGCGAAGGCTAAAGAAACAGATTAGAGCTCGCTCAAGTCGCTTTAGATAGAACTACTTCCAGAGCGAAGCAACCCAGGCTTCGATCTCATCTGGATGGCGAGGCATCGCAGAACTTAGATTCTTGTATCCATCTTTGGTTACAAGAACATCATCTTCGATTCGCACACCGATTCCTCGATATTCGGCAGGGAAGAGTGTGTCATCTGGATGGATATAGAGCCCAGGTTCAACCGTAATGATCATTCCTTCTTCTAATACACCTTCGGCATATGCCTCTTTACGCGCTTGAGCGCAATCATGAACATCCATACCGAGCATGTGTCCAGTTCCATGAACCGTCCAGCGGCGATGTAATCCGACATCAGTCTTCAATGATTCTTCAGCCGGGATAGGAAGAACACCCATCTCTTCTAGGCCCTTTGCGATGACAGCCATTGCTGCATTATGGAAATCACGGAACTTTGCGCCTGGCTTTACAGCTTCCATTCCCGCTTTTTGAGCCTCATAAACGAGTGTGTAGATCTTCCGTTGCGCTGGAGTGAACTTTCCATTTATCGGCAAGGTACGAGTGATGTCGGCTGTGTAAAGCGACTCAACTTCTACGCCGGCATCAATAAGAATCAATTCACCATTCTTTAACTCACCATCGTTCTTGATCCAGTGCAGTATGCAGGCATGTGAACCGGAAGCCACGATGCTGTCGTAACCAAGGTCATTTCCTTCATAACGTGCTCGAGTAAAGAAAGCGCCCTCGATTAATCGCTCGCCCCGCTTCTTTCCAACAGCGCTTGGAATAGCTTTGATCATGTCTTCAAAACCACGATGAGTAGCATCAACAGCTCTCTGCATCTCATCAATCTCAAACTGATCCTTGACTAGGCGGGCCTCAGATAGCCAGACAACGAAATCTTTATCGCCTTCAGCTTCAGCGACTAATCCATCAATAAATGAATCTTGCTCACGAACCGTGAGAGAGTCCTTCTTATTGCCAAGGAAATCTTCCAAGTCATCTAGATGTCTAACCTTTATGTCGTATGCAAATTCAGTCTCTTCCAGAGTCATCCGGCGGCCAATCCAGAATTCACCATGCTTTGGATTGCGATAGAACTCATCACTGTTCTCACGAACAGAGCGTGGATGAATAAAGAGAAGTGAGTCATGTCCCGAGCCATTTGGTTCCATGATCAATACTGAATCTGGAACAGCATCTGCTCCATTGATTCCAGTTAGCCAAGCAAAGGCTGAATGTGGGCGGAAACGGTAATCAGTGTCATTGCTTCTAACTTTAAAAGTTCCAGCTGGGATCACAAGTCGCTTATTTGGAAACGCCTTTGACAACATATCGCGTCGATGAACTGCAAAAGGAGTAGCGGGACTCTTCTTGAGCCCATCGAGAGGTGAGGGAGCCCAGCCTTGCTCCATGAACTTTTTCAGTGGCTCTGGGGTAGGAATGTCGTGGGTGCGGAGGTTCTTCTTCTTTTCCGCTTTCTCGTTCGACTTATCGAAGGTCATGTGCCGAGCGTACTCGCTGTCGATTATGGGTTGAAATAAGGGCGGTAAACTCCCCCAGTAACTGGAG
This sequence comes from Candidatus Nanopelagicaceae bacterium, assembly GCA_036752585.1. Taxonomy (GTDB): domain Bacteria; phylum Actinomycetota; class Actinomycetes; order Nanopelagicales; family Nanopelagicaceae; genus MAG-120802. The sequence continues at coordinate 5,062 of DAIOSM010000024.1, forward strand.
ACGTCGCATAGCCCGGTCTAGTGCGCCTCACTGCTAATGAGGTTTTCCCGAAAGGGAATCGGAGGTTCAAATCCTCTCGTCTCCGCCAGTAATAAGAATCAAGGAGATCTCGTGTCCGTATTCCGTATCGCAATCGTAGGCGCTGGACCCGCCGGTTACTTCGCTGCGCAAGCGTTACAGAATCTACAAAGCGATGATCGTAAATTCGAGATCGACATGATTGAGCGCCTACCAACCCCTTGGGGTTTAGTAAGAAGCGGTGTGGCCCCAGACCATCCGAAGATTAAGACAGTTTCCAAGGTTTTTGAAAAGATTGCTACAACTGAAGGTTTCCAGCTTTTCTGCAATGTCGAACTCGGCAAAGACTTAACCATTGAAGAGCTTTCTGCCTCTTACGATGCAGTTGTAATTGCTACAGGAACAAGCAAGGGCAAGAAACTTGGCATCCCCGGTGAAGATCTTCGAGGCTCGCTATCGGCTGCCGAGTTTGTTCCCTGGTACAACGCTCATCCAGACTATGTGAATGTTGATGTCCCTCTAGATACCGATACTGCAGTAGTGATCGGCGCTGGCAATGTCGCTATGGATGTCGCAAGAATGCTTGCTCTTGAGCCAAAAGAGCTAGATTCAACAGATACCGCGAATCATGCGCTAGACGAATTACACAAATCATCCATCAGAACAGTTCACGTATTTGGTCGCCGCGGTCCAGAACATGCAGCATTCACGGCTCCAGAACTTAGAGAGCTTCCCAAGCTAGAACACACTGATGTAGAGATCGGTGAATGTGACATAGAGGATGCAATTGAGCGCGCCAGCTCGGAGGGCGAATTACCTAAAGATGTGAAATCAAATCTCGATGCGATGATGCTTATTGCACAAACCCCAGCAAAGGGAAATGAACGTAAGCTCAATTTTCATTTTCTTGCCTCACCAATTGAGATTCGGGGCAAAGAGAGAGTCGAAGAAGTTATCTTTGCGATAAATGAAGTCAGAGATGGCAAGGTAGTAGCAACTCAAGATACTTATACGGTTAAAGCAGGATTAATCATCTCCGCGATTGGCTATGAGGCTGATCCAATCCCTGGACTTCCTTACTCTGGCGGAAAAGTCTCCAATAACGATGGCCGAATTGATAACTCGAATATTTATGTGGTGGGATGGGCAAAGCGTGGCCCATCGGGCGTAATTGGAACAAACAAGAGTGACGCAGCAGCAGTTATGGAATTACTTGTTTCCAATCTCAATCAACCAAAGACAAATGGAGATCTTGCTTCTCTCTTAAGCAGTCGTGGAGTTCTCCACCTATCGCAAGGTAGTTGGGAAAAACTAAATGCTGCGGAAGTTGCGGCGGGCGAAGGTGCAGGAAAGCCTCGCGTGAAATTTACTGACCGTAAGGAGATGCTAGGCTTCGCAGGCTAATTGCGCCCGTAGCTCAACGGATAGAGCATCTGACTACGGATCAGAAGGTTTGGGGTTCGAATCCCTACGGGCGCGCTTCTAAGTCAAAACTTCTATATGTCATTACTCCCGATTCAATATTTAATCAGACAAATCTCGTGATTATGATCGGCAAAGCAATACAAGAGTGGGTTGGGGAGTTAAAGTTAGGAATTCAATAGGAGGCTCAAATGGCAGCATCGACACCGTTACAGATTCCAGCCGAGAGATTAAGTGGTCTCAAGCGATATAACCTCATTGCTGGGGTATTTCACTTAGTCCAAGCAGTAGCGATCTTCGTCCTTGCGAATGACTTTGCCCTGCCCGTCTCGGTTAACTATTTGAAGGGCGCTCCGGTTCCTGGCGCAGAGTTTGAGAGCATCGTCCTCTTTGATTTTCCAATCGCAATAGGTGTGGCTCTCTTCTCCTTGCTTAGCGCTGTTGCCCACTTCTGGATAGTTGGACCAGGGTTTAAGCGATACTCAAACGACTTGAGCAATATGAGAAACATTGCTCGTTGGGTTGAGTATTCAATCTCATCAACTTTGATGATCGTTCTAATTTCACTAATCAATGCGGTTTGGGACATTGTTGCGCTAATGGCGATTGCTGGAGTCAATGCTGCGATGATCCTCTTCGGTTGGCTGCAAGAGAAGTATGAGGAGCCAGGTAAGGGAAGTCTGCTTCCATTCTGGTTCGGTTGCATCGCTGGAATCGTTCCTTGGATTGCGATGTTCTGGTTGCTCTTCTCCCCAGGTGGAACCGGAGAGGCTCCCGGATTCGTCTACGGAGTGGTCTTCTCTCTATTTATATTCTTCAACTCATTCGCTCTAGTTCAATGGCTGCAATACAAGAAAATCGGGAGATTCTCAGATTATCTTGTGGGCGAGCGCACATATATAACGCTCTCGTTCATCGCAAAGTCTGCTCTTGCTTGGCAGATCTTCGGCGGAGTGCTTGCAACGAGCGCGCTTTAACAGCCCCGGTAGAATTCAGGAACTATGAACTTCCTCGCCGATCGTCGATTCACCGCTTCATTCATGCTCTTTGGAGCTGTGAGCGGATTTATCGCATCATTCCTACTTACGGTCGACAAGATCAAGATCTTGAAGGATGCTCAATTCAACCCCTCTTGCAATATCAATGAGGTTCTGAACTGCAAGAGCGTGATGCTCTCAAAGCAGGCGGAGGTATTCGGTTTCCCGAATTCACTAATTGGTCTTGCTGCATTCGCCATATTCATCGCAGTTGCGGTAGCGCTCTTTGGCGAAGTGCAATTTCCGGGTTGGTTCTGGAAATTGGCGCTCGTAGGAACTCTCCTAGCGATCTTCTTCTCGCATTGGCTAGCGCAACAAACTACTTTTGTGATTGGCGCGCTCTGTCCTTATTGCATGATTGCTTGGTTTGGTAACTTCTTAATCCTCTCCAGCGTGATTCAAGAGAATTTAAAGGTTAAGTATCTAGCGACTGAAGATGAAGAGAAGAGAATCGCGATCGAGAAGATCTCAGGCTTCATGCCGATTTTCCATATCGTTTGGCTTGGTCTGGTAATCGGCGCGGCTTTTGTCGGCGTCAGTTAGACGGACTACTAAAGACCATCAAGCGACCATCATCGGTCGATGCAATCAACCTCTGATCAGGAAGAACCTCTAAATCACGGATTCGGGCGCCAACGCTCACGATTTCGCTATCAAGAATCCTTCCATTCTCGTAGCGCATGAAAACCAGTGAAGCTTGACGCAGGGTTCCCATCGCAAGACCGCCAGAGTATTTACCGAATTTACCAATCGGGAGTTGAACTAATTCAGTCGGGGCTATAGATGGAGTCCACTGTTTTAGTGGCTCTCTATAACCTTCATGAGTACCGGTCTCACCGGGAATGACGTAATCACCTTGGCTATACGGAGCTCCATAAGTTACAAAGGGCCAGCCATAATCAACGCCTCGCTCAACTAGGTTGATCTCATCACCGCCACGAGGGCCATGTTCTGAAACAAGTAGATCCTTGCCATTCACAAGCACAATTCCCTGTTGGTTACGGTGACCTTGAGAGATTCGAGTGACATTGCTCTTTGAGATACGGAATACCGAACCTAAGTCACCGCGTTTAGAGCGATTCGGTAGGTCATCAAAACCAAGATCCCCAACGGTCAGATAAGCAGAGCGGTTATTGATTACCTCCATCCGTCCTGCTGCGTGTTGAACTGCAGAGATTGCTACACATGGCTTACTTCTAAACCATCTCTCATTCTTGGTCAAAGAGTTCTTAACGCGGTCATATGTAGCTCGAAAAACAACTACCTCGACGCATCTTGATGCAGAGAGTCTTGGAAATGAGATCAAGAGGTTTGCAGCATCTTTACTCTCGGAGAGAATTGCAATATCGGTAATTGCAAAGCGTGAATCCCTGATTCGCTCGCGTGAGGTCATCATCTCGCCAAGCAACTTCAATTCCTGAGTCGATTCCCTCCAACTGAAGATTGAACCACCGCGCGTTCCGCCACCTAAAAGAACAGTTCCATCTTTCAAAACCGCTAGAGCGGGACCACGATCATTTCCGCCAACTGATTTGGTGATTTCGACATCGAAAGTAGCTACATCTACTGATACTCCAGCGACCTTTATTTCAGATGCATGGGAAGGGATAGCCGTTAGCGAGAGCGTTAGAAGGAGGATTAGGAACCGGGCCATGTTTCTAGATTAGCAATAAGGCCCCCACATTGAGCGGGGGCCTTATCTTGGCTATCACTAGTTGCTGATTAGAGAGTAGGGAGCATTACCTGGGTGATGGCATGTGCAACCTGCTTATTTCCCTTATTGATGTCGACTGCCTCAAGAATCACACGTGCATTGGTGTGCTTCTTGTGCTTATCAACGAGGGTGATGGTTGTTCCGCTTACGCGAACACCAATCGTCTCTCCTGAAGCTGCATTCAAGTTAGCGCCATTAGCTTGGAGGGCTGCTGGAGAGAGAATCGGATCTCCAACTACGACGTGGTAGAGAATCACTTTCTCTACAGTCTTTGCACCCAAGCTCATTACAGCGCGGGCGATACGAGCCTCACTCTTGAAGGTCTTGCCAGTCAGGTGCTTAACAACGTTCTGGAAAGCGCGATCAGTTGGGACAAAGGCGGTTAGCGCAGTGTTTCCATTTGAGATCGCCTGGACTGGTGATTCTGGTAGTTGACCCCATACGTCCATCCAAATCGATGTGAAGACGTCAAAGTCGTTGAAATTATTATCGAAAGATGCTGTCTTTAGGTTTAGTACCTCAGTCAAAGGCATCGACTTCAGTTGCTCGTCTTCCGCCTTGGCTATTGACATGGGCGAAAAGAGGAGCGCGGTTGCTGTTGCTACAGCTGCGATGCGCTTGAAGTTCCTCATTTTGTTTCGTCCTTTCTTATTTCTCTTTAGTTTTATGTAGGTTTGTTCGGGGTCTTACGAGAGCGAATCATCTTGATAACGTCTCTGAATTTGCTGACTTTGGGCTCTCAGAGAGCCCATAATTAGGTCAAAAGTTTCTGAGAGTGAAAGGGGTGTTAATGGAGAGAATCCTGCTTACGGGGTTTGAGCCATTTCACAAATCAACTCTCAATCCCTCTCAAGAGATAGTGAAACTAATCAACCATCCGAATCTGGTCGCAAAAGAAGTATTGCCCGTCACATTTGGTGAGTCTTCAAGGAAACTGATCTCGTTGATAGATCTCCATAATCCAAGTGTTGTGGTTGCCCTTGGCCAGGCCGAAGGAAGAACTCAGATCTCCCCAGAGCGGATCGCCATCAATCTAGATGATGCGCGAATAGCTGATAACGCAGGTTTTTCACCGAAAGAGAGTCCCATCATCAAGGATGGTCCTGATGCTTACTTCACAACGCTTCCCGTTAAAAGGTTAGTTGATCATTTAAATGAGAACGGCGTTCCTGCCGCAATTTCCTTAAGCGCTGGAACCTTTGTCTGTAATCACATCTTCTATGCGATGCAGCATTACTGTCTGGATAAGGGCATAAGAAGTGGATTTATTCACCTCCCGCTAATGGAGTCACAAGCTGGAGAGTTTCCAGGGCTACCAACTATGCCAATTGATCAGATGGTTAGCGGAATTAAAATAGTTCTAGATGTACTTGCTGAGGGCAATTAGTTGATCTGAGAATTTGCGCGATCAAGATCAGCTTGGAAATCAACCTCCACAGCGAATAGATCAGATATATCGACTGGCTCAATCTCGATTCCAGCGCTCTCAATCGCCAGCTCTAGGCCACGTTCAAAGTAATCGTTATCAGCACAAGCTTGTAGATTTTCGATTACTGATCCCTTGTGGTGGGTAGATATGAAGTTGATTCCAACCGCTTCACCAAGAGCATTTTCAACCTTCTTAGAGAGTGCATTTATATAGCCCTTTTGATCAACAGTGTATTTGACCTCTTCCTCACCGACCGCAGCTGTATTCACGCAGACGAATGATTTCTCACCTCGGATTCGATCATTTACTCGCTCTAGAACTCGAGCATCAAAGACCACATCACCATTTAGCCAGAGGACGCCACTCTCATGTGAATTACGGAGCGCCTTCAAAAGACTCTTTGAGGTGTTGGTCTGGTCGTATGCCTCGTTGTAGACATAAGTGACATCTGGGTGCGCTTCTAAGATCATCTCTAGTTTGAAACCAACGACGATTGAAATACGTACTTGATCACCAAATACGCCTCGGACGTTCTCTATCTGTTGCTGCAAAATAGAGCGTCCATCTGCGAGGGGTGTAAGGGGTTTTGGCCAAGGTTTTCCGAGTCGAGTGCCCATTCCAGCAGCAAGAATCA
>DAIOSM010000025.1:0-2978 GCA_036752585.1 Candidatus Nanopelagicaceae bacterium
AGTGTCACGAGTTGATTTTGCTGATCAAAAGAATGGAGCGGGTGACGGGAATCGAACCCGCATAGCTAGCTTGGAAGGCTAGAGCTCTACCATTGAGCTACACCCGCATTTGTTGCTTCCTTAGGGCGGATACCGTCCTAAGGGGGCATACGGTATCGGCTGAGGTAATCAGTTGTGAATTTTTCATCTAGACTCTGCCACCTACGCCGCGGGGCGTAGCGTAGTGGCTAGCGCGTCTGCTTTGGGAGCAGAAGACCGTGGGTTCGAGTCCCTCCGCCCCGACCAGAAATAGATGTAAGAAGTCAGGAGTCCTGTGAAAAGCGCGGTCGAAAACCTCTCGCCAACCCGAGTACGTATTTCGATTGATATCGATTTCAAGGACCTTGAACCACATGTAGCCGTCGCTTACGAGACTCTTGCTCATCAAGTTTCTATCCCTGGATTCCGTAAAGGCAAAGTTCCGCGTCAGTTAATTGATCAACGTGTTGGCCGTGGCACGGTTTTAAACGAGGCAATAAACAATGCACTCCCTGAGTTCTACACTCAAGCAGCCCGTGAGAACGATGTTCTCGTTGTTGGTCGCCCAACGGTTGATATCAAGGAATTGAAAGACAACGAGCTCGTAAAGTTCGAAGTAGAAGTCGATATCCGTCCGGAAGTAACTCTTCCTGATTTCTCAACAATTGAGTTGAGTGTTGACGATGTTGCTGTCTCAGATAAAGATGTAGATGAGCAGATCGAAGCGCTCCGTACTCGTTTCGGCACTCTGACTACGATTGAAAAAGATGCGGCCTCTGGCGATTTTGTCACAATCGATCTAGTTGCAAAACTTGATGGAAAAGAAGTTGAGGGTGGAACCGCTAACGGCATTTCCTATGAAGTTGGCTCTAACCGCATGATCGATGGCTTAGATGCTGCGCTTGAGGGCATGAAGGTCGGAGAGACAAAGACTTTCGATACCCAATTAGTTGGCATGAAGGAAGGCGAGACTGGCCAAGTCACTGTCACTCTTCAAGCGGTCAAGAAGCGCGAACTTCCTGATTTGAATGATGAATTTGCCAAGCTAGCCAGTGAGTTTGAAACTTTAGATGAGTTAAAGGCTGATGCTCGCGAACGCCTTTCGAGACTTAAGGCTATGGAACAAGGCGCCCAGGCTCGCGACAACCTCTTGAAGCACCTTCTAGATACAGTTGAAATTCTTGTCCCAGAACAATTAGTTGCAGATGAAGTCCATGATCATCTTGAGAAAGAGAATCGTCTTGAGGACGAGACTCATCGTAAGGAAGTTACTGAAGAGATTACCCGCTCAGTACGCGCTGATTTCCTTCTTGATTCCATAGTCAAGGCTGAGGAAGTTCAAGTAACTGAAGCTGAATTGACTGAGTACTTGATCCGAACTGCAGCACGATATGGAATGTCACCAGATCAGTTTGCACAGCAACTTTCTCAGGCTGGTCAGATTGCTGCATTGATGGCGGAAGTGGCACGCACCAAGGCGCTCGCAGTTGTCCTTGAGCGCGTAAAGATCAAGGATGCATCGGGTAGGGAAGTAGACCTCTCGAAACTTGCTCCTAAGCCAGCTGCGGAACCAGAATCCAATTAACGCTCTGCCCTGAGCGAACAAAGGGCAATTTCTGGGATTCAGGGAAGCAAAACTTCGCGCTGGGCGTTAGGGTCACTACATATTCATTTAGGTAGTCAATAAAGCAGGAGGACTCGGTGGAGCTCAATACCCCACGTCTGGCGGCATCAGCTGCTGGCGGATTGGATGATCAGGTTTATAACCGACTACTGAAAGAGAGAATCATTTTTCTCGGCTCAGTAGTTGAAGACACTATGGCAAATGCGATCGCAGCCCAGATGCTCCTCTTAGCCGCCGAGGATCCTGAGAAAGATATCTACCTCTATATCAACTCTCCTGGTGGATCAATCTCTGCAGGAATGGCTATCTACGACACCATGCAATACATAAAGAATGATGTTGCAACAGTTGCAATGGGATTAGCCGCTTCAATGGGCCAATTCCTTCTATGCGCAGGTGCTCCTGGAAAGCGTTACGCGCTTCCTCATGCTCGCATCATGATGCACCAGCCATCAGGCGGTATCGGTGGAACTGCATCAGATATAAAGATTCAAGCAGAGCAGATGTCTTTTACAAAGAAAAAGATGGCTGAATTGATCGCTTTCCATACTGGCCAGAAAGTTGAAACTATCACTCTGGATTCAGATCGTGATCGTTGGTTTACCGCTGACGAAGCCAAAGAATACGGATTCGTCGATCATGTTGTTAAGTCTGCTGGACAAGTTTCAGGAAGCGGAGGAACAGCTCGATGAGTAACTACGAATTCCAGAATCGCTACGTACTTCCAACAATCGAAGAGCGTACTTCTTATGGTTACAAGCGCTTAGATCCCTACACAAAGCTCTTTGAAGAGCGCATCATCTTCCTTGGTCAAGCAATCGATGACACCGTTGCGAATGATGTAATGGCACAGCTATTGACTCTCGAGTCGATGGATCCAGATCGCGACATCATGATGTACATAAATTCCCCGGGAGGATCCTTCACCGCTCTAACCGCCATTTACGACACCATGCAATTCGTACGTCCAGATGTCATGACAATCTGCTTAGGACAGGCGGCGTCTGCCGCAGCAGTCTTGCTAGCGGGAGGTACTGCTGGAAAGCGTTACGCGTTGGAGCATTCAAGAATCCTCATCCACCAGCCATACAGCGAAGGTGGCGGACAGGGTTCGGATATCGAGATCCAAGCGAAGGAAGTTCTTCGCATGCGCGAGCTTTTAGAGATCATGCTCTCTAAGCACTCTAAGAAGAGTAAAGAGGAGATTGCAAAAGATATCGAGCGCGACAAGATCCTTACCTCAACCGAAGCTGTTGAGTATGGTCTTATCGACCAGATCCTTGCCAGCCGCAAAGCTTCCGTAAAGAAGTAATTCCTCTAGCGTCGATTCCTCTAG
>DAIOSM010000025.1:3078-11175 GCA_036752585.1 Candidatus Nanopelagicaceae bacterium
CGATTCCTCTAGCGTCGATTCCTCTAAGAGCGAACGCGTATCACCCACATTTGGCATGGCTTCAAACCTACGATTGGAGCCTTCCCTAGTGAAAGTTGGCAACTGTGACTCGCATCGGTGAAAGCGGCGATCTCCTTAAGTGTTCTTTCTGCGGCAAGACCCAGAAACAAGTAAAGAAACTTATTGCTGGCCCTGGGGTCTACATCTGCGACGAATGTATCGATCTCTGCAATGAGATCATTGAGGATGAATTAAACGAGGCCTCAGGCCTTGGACTACAAGAGCTTCCAAAGCCACAGGAAATCTATGAATTCCTAGATCAATATGTGATTGGCCAAGATCGTGCGAAGAAATCTCTCTCTGTAGCTGTTTATAACCACTACAAGCGAATCAAGACTGGCGACCGTCGCCGTGAAGATGGCGTTGAATTGGCGAAAAGCAATATTCTCTTGCTCGGTCCAACTGGTTGTGGAAAGACTCTATTAGCCCAGACTTTAGCGAGAATGCTCAACGTTCCATTTGCAATTGCGGATGCAACTGCTCTAACTGAAGCAGGATACGTAGGTGAAGATGTCGAGAACATACTTCTCAAGTTGATCCAGGCAGCCGACTTCGATGTAAAGAAGGCGGAGACAGGAATCATCTACATTGACGAGATCGATAAAGTCGCACGGAAGAGCGAGAATCCATCAATCACTCGCGATGTTTCTGGCGAAGGAGTACAGCAAGCTCTACTCAAGATCTTGGAGGGAACGACTGCATCAGTACCCCCACAAGGAGGAAGAAAGCATCCTCATCAAGAGTTCATCCAGATCGACACCACTAATGTCCTTTTCATCGTTGGTGGAGCCTTCGCTGGACTCGAGAAGATCATTGAAGCGAGAAAAGGTAAAGCCGGCGTTGGATTCAACGCATCGCTTAAGGTGATCAAAGAGAATGAGAAGTTGGATCCATTTGCTGAGGTTATGCCCGAAGATCTATTGAAATTCGGCATGATTCCGGAGTTCATCGGCCGTCTCCCGATTGTTACATCGGTAGAAAGTCTTGATCGCGCAGCCCTACTTGAAATTCTGACTGAACCTAAGAATGCGCTTGTTAAGCAATATCAACACCTCTTCGACATGGATGATGTTGAGCTCGAGATTGCAAATGACGCGCTTGAACTTATCGCCGACCAAGCTATTGCTCGTGGCACAGGCGCTCGTGGGCTACGTGCAATCATGGAAGAGATTTTGCTACCTGTTATGTATGAGGTTCCAAGCAAGAAAGAGATCGGTAAGGTCGTCGTCACTGCTGAAGTGATTAAGACAAAGTCTGCGCCGGTTTATGTCGAGCGTGGCCCGAATAGCGTAAAGCGAAGCAATAAGCGCGGAGAAGAGAAGACTGCTTAACTCTAGGTAGTATCCCGCCTTATGTCAGAGCTACCTTCCAATTTTGCACCGCAAGATATCGAGGGCGCGCTCTATCAAAAGTGGCTTGATGCGGGATATTTCTCTGCTGATGCAAAATCTGAGAAGCCGCCCTTCTGCATAGTAATTCCACCTCCAAATGTCACAGGTAGCCTTCACATTGGACACGCACTAGATCACACGCTGCAAGATCTTCTAATTCGTATGAAACGGATGAAGGGATTTGAAACTCTCTGGCTCCCAGGCATGGATCACGCCGGTATCGCCACCCAGAATGTGGTTGAGCGACAACTCGCTGCCCAAGGCAAGAGTAGACATGACTTTGGGAGAGAAGAGTTTGTTAAGAAAGTTTGGGAATGGAAGGCAGAATCTGGCGGCGCAATTCTTGGCCAGATGAAACGGCTCGGAGATAGCGTTGATTGGAGCCGCGAGCGTTTCACTATGGACGAGGGGCTCTCCCGCTCAGTCCTAACGATTTTCAAGAGACTTTACGATGCGGGACTCATTTATCGCGCTGAGCGAATCATTAACTGGTGTCCACGTTGCCTAACCGCTCTCTCGGATATCGAAGTCGATTATCAAGAGATTGATGGTGAATTCGTCCAGATTCGATATGGGGAATTAGATGGCGACCATATTTTCATCGCCACAACACGCCCCGAAACTATGCTCGGCGATGGCGCAGTAGCCGTCAATCCAAATGATGAACGCTATAAGCACATGATTGGCAAGAAGGTAAAGCTTCCTTATGTAAATCGAATGATCCCAATCATCGCGGATGAGCTAGTTGATCCAGAGTTTGGAACCGGAGCAGTAAAGGTAACTGCTGCTCACGATCCAAATGACTTTGAAATGGGTCTACGTCATAACGTTCCGATGATCATCATCATGAACGAATCTGGCGTAATGGAGGGCACGGGAACTCAGTTTGATGGATTAGATAGATTCGAAGCTCGAAAGGCTGTAGTAGAGCAACTTCGTGCCGATGGATTGCTGGGATGGGAGAAGCGCCCATACAAACATAGCGTCGGACATTGCTCTCGCTGCAACACTATTGTCGAACCAAGACTCTCAATGCAGTGGTTTGTAAAAGTTGCACCACTAGCAAAGATGGCCGGCGATGCAGTTCGAGATGGGAGAGTTGAGATTTCTCCAACTGAACTTGAGCCTCGTTACTTTGACTGGGTAGACAACATGCATGATTGGTGCATCTCACGCCAACTTTGGTGGGGGCATCGAATTCCAGTTTGGTATGGACCAAATGGGGAGATGGAAGTAGTCGGTCCAGATGAAACAGCGCCAGCCGGTTGGGTGCAAGATGAAGATGTTCTCGATACCTGGTTTTCCTCGGCTCTATGGCCATTCTCAACCCTAGGTTGGCCAGAACAAACTGAAGAATTAAAGAAGTTCTATCCAACGAGCGTCCTTGTTACCGGCTACGACATTCTCTTCTTCTGGGTCGCGCGAATGATGATTTTCGGCCTCTTTGCGATGGATGGAAAGCAACCATTCCATGTAATCGCGCTCCATGGTCTTGTCAGAGATAAACATGGAAAGAAGATGTCGAAGTCAAAGGGAAATGTCATCGATCCTCTTGAGTTCATGGATAAGTATGGATCGGATGCTCTTCGATTTGCTCTCGCACGCGGTGCCAATCCAGGTGCCGACCAAGCGCTCGCAGATGAATGGATTGCAGGTGCTCGCAACTTCGCAACAAAAGTTTGGAACGCCACACGTTTCGCCATTATGAATGGCGCTACGGTCGAAGGTGAACTTCCCGCTCGAGCCGACTTAAATCATGTTGACACTTGGATTCTTGACTTACTAGATAGAACTATCGAAGAGGTGGACTCGCTATACGAGAAGTTCGAGTTTGCGAAGGGGAGCGATGCCCTCTACCACTTCGCTTGGGATGAAGTTTGCGACTGGTATCTCGAACTTGTTAAGGACACCTTTGCGAAGGGTGGAACAGAAGCAGAGAAATCCAAGCGAGTTCTTGGTCATGTCCTCGATCAACTCTTGCGACTTATGCATCCGAGTATGCCTTTCATCTCAGAAGCGCTTTGGACCTCTTTAACAAGGGGTGAATCGCTAGTAATCGCTGATTGGCCAAAGTCGATATCCACAACTTCTGATCAAGAAGCAATCGCGGTAGTTGAGGACATGAAGCGTCTAATTACAGAAATCCGCCGATTTAGAAGTGACCAGGGCATAAAGACTTCAGCAAGAATTAAGGCTGACATCGAGGGAATGAGCGGCGCTCTCGCACAATATGAGGATTCGATCCGTTTCTTGGTGCGGCTCGATAAGCCTGATTCCTCTTTCAAGCAGAGTGCAAAGATCGAAGTGGGACGCTTTACCGTCGCGTTTGATCTCTCTGGAGCTATCGACGTAAAGGCCGAGCGGGCTCGCTTGACGAAGGATCTAGCGGCGGTTGAGAAAGATCGCGAAACCGCGAAGGTGAAGTTGGAGAACGAGAACTTCATGGCAAAAGCTCCCATGGATGTAGTGGCATCCATCAAAGAGCGTTTGGAGTTTTGCGATAACGAGATTATCCGTATCAAATCGCTTTTGGATTCACTCCCCAAGGAGTGATCATGGCAAATCTAAAGATTGATGAGATTGAGAAGGCGCTTCTAAATCGCTGGCCTGAGACTCGGATAAATCCAACGCTAGAGAGAATTTCTCTATTGGCCGATTTGTTGGGTTCGCCTCAACTCTCTTACCCGACTATTCATATTGCCGGTACAAATGGGAAGACCACCACAACTAGATTGATTGATTCACTCTGTTTTGAATTAGGACTTCGCACCGGGCGTTTCACAAGCCCCCATCTTGAGAGTTTCCTGGAGCGCATAACGATAAATGGTGAGCCGATCTCTGAAGCCGCGATGATTGCAACCTACAAAGATGTTGCTCCCTACTTCGAACTAGTTGACGAAAGAATGTCGCATCGTCTCTCATTCTTTGAGGCGATTACTGGTCTAGCTTTTGTCGCCTTTGCCGAACATCCGGTTGATGTAGGAATTTTTGAGTGTGGAATGGGTGGTGAGTGGGATTCCACAAATGTGATTGAGGCAAAAGTCTCGGTGCTAACACCAATCGGATTGGATCACACGCAATATCTGGGGGACACCTTAGGCGCGATTGCAGCTACGAAATCCGGCATCATCAAGCCAGGCGCCTTTGCAGTTCTCGCTCGCCAGGAGCTTGATCCGGCACAAGTATTGATGCGTAAATGTGCCGAGGTTGAGGCGGTACCTATTCGAGAGGGCTTGGAATATCAAGTTTCGAGTCGATCGATTGCAGTGGGCGGCCAACTCTTGAGTATCAAAGGTGTATACGGTGAATACGGAGATCTCTTCTTGCCACTGCATGGCGAGCATCAAGCAAGTAATGCAGCAACAGCGCTGGCTGCAGTAGAGGTATTCGCCGGAGAGAAGAAGTTAGATGAGGAGCTAGTTAGGGCTGCATTCGCAAATGCAACCTCACCAGGACGATGCGAGATCGTTCACCGAAATCCCACAGTAATCATTGATGCTGCACACAATCCACATGGAGCAAAGTCACTTAGGAATACGATTGAGAATGAGTTTGATTTTGATGCAATCATCGGCATCGTCGCCCCGATGGGCGATAAGGACACAAGCGGAATTCTCGAGGAGTTTGAAGCGATTATGACAACTGCAATAATCACAAGAAATTCCTCTCATCGTGCTGCTCCGATAGATGAGCTTGCTGCACAAGCCAAGGAGATATTTGGTGAAGATAGAGTTCTCACCAAGGAATCACTTGAAAGTGCGATTGAAGCCGCGGTAACTCAGGCAAAGTTTGAGGTTGAGATGAATGAGAAGAGTTGCGCTGTGCTGATAGCCGGTTCGGTGATATCGGCTGGCGAGGCAAGAGCGCTGATCAGAAAGAAGTTCGCCCGATGAAGATGTTAGCGAGAAGTGTTCTGTCAATGGAGATTCTCCTGATCGGTTTTGCTCTACTCTTGGCGAAGGACTTGACCACTAGTACTGGTCTGTATTTTGGATATTCCATTCTTGCTCTGAATATCCTGGCCTTGGCAACTTTCAGAAATCGACTCGGGTGGATTCTTGGTTGGGTCTTGCAATTCGCCCTGATTCTCTACGGTTTCTATGTCTTCATGATGTTCTTCATGGGAGCCCTATTCCTGGGGCTATGGATTACCGCCATCGTGGTGGGGCGAAAGGGTGAGGCGATCAAGCGGGCTCGCGAGTCCGAAAATCCACAATAGACTTCTCCCCGTGACTCCCACCTCTTCTGGCATCGAAAGAACACTGGTTTTAGTTAAACCAGATGGCGTTCGTCGTTCATTAGTTGGTGAAATCATCTCTCGAATCGAAGCTAAGGGTTACAAGATTGCTGAGTTGAGAATGCTTAGCGCTGATCGTGGAATCCTTGAAGCTCATTACGCAGAACATAAAGGCAAACCATTCTATGAACCGCTAATGGAGTTCATGCAAAGTGGACCGATTGTTGCGTTAATTGCAGAAGGTCAACGCGTTATTGAAGGTTTCAGATCGCTCGCTGGAGCGACTGATCCAACGGTTGCTGCACCAGGAACTATTCGAGGTGATCTGGCCCGTGATCAAGGCACCAAAGTTGTACAAAATCTGGTGCATGGTTCCGATTCAGTCGAGTCGGCAGAGCGTGAGATAAAGATTTTCTTCCCCAATCTATAAGGAGTAGTGCGATGGCAAACCAGCTAAATCGTTGGACATTTATGGGTCGTGATATGGCAATCGACCTCGGAACTGCGAATACCTTGGTATACGTTCGCGGCAAAGGAATAGTCCTAAACGAACCAAGCGTGGTTGCCGTCAATCAAGACACAGGCGCGGTACTTGCGGTAGGCGCGGAAGCTAAGAAGATGATCGGCCGTACTCCTGGAAGCATCGTAGCCATCCGTCCCCTTAAGGATGGAGTGATTGCAGACTTTGACACTACTGCATTGATGATTAAGTACTTCATTCGCCAAGTTCATAAGCACACCTATCTAGCGAAACCAAGAATTGTTATCTGCGTCCCTTCAGGAATCACAGGGGTCGAACAGCGCGCTGTTAAGGACGCTGGTTACGAGGCCGGGGCTCGAAAGGTCTACATAATTGAAGAGCCAATGGCGGCCGCAATCGGAGCTGGTCTGCCTATTCATGAACCAACTGGCAACATGGTTGTCGACATTGGTGGAGGAACCACGGAAGTTGCTGTCATTTCTATGGGTGGAATCGTCTCAGCTGGCTCAATCCGCGTAGGTGGAGATGAATTGGATCAAGCAATAATCAATTGGATCAAGCGTGAATATTCATTAATGCTTGGTGAGCGGACTGCAGAAGAGATAAAGATGGCGATTGGGTCTGCATATCCACTCCGCGATGAACCAGACGCCGAGATTCGTGGTCGCGATATCTCGACGGGATTACCAAAGACAATCGTTGTTTCCTCAGAAGAGATTCGTAAAGCTTTAGAAGAACCGGTCGCTGCGATCGTAAATGCTGTTAAGGCAACGTTGGACAAGACGCCGCCAGAACTATCCGCAGATCTAATGGATCGCGGGATTGTTCTAACCGGGGGAGGAGCGATGCTAAAAGGTCTAGATGAGCGCTTGCGCCACGAAACCAATATGCCGATCCATATTGCAGAACGCCCACTTCTCGCAGTTGTCGAAGGTTCTGGCAAATGTGTCGAAGAATTTGAAGCGCTCGAGAAAGTTTTGATCTCAGAGCCTCGTAGATAAGCGATGGCGAGAAGATGGCAACAAGAGGTGCGAATCGAACGAGACTTTTACTCGTTTCGCTGCTCGTAACTTCGCTCCTTCTCATAACACTTGATCTGCGCGGAGTCAGCGTTGTCTCATCGATAAGAGGCTTCACCCAGACAGTTCTAGCGCCATTCCAGAGTTTTGGAAGCACCCTTATTTCTCCGGTTGGCCGGTTCTTTAGCGATCTCTTTAATCTCAATAACACTCGCGAGCGAATTGCTGAGCTTGAAGAAGAGAATCAAGAGCTGAAGGCTCAAGTCATATTCAATGAAGACATCCAAGGCGAGTTGAAGCAATTAAAAGGTGTTTTGGATCTAGCTGGAAAGGCGCGGTTCAAGACAGTGAGTGCCCGTGTGATTAGCAAGGGCGGAACGGCGACAATCAGCGAGTCGATTGTTATAGACCAAGGTTCCAACGCAGGAATTCGGCGTGATATGACTGTAATCGCGGCATCTGGTTTGGTCGGAGTCGTAAAGTCCACAACACCGAATGCAGCCGTTGTGATGTTGATGAGTGATCCATCGTTTCGAATCGGTGTAAGAGTTGCAGGCTCTCAATTCATGGGAGTTCTATCCGGAGAGGGTCAGAACTTATTCTCGCTACAGATGCTTAGCGCTGCAGGTGAAATATCAGTTGGTGATGTACTCCTATCTAGAGGAAGTTCTGGGGATGCACCATTCGTGCCTGGAGTTCCAGTGGGCAAGATTGCATTTGTAGAGAATGCCGCTGGACAGCTGACAAAACAAGCTCGTGTAGAGTCATTTGTAGATCTAAATTCAATCGGCATAGTAAGCGTAGTTCTTGACTCTATGGGAAGTAATCCTGGAGATGCTCTAGTGCCAGCTGCACCTCGACCTGCTCCGACAGTTACTGTCTTTGTAACTCCATCGCCTAGCGAGTAAA
>DAIOSM010000026.1:0-4574 GCA_036752585.1 Candidatus Nanopelagicaceae bacterium
CCTTGGGTTAACTCGGATTTGTTCAATTAAGCGGGCGCAAGATTAGCCGGAGAGGAGCCCGAAGCGCCAATTGACCCTGATATACGCCTTATTCATGCGGTGATTGGGGAGAATGAAGCATGGCAAATATGGCGGTGAAGCTGACGAAGGTAGTCGGGGATCGAACCGCGAAAGTACTCGCCGAAGAGTTAGGCCTCGAGAGCCTTGAAGACCTGCTTCGACATTATCCGCGTCGCTACGTGGTGCGCGGAGAGCTAACCGATATCGAAGCGCTTGAGGAAGGCGAAGAGGTCACGATTCTTGCGCGCATCGAGAAGGTAACTGTAAAACGAATTCCAGGGCGAAAAGGTGGAATTCTCGAAGTGGTTGTCTCTGATGGCCGTGCAAAATTAATTTTGACGTTCTTCAATCAAGCTTGGCGTAGCAAGGATCTAAGAGAGGGCCGTGAAGGTCTCTTTGCTGGCAAAGTTGGAATCTTCAAAGGTAAGCGACAGTTAGCGCATCCAGATTACTTACTCATTCCAGAAGGGGAGGATAAAGAGGAAGCGGTTAGTGATTTCGCCGGAAAGTTCCTTCCCGTTTATCCAGCGACAAAGAAATTACCCTCATGGAAAGTTGCACAATGCGTCCGGCTTGGGATCGAATCAGTTGGAGATTTGGGAGAACCGCTACCGGAGCAATTCCGATTGGCTCTTGGATTTCCGACGTTAGCTGAGGCGATAAAGCAGGTCCATCTACCAAATTCTCTAGCGGAGGCAGATCTTGCCCGGGAGCGACTCACCTTTGATGAGGCGTTATCAATGCAACTCTTCCTATTGGCGCGAAAGAGTGAGATCAAGAAGCAGAGAACCAGAATTCGCGAGAAAGCGAGAGTTCCAGGAATTCTCTCCAAGTTTGATACACGATTGCCTTTTGAATTGACCGCGGGGCAACGACGAGTTTGCTCTCAGATTGAAGCTGATATTTATGGAACCTCTCCAATGTTTCGATTATTACAGGGTGACGTCGGCTCAGGAAAGACGATAGTTGCGCTACGTGCCATGCTTGCAATAATCGATTCGGGCGGACAATCAGCGATGCTCGCGCCAACCGAGGTATTGGCTCAACAGCATTACAAGAATTTTCAGAAACTATTGGGCGATCTCGCGCTCCAAGGAATGTTGGGCACGGCTGATTCCGCGACGCGTATCTCTCTCCTCACCGGATCTACACCAAGTAATGAACGGAGCGAGATCTTGCGGGCCGCAAGGAGTGGTGAGATCGGGATTCTGATTGGAACGCACGCTCTATTGAGTGAAGGTGTTGAGTTTAAAGATCTCGCTCTATTAGTTATCGATGAGCAACATAGATTCGGTGTTGAACAGAGAGATGTCTTAAGAAATAGATCTGAGTTCCCTCCGCATGTTCTAGTCATGACAGCTACACCAATACCGCGAACTGTGGCGATGACTGTGTTTGGAGATCTAGATGTTTCTACACTCGATGAACTTCCTCTAGGTCGAACTCCGATACAGACACATGTGATTGCGGCGAGCGAAAAGCCACAGTTCCTCGAGCGAGCATGGCAGCGAATCCTTGAGGAAGTATCTCGCGGCCAACAGGCTTATGTAGTCGCGCCAAGAATCTCTGCGACCGATAACTCTGACTTCACCACATTTGGACTTACAAGTGATGAGTTAGCACGTGCACGTAGGCTCTCTGGAGAAGAGGATGTAGAGGAAGTTAAAGGCAAGTACTCCGTTGAAGAGCTATTTCCGCAATTAAGCGATGGACCATTGAAGGGTCTTCGAATAAGCGCCTTGCATGGGCGGATGAGCAATGGCGAGAAAGAATCGACGATGGCTCGCTTTTCTGCAGGCGAGATAGATGTTCTAGTTTCAACAACGGTTATAGAAGTTGGTGTTGATGTTCCAAATGCTTCAATCATGGTGATTATGGATGCAGATCGATTCGGCGTCTCTCAATTACATCAGCTACGCGGTCGAGTCGGTCGAGGAACCGTGCCGGGTCTCTGCCTGCTGGTCACTAATACTCCGAGCGGCACTCCTGCGATGGCGCGCTTGGAGGCTGTGGCGAGCACTACGGATGGCTTCGAATTAAGTCGATTAGATCTAGAGCAACGTCGCGAGGGTGATGTGCTGGGAAGTGCCCAGTCTGGCGCCACATCCCACTTAAGGTTGCTGCGAGTGATCCGAGATGAAGAGGTGATCCTGCGCGCCCGCCAGGTCGCCGAACAGATTCTTGAAGGTGACCCAGAATTAAATCTAAATACTGCGCTTCGCGATGAGGTTGATAAATTGCGCCAAGAAGAGCGGGCCACGTACTTAGAGAAGAAGTAAGAACGGAGTTGTCTTGAGAATCATCGCCGGTCTTGGCAAAGGTAGAAACTTGATGTCACCTAGTGGCGCTGTTCGACCAACTTCAGATAGAGCGCGCGAAGCTCTTTTCTCAACACTTGAATCAGAATTTGGCTCGATCAACGATCTGCATTTCTTAGATCTCTACTGTGGATCAGGAGCGGTTAGTGCAGAAGCGCTCTCTCGTGGCGCAGCGTATGTTCAAGCTGTAGATAAGGAAGAGAAAGCAACAAGTGTTGCACGCTCAAATCATGAGATGCTCGCTCAAATACAAGGCGTTGGAAGTAGCAGCGTAGTAACTATGGCAGTCTCTAGATTTTTGGAAAAAACTGCGGAGAATAAATTCGACATCGTATTTATGGATCCGCCTTATGAGCTAGGAATGGAAGAGGTATTGAATTCACTGCGGTTGCTCTCCGTTAATGGTTTTCTCAAAAAGGGTTCAGTTATCGCAATAGAGAGAGATTCAAAGAGCAAGGCCATCGACTGGCCCGAAGGATTTGTTGCGCTCAAGGAGCGCAAATATGGCGCTGCCACTATCTACTATGCCGAGGCGTGTTAGCGTTGCCCCACTATGAGAAGAGCGGTCTGCCCGGGATCCTTTGATCCAATCACAAACGGACACTTGGATGTAATCGAGCGCGCTAGTGGGCTCTTTGACGAGGTAACGATCGCAGTCTTGGCTAATTCTTCAAAGACTGGGCTCTTTACGATCGAAGAGCGAATCGAAATGGCAAAGGTAGCTGCCTCTCATCTTCCTAATGTGAAAGTGGATACCTGGTCAGGACTTCTGGTCGATTACTGCAAGGCTCATGACATAAAGGCGATCGTCAAAGGACTTAGAGCGGTAAGCGATTTCGACTACGAACTTCAGATGGCCCAGATGAATCTGCAATTAAAAGGTGTAGATACGCTATTGATGGCAACCAAACCGACATATTCATTCCTATCCTCTTCGCTCGTACGCGAGATAGCCAGGTATGGCGGCGATGTCTCAGCGCTTGTACCAGCGGGGGTACTAAAAGCATTGCAATCCAAAGCAGGAGGTAAGTAATGGAATCACTAGAGAAGCTTCAAGCTGCCATAACAATGGTCAAAGAGTCTCGTGCGGTACCACTTTCAGCCTCTTGCGTAGTCCATAGAGGCGAGTTGTTGGGAATACTCGATGAGATAAATGAAGCGCTACCTGCAGATTTCACGAGTGCGAAGAAATTGCTCGCACATCGCGAAGAAATCATCGAGGAGGGACGCCAATCCGCAGAAAAATTGATTGCACATGCGCGTGAAGAAGTGGCTCGCATGGTTGAACAGACCGCGATTGTTGCAGCAGCTCGCGAGGAGGCTGGCCGTCTTGTCGATGAAGCACATGCCCAAGTAGAGAAAGAGCGCGCCGAAGTAGACGCTTACATTGATTCACGCTTGGCAACGCTCGAGGTAATTTTGAATAAAACTTTGGAGGCCGTAAATCGCGGACGAGAGAGATTGGCTGGAGCTAGTGATAAGGATGTTCTTTCTCAACTAGCGGACGAATGAAGAACCACTCCCAATCCCCATTTAAAGTAAATCTCCACGAATTACCGCGAAGAGCGGGGGAGATGAAGAATTATCATCTTGAATTCGTTTCTCCGGAGCCCATTGGAACTCCAATGCTCGCGATTAAAACTGGCGAACCTCTTGTAATCGACTTCAAAGCTGAAGCGGTCTCCGACGGAGTACTCATCTCTGGGCGGATTGTTAGCCTTGCAGAAGGTGAATGTGGTCGTTGCTTAGAAGAACTAAAAGAGGATGTTGATCAGGAATTCCGAGAGCTCTTTCTTTACGAGAGTAGGAAATCCGAAAATGAAGAAGATGATGATGAGTTATTCGCTATGGATGGCGATATTGCAGATATCGAGGTTCCCATTCGCGATGCGGTGGTCCTAGCTATGCCTTTGAATCCACTCTGTAAGCCAGATTGCCTGGGTCTCTGTAGCGAATGCGGTGAGCGGATGGAGAAACTGGGCCCGGATCACTCACATGAGAAGGTCGACCCTCGTTGGTCTGGCCTGGCGGGATGGCAACCCAAATAGGCTCGATTTGTCATAAATCCCGGGGCTGGGGGATACTTACGCGCTCGCACCTGAGCTAGAGATTATCTAGATAAGAAAACTAGATAAGAAGAATTAGTAGACGAAGGAGACGGCCGTGCCACTACCCAAGCGAAAGATGTCTCGCTCC
>DAIOSM010000026.1:4674-10866 GCA_036752585.1 Candidatus Nanopelagicaceae bacterium
TTAGTAGACGAAGGAGACGGCCGTGCCACTACCCAAGCGAAAGATGTCTCGCTCCCGCACTCGCCATCGCCGCAGCTCTTGGAAGGCAACACCAGCTGCTACCTCTACATGCGACCAGTGCCAGCAGCCGAAGTTGCAACACACGGCTTGCCCAACATGCGGCACTTATAAGAAGCGCCAAGTTCTAGAGGTTTAGTTCTGTCACTGGCGCTAACCGAAAAGCTCGGAATTTCGGTAAGTCCAGAGCTCCTTGAACTCGCTCTCACTCACCGTTCATACGCTTATGAATCAGGTGGACTTCCCACAAACGAACGGCTTGAGTTTCTAGGCGATAGCGTCCTTGGTTTAGTCATCACCGAAGCTCTCTATGAGAGATTTCCCGATTTAGATGAATCTAGATTGTCACCATTGCGCTCAGGGGTAGTGAATATGAGGGCGCTGGCAACAATCGGCCGCGATCTCGGCCTGGGCACAGCGCTTCGAATCGGTAAAGGCGAGGAAGTGACCGGAGGCCGTGACAAGAACTCAATCCTGGCTGATGCATTTGAAGCACTTGTTGGTGCAATTTACCTAGATCATGGTTTTGCGACGACGAAAGATGTTCTGCTTCGCTTGATGTCAAAGTTGATAGATGAAGCTGCATCTAGAGGCGCAGGCCTTGATGGCAAGACTGCTCTCCAAGAGATTGTTGCAGCATCAGGTTGGCCTGCCCCGGAATATCGAGTAACTGAATCTGGGCCAGATCACGATAAGGATTTTGTCGCCGTCGCCTTTGTAAATGGAGTCTCCTATCCAGAGGGACATGGCAAGAGCAAAAGAGAGGCCGAGCAAGTCGCAGCTCGACTTGCGTATGAGGAAATAACCAAGAAACTTTAGCCATGCCGGAGCTACCCGAAGTCGAAACGGTACGGCGCGGACTCGCTCCTTGGGTCACGGGAAAAAGAATCAAGAAACTTGAAATCCTTCACCCTCGCGCAACAAGAAGTGGCTCAACTATTTCTCTGAGAAACATTGAAGGTTCGAGAGTAATTGAAGTTACCCGAAGGGGGAAGTTTCTCTGGTTTGTGCTGGATAGAGAGCTCGCGCTCGTGGGCCACCTTGGTATGAGTGGTCAGATGTTGATAGTGCCAAAGAGATCCCCAGTCGAGAAACACGCACGGATCAGGATAGATTTTGGAGATAAGTCGCGCGAACTTCGTTTCATCGATCAGCGGACTTTCGGTTGGATGTCCGCTGAACAACTTGTGAATACCGATAAGGGTGAACTTCCAGAGTGCTGCTCGCACATTGCGCCAGACATCTTTTCAGATGATTTTGATAAGGATGCGGTGATTGCCCAGATAAAGCGGAGGAAGATTGAGATCAAAAAGGCCTTATTGAATCAGGAGATTATGAGTGGGGTCGGAAACATCTATGCAGATGAGGCCCTTTGGCACGCGAAAATCCATCCCGAGAGATTGAGCTCTAGCCTTAGCGAAGCGGAAATCGGTGAGCTCTTGCGCGCAGTAAAGAGAGTCATGAAGAGCGCATTGAAGCAAGGTGGAACCAGCTTTGATGACCTATATATAAATGTGAATGGTGAGAGCGGTTACTTCGAGGTTTCATTGCGGGCTTATGGTCGAGAAGATGAACCCTGTCGCCGCTGCGGGACTTTGATAAGAAGGATCACTTTTGCCAATCGCTCCTCACACTTCTGTCCGGAGTGTCAGCGCGCAAAAAAGTCGAGAAAGCCGGTTAAAAGGCGGTCCTAATCACCGGCTCGGCCAAGCCTTTTCGCTAGGTTCTACCCGTGTATTTGAAGAGCATGACCCTGAAGGGCTTCAAGTCCTTCGCGGCCCCGACGACCCTCCGCTTTGAGCCGGGCATTACCTGCATCGTCGGACCTAATGGGTCGGGCAAGAGCAACGTTCTCGATGCACTTACTTGGGTCATGGGCGAACAGGGCGCAAAGAGCCTCCGTGGCGGCAAGATGGAAGATGTCATCTTCGCGGGTACCTCGGGTCGCGCTCCTCTAGGTCGTGCTGAAGTTGCAGTCACGATTGATAACACCGATGGCGCACTTCCAATTGATTTCACCGAAGTAACTATCTCTCGAATTCTCTTCCGTAATGGACAGAGCGATTACCAGATAAATGGAGAGAGTTGTCGACTACTTGATATCCAAGAGCTATTAAGCGATAGCGGCATAGGCCGTGAGATGCATGTAATCGTAGGTCAAGGACAACTCGATGCAATCTTGATGGCTAATCCAGAGGAGCGTAGAGGCTTCATTGAGGAAGCGGCTGGAATCCTCAAACATAGAAAACGTAAAGAGAAAGCACTTCGCAAACTTGATTCGATGCAGACAAATATGTCTCGTGTCCAAGATTTAACTAACGAGCTGCGCCGCCAACTTCGCCCTCTTGGCAAGCAGGCCGAAGTCGCGAAGAAGGCCGCGGTGATCCAAGCAGAAGTTCGTGATGCGCGCCTTCGAATACTTGCTGACGATGTCATTTCTTTTAAGGCAACCCTGAACTCTGAAGTAGCTGATGAGAGCGCACTGCGAGCTCGTCGCTCTGAGGTTGAACAAGAATTAGATAAATTGCGCAATCGCGAAGTTGAACTCGACCGCATTGCCTCTGTCGAGGGACCGCTTCTAGCTTCAGCGCAAGACAATTACTACAAACTAGTGGGCGAACGCGAGAAGTTACGCGGCACACAGAACCTGGCTTCAGAGCGAGCACGTTTTCTCGCCGAAGAGGTCGAGGAAGCCAGATCAAGCGGTCGCGATCCAGAAGTAATGGATGCGGAAGCACGTTCTTTGCGTCAAGAAGAGAGTGTTCTTCGGGGAGATTTAGCAAGATCTCAGAGCGAGTTAAGTGAAGCAAGTAAGAATGTTGGAAATCTAGAAGAACGCCTCAAGGGTGAAGAAGATCGCGTTGCTGCTGCGCTGCGGGCGATTGCAGATCATCGAGAGGGAACTGCGCGCCAGGAAGGCCATATAAAGAGCCTCCAATCCGCAATTGATGGATCTCGATCTGAAATCTCAAGACTTGAGCGATCACTAGCTGAGGCGCGCGAGCGGGTCGATGGAGCAAAGCGAGATTTTGCTGCATTAGAAAGTGAGATCGCTGGTTTAGATGCAAGCGAACTGGGCCTTGATGCCGACTTCGAGCGCGCAAAGCGATCACTCGATGAGAACCGCAAGAAACTTGAGAGCCTGAATTCTGAACTCAATAAAGCAGAACGAAATCGAAGCGCACTACAGAGCAAAGTTGATGCGTTGAGACAAGCGACGCTGCATAAAGATGGAAGTGGCGCGCTCTTGACCAACAATCGTGGCATCCAGATTCGAGGGAGCGTTGCCTCGCTGATCTCGGTCGAGCCAGGATGGGAGAGCGCGGTATCTGCCGCCCTAGGAACTGTTGCAGATGCGCTGGTAGTTAATGATGCTTCGAGCGCTATCTCCGCAATAACCTTCCTTAAATCCGAGAGCGCTGGAAGCGCAGAGCTCTTGATGGTTGCTGGTGGAGGTCAAGGTAATCTCAACTATCCCAGTGAATTAGTAACCCTGGCATCAAAAGTTAGTTCAGCGACTCTTGGTTCGGCGCTACCTAACCTTCTAGCCGGATACATCGCTGCTGATTCATTGAGCCATGCTGAACGAATCATTAGCACATATCCAGATCTAATAGCTGTAACTCGTGAAGGCGACATGATCGGAAGAGGTCGGGCTCGTGGTGGGTCGACTCAAGCTAGTTCGTTGATCGAAATTAGCGCTTTAATTGAAAAGAGTGAGATTGATCTGACCAAGGTAGGTCACGAGTGTGATCGCCTGAGTTTTGAAATCTCCACGCAAGAAAATTCGCTTCGCCAAGTTCAAATCGAATATGACGCAGCATTATCAAAGTTAAATGAATCTGATGCACGTATGGCTGGACTTGCCGAACAGATGGCGGCTGCTGGTCAGAGCGTAAAGAGTGGCGCAGCTGAGATTGAGAGAGTTGAGAATTCGGTTAATGAGGTCCTCAACTCATTGAAGAATGACGAAGCTGAATTAGCCACCGCAATGAGCGCCCTTCAATCAGGCGTAGAACCAGTAGAACCGGATACGACTCAACTAGAGAACCTCCGCGCCTCTATAGCTACTGCGCGGGCCGTAGAAGTTGAAGCAAGGTTGGGCTTGAGGACGATTGAAGAGCGAGTAGCTGCAATTGCTCAACGAGCCGCAGATCTAGAGCAAGCCGCGATATCGGAGAGAGAGTCCGCAGCTCGACAGATATCGAGAAGAGAAGCGCGTGCGCGTGGAGCTGTAACTGCCCAGGCAGTCGCTGATGCTGCTTATGAAGCCTTGATTCAGATTGAGAACTCAATAACACGTGCCGGTCATGAGAGATCGAGACTTGAGGCATCTAGAACATCTCGCGATGGTGAGATTCTCACGATTAGAGCACAGATCAGAGATCTAGCGAATGAGTTGGATCAACTAACCTCAAGCGTCCATCGCGATGAGATCGCTAGAGCTGAGCAGAGATTACGTATTGAACAGCTTGAATTGAAGGCGATGGAGGAGTTTGGAATCGATTCAGAGACTCTGATCTTGGAGTTTGGTCCCGAACGAGATGTCCCTACATTTATTGAGAACGAGAATGGCGAGCTGACAGAGGGAGATTTCATTCCATTTGTGCGAGAGCAGCAAGAGAAGCGCTTAGCAGCCGCGGAGAAATCACTCGCCTTGCTTGGCAAGATAAATCCTCTCGCCTTAGAGGAATACTCATCACTCGAGGAGCGATTGAAGTATTTAGCGGAGCAATTAGAGGATCTAAAGAAATCGAAGAAAGATCTCCTGGATATCATCAAGGAAGTCGATGAGAGAGTTCAACAGATTTTTGAAGAGGCATATCGCGATACGGCAAGAGAGTTTGAAAAGATTTTTGCCCGTTTATTCCCTGGAGGAGATGGCCGACTTATCCTCACCAACCCGAACGATCTTCTGAATTCTGGTGTTGATGTGGAGGCTCGTCCGCCCGGTAAACGAGTCAAGCGCCTCTCACTTCTTTCGGGAGGAGAGCGTTCACTTACGGCTGTTGCCTTGTTGGTCGCGATTTTCAAGGCGCGCCCAAGCCCCTTCTATGTTTTGGATGAGGTTGAAGCAGCCCTTGATGATGTGAATCTTGGCCGACTTCTTACTGTCCTTGAGGAGCTTCGCGCGGCCTCGCAGCTAATCATCATCACTCACCAGAAGCGCACGATGGAGATTGCCGATTCACTTTATGGAGTAACGATGAGAGGCGACGGAGTATCCGAAGTCATCTCCCAACGGTTACGTGAAGTCGAAACTGAATCTGTTTAAGCGAGAGAGCTAATGGGTCTGTTCGGTTCATTTCTCGCGAAATTTTCGCGCAACAAGGCGACGCCCGAAGATATTGATGAGTTTAGGAAAGTCCTCATCGAATCTGATATCGGTGCCGAATTCACAGACGAGATAATCAAGGTCGTCGAAAAAGAGAAAGCTGAAGAACTCGAGAGAAAGATTTTAGAACGGATACTTTCTTCACTCACCGAAGCTCCTCGAGAGATTGTGATGCATTCCGGGCGAGTCACCACGATCTTGGTAGTTGGAGTTAATGGCACTGGGAAGACGACTTCGGTTGCAAAGATGGCCAAGCGTTACAAAGGTGAGGGTCGTAAGGTAATTCTCGCCGCCGCAGACACATTTCGCGCCGCGGCAGTGGAGCAACTAAGTACTTGGGGAGAGCGGATTGGAGTGCCGGTAGTAACGGGAAAGGCCAATGGCGACCCAGCATCTGTTGCATTTGATGCTGCTACGAGGGCAAAGTCCGAGAATTTCGACATTTTAATTATTGATACGGCTGGCCGGCTACACACCAAGAGTAATTTGATGGAGGAGTTATCTAAGGTTCATCGAGTAGTCGAGAAGGTTCTTCCAATCGATGAAGTTCTCTTCGTACTTGATGGAACTACTGGGCAGAATGGAATTACCCAAGCGAAATCATTTATGGAGGCGGTAACACTTACCGGGTTAATAGTCACCAAACTCGATGGCTCCACAAAGGGCGGAATCGCACTTGCTACAGAACGCTCCCTTAAAGTCCCGGTTAAGTTGATTGGAACCGGAGAGGGAGAGGCAGACCTGGAGAGCTTCGAGCCACAGGCTTATGTCTCAAACCTGTTAACACAACCGTAACGCCG
>DAIOSM010000027.1:0-10075 GCA_036752585.1 Candidatus Nanopelagicaceae bacterium
CATTCAAAATCGCCACATTTAGCTGGCCTCGCTGAGAAGGAGCGCTCCGAGCTCCGTAACATCGCGATCATCGCTCACGTCGACCACGGTAAGACAACGCTCGTCGATGCCATGTTGTGGCAATCCGGCGCCTTCGCTGCACATAAAGAGCAATCCGAAACCCAAGACCGAGTCATGGATTCGATGGATCTAGAACGCGAAAAGGGAATCACCATCCTTGCGAAGAACACTGCTGTGAAGCGCGGCTCAACAATCGTCAACATCATCGATACGCCCGGCCACGCAGATTTCGGCGGTGAGGTTGAACGAGGGCTAGAGATGGTCGATGGCGTCGCACTTCTCGTTGATGCCTCAGAAGGTCCACTTCCACAGACGCGTTTCGTTCTCCGTAAAGCGCTACAAAAGAACCTGCCCGTCATCTTGATCATCAATAAAGTTGATCGCCCGGATGCACGAATCGCTGCGGTCGTTGATGAGGCCTATGGATTGTTCTTAGATCTTGATGCGAATGAAGATCAGATCGATTTCCCGATCGTTTACACCTCTGCAAAAGCTGGACGCGCTTCACTTAATCGTCCTGCAGATGGTGGAATGCCAGATGCTGAGAATCTAGATGTCCTCTTTGATGTAATCTTCAAAACCATCCCGGCTCCTAAGTATCACGATGGAGCTCCACTTCAAGCACATGTAACGAATTTGGATTCCTCTCCTTATCTTGGCCGCCTTGCACTTTGCAGAGTGCATGAAGGAACGATCAAGAAAGGTCAGATGGTCACTTGGCTAAAGACAGACGGAAGCCAAGAGAAGGTGAAGATCTCTGAGCTGATGATGACCGAAGGTTTGGAGCGCGTTCCAGTAACTGAAGCAGGCCCCGGAGACATCATCGCTGTTGCCGGTATCGAGACGATTACCTTGGGCGAGACTCTTGCAGATGCCGAAAATGCATACCCGCTGCCATTAATCACCGTCGATGAGCCAAGTATCTCGATGACGATCGGTATTAATACCTCACCGCTCGCCGGTCGAGTCGGAAAGAAGTTGACCGCGCGCCTGGTCAAAAACCGCCTGGATGCAGAGCTAGTTGGAAATGTCTCGCTACGAGTACTAAATACCGAACGTCCTGATACATGGGAGGTCCAAGGTAGAGGTGAACTACAACTCGCAGTTCTAGTAGAGATGATGCGCCGTGAAGGTTTCGAGCTCACGGTCGGTAAGCCACAAGTTGTAACAAAGATGATTGATGGAAAATTGCATGAACCGATGGAGCGTCTGACTATCGATGCACCGGAAGATTACTTAGGTGTGATCACACAACTTATGGCGCTCCGTAAAGGGCGCATGGAACAGATGGTGAACCATGGCACCGGTTGGATCCGAATGGATTTCAAAGTCCCGTCACGTGGACTTATTGGTTTTAGAACTGAGTTCTTGACTGAGACTCGTGGAACCGGACTGTTGCACCATGTCTTCGATGGCTACGAACCATGGAATGGAGAGTTGAGGACGCGTCCAACTGGTTCGCTAGTTTCAGATCGCGCCGGCACTGCTACCTCTTATGCAATCTTTGCTCTTCAAGAACGAGGAACGATTTTCTCTGAAGTTGGCTCTGATGTATACGAGGGAATGGTCATTGGTGAGAATTCACGCCCTGAAGATATGGATGTGAACATCGTGCGCGAGAAGAAGTTGACGAATATGCGCGCCTCAGGTTCTGATGAGAATGAACGTTTGATTCCGCCAAAGATCTTGAATCTCGAACAAGCTCTTGAGTATTGCCGTGAGGATGAATGCGTGGAGGTAACTCCAATCAACGTGCGTATCCGTAAAGTGGTCCTCGACCAGAACGAGCGCTCGAGGCTCACTTCGAAGGCGAAGAAGGCGAACCAGGAGAGCTAGCTCGAAGGGTTAAGAAAGAAACGCCCGCAAATCGCCCACAAAACGCCTATTTTTCGCCTCTTTTAGCCCCAATGTCAGTGCTCGGTTGTCTACTTCGGCTATCCAAAAAAGAGAACCCTAAACGAGGGTCTATCCAACGGGATAGAAAAGCAGGAGGCGCTACACATGAACCTACGAGAGCTGGCATTCCAACTTTCCGCCATCACTTTGATCGCAGATGCTGCGAAGGAAGCTAAGGATCGATTGCGACGAGAGTTCGCCGCTGCGCTTGAAGAGGTAGGCGCTGACGCAGCAAAAGCAGTTCTCGAAGGTGAAGAGATCGCAAAGGTCTCACTAATCCACCCGAAGACATCCGCTGAAGTCCTAAGCGAGAAGGCTTTCGTCGAATGGGTGAAGAGTAATTGGGAGTATGAGATCGTCGAGACGGTCCGTGAATCTTTCCGTAAACATATCCTTGATTCCGTAGAGGAAGTAGATGGAAAGGCTATCTACCCAAGAACTGGTGAAGTTTTGGATTTCATCCACTTCAATTCTCGAGATCCTTATATCTCTACCCGTTTCAAAGATGGCGGTCGCGAAGCGCTACTTGGCGCATTCCGCGCTGGTGCTTTAAGTCCATCTGAAGTCATGTCAGAAGAATTGTTGATGGCGGTGGGCCAGTAATGAGCTACTTCAATCTTGAGCAATACGAACCGGTTGAGAATCGCATCCGTTCCTTTTGGGCAAAGTACCCAAATGGGCGATTACTAACCGATCTTCAACGCACCGAGCGACCTGATGGGCGAATCGAATGGATCTGCCGAACAGAGGCATATACAAATCTCGATGATGTTCGCCCTCAGGCAACGGGCTTTGCTACCGAGATTGAAGGGACATCACCTGTTAATCGATCGAATGCGAGCGAGAATTGCGAAACCTCGAGTATCGGTCGTTGCCTCGCAAACCTCGGTTTCGCTGCGAAAGGAAAGCGTCCAAGCCGCGAAGAGATGGCTAAAGCAGCCCGTAGCCAATCGCCAAAAACACCGGCAAAGAAGGCGATGGATAAAGGGGATTGGGAGGAGCTAATCACTCGCCTGATGGCCTGTGATGATCTCGGAAAATTGAACGCCTGGTCTGCTTATGCCGCTACCTTCGCTATGCCAGAAGCAAAGCGGAGTGAACTACTAAAGGCCTTCAATTCTCATAAGGTCGCATTGAGTCGTAAGACGAATGTTGCTTAAATCGAAACGCTAGCGAATAGTCACGCTTGAGGCTAAGTGATCGCTAATCCCATAGTGGCTGTGAATCTTCGCAATCACATCCTCATGTCGTAGTTCCTTACTCATGATGTAATCAAATTCGAGCGATGGTTTCCATGATGGATAAGTGGGTCCCACAACGAGATCTCTCCATCCCGAGATCTTCGGCGCAAGCCCCCAGGGAAGATTGAAATCACCAGTCATGATGTGAATTCCTGGAAGCTGCTCTACCCATCTGGCGATCTTCTTGAGTTGCAGGAGATTCTTTATGGGAACGAATGAGAGATGAGTTGTCGTAACTGAGATTCCATTCTCTAATTCAGCTACTAGTGCCGAGCGTGGTTCATCTGAAACATAGACTAGTTGTGGTCGTTTCTCTCCAGCGAATACGAGGGGCATCCCAAGAGGAGCTTTACCTAGATTTATCCGGTGCCATCTCTTTACGGGAATCTTGGAAACAATCCCAATTCCATACATTGCATCAGGTGGAATCGCTGTCGAGTTATCGAAGACAATCTCTTCGGTTACCCCATGCCATTTCTCACCCGGAGTCCCATACATAGATGGAGCGAAAGCCCAATGCTTGGCACCAATTAATTCAGCGATCTCTTTAACCTGATTTCCATTGCCAGAACGGGTCTGATGTACATCGACTTCCTGGATTGCGATCACATCACTTGAAATATCTGCAGTTAACTTCTCAAGCGCGCCATGAAGAGTTGCGCCCGAGTTGGGCGGTATGGCCATGCCATGCAATAGGTTCCAAGAGGTGACTGTGAAGCCAGATCTCTCGCTGTTACGCATGCCATGAAGGCTAGTCGGCGCTCCTAGTAAGGTCGCCCCGTGCTTCCCGATTCACCCCAAATCGCTCTCCCGCTCGCTCTTCCACTTTCGAGAAGTGAGCTCGATAGGGCTGCCCACCTTAGAAGTGATCAGTCAGCGCTCGATGAGATGTGGAAACGAGCAAAGATCATCGACTTACTTGGGGATCGATTCAGATGCAATAAAACGGGGCTTGAATTCTTATCGAGTAGTTCGGCGTCGGCCATCGGTGGGGAGACAGAGCGATACTTCCTGGGATTGGAAAAGTCAGGAACTCCATATTTTGTGATTCATCGCAGCGCACATCCAGAAGAGTTCCCCGAAGAATATCAATCACTTCGCACGCTCGGTAAGTTACTCAATTCCCTTGAAATTGGCGCTGCAGTTCATGCGCTAGCAATCGCACAATGGCACGACTCCCACCGTAGATGTGCAAAGTGTGGCGGGGAGACGCAAGCCACTATGGGTGGAGCCGTAAGACGTTGCCAATCTTGCGAGAGTGATCATCATCCAAGAACTGATCCGGCAATCATCGTGTTAGTAAAAGATAAATCAGATCGTATTCTTTTGGGGCGTCAGAAAGTCTGGCCTGCAAAGCGCTTCTCGACTTTTGCTGGCTTTGTCGAACCGGGAGAATCTTTTGAGAGCACGGTAATCCGCGAAGTCGCAGAAGAATGTGGCGGAAAAGTCGAATCAATGCGCTATCTCGGCTCTCAACCTTGGCCATTTCCAGCATCTTTAATGATTGCATTTGAAGCTCTCATCTCAAATCCAGAGGACGTAGAAGCAGATGGCGAAGAGATTGAAGAGATACTCTGGCTCGATCGCACTTCGCTAAAGTCAAAAGTTGCATCCCAAGATCTTCTTCTTCCGCCACGAATCTCAGTTGCAAGAGCGATGATCGAAGCTTGGTATGGCGATCAAGCAAGTAAAGATTTGGTTGGTTCTGAAACATGGCGCAATTAGCCGAAGAGATTCTCGCCGCACTTGATGATGAGCAGCGTGCGGTAGCTACCGCTGTTCGCGGACCAGTCTGCGTGATTGCAGGAGCTGGAACCGGAAAGACGAGAGCGATAACTCATCGTCTTGCATACGCAGTCGATATCGGAGTGGTTGAGCCGAATCGGATTCTCGCGCTTACATTTACAGCTCGGGCAGCTGGTGAGATGCGAACCCGCCTTCGCGCGCTCGGAGTGCCAAATATCGCCGCCCGCACTTTCCACGCGGCTGCGTTAAAACAGTTGATGTATTTCTGGCCCCAAGCTCTCGGTGGGCGCTTTCCATCGCTGCTCACGAGCAAGAGCGGCTTTCTTGGCGAGGCCATAGATAGAGCAGGTTTATCGGTAACCAAGAGCCCCGCCCTACTTCGCGATATCTCAGGTGAGATCGAATGGGCCAAAGTCATGCAGATCCCCAGCGATGAGTATGTAAAGAGCATCGAGGAAGGGCAGCGAGGAGTATCCGCACTTGCTAATTCGAAGCGGACTTCGAGCAGCACGGCAAAGCGTTTGAACGCCTCAGATATCGCCCGGGTCTATGAAGCATATGAGAGTTTGAAGAAGCAAGAGCGTGCAATTGATTTTGAGGATGTCTTACTACTCACCGTCGGATTATTGGAAGAGGAGCGTGAAATCAGAGAGCGCATCCGTGATCAATATCGGTATTTCACTGTTGATGAATATCAAGATGTCTCGCCGCTTCAACAGCGCCTTCTTGATCTCTGGCTCGGTAAACGTGAGGACATCTGCGTTGTCGGAGATC
Organism: Candidatus Nanopelagicaceae bacterium; assembly: GCA_036752585.1. Lineage (GTDB taxonomy): Bacteria > Actinomycetota > Actinomycetes > Nanopelagicales > Nanopelagicaceae > MAG-120802. Next base: position 5,718 of record DAIOSM010000027.1, read on the forward strand.
CGGCCCAAACCATCTACTCCTTTGCTGGAGCAACTCCAGCATTTCTACTTAACTTCACTAAGAGGTATCCAGAAGCAGAAGTGATCAGGTTGAGCGCTGGTTATCGATCTACCCCAGAGATCATCAACCTCGCCAATACGATTCTGCGAAGTGGTGAGTTAGGACATGATCTGGATGCAGTTAATAGTCATGGTGATCTACCCGCAAGTGCGGCATTTTCTAGTGAGTCAGCAGAGTTGATTTCCATTGCGGAGAAAGTCAGCGAGACGATAAAAAGCGGTGTTAATCCACAAGCGATAGCGATTCTGGCGAGGACAAATGCCCAACTTGAGGCGATTGAAACTGCTCTCAATGGCGCAGGAATTGAGAATCAAATTCGTACGGCAGAACGATTCTTCGAACGCGGAAATGTACGCGAGATGATCTCGGCTATAAGAAGTGGTTCAGTTCTTTCAGATCCCAAAGGGGATTGGCTAGGTGAACTAAGAGATCTTCTAAAGCAATTTGGCGAAGGCGATAAATTTGTTCGTGCATTGATCCAACTTGCTCAAGAACTCTCTAATGATGGAATCGATTCGATGCGCGCCTTCTTGCGCGAACTTGAGGAGCGTGCAGAACAGAACAATCCACCTGCACTTCCTGGTGTAACTCTTGCGACTCTGCATGGCGCAAAGGGACTCGAGTGGGATTGGGTCTTTATCGCTGGCGCCTCGGCCTCCAATCTGCCTTGGGCGAGCGCGCCGATAGAGGAGGAGCGGCGCCTCTTCTATGTGGGGGTCACCCGAGCCAAGCGCTCACTTCTCATCTCATACGCAGGAGAGCCGAGCCCATTCCTCCGTGAAGCGGGTCTAATAAACGCCTAATTGATGGCTTATTTCCGCGGCCGAATAACTCGGTTGCGAGCTCGCCTTCGCCTGTCTTACCCTTGCCGGATGCAGACCAGTGCAACTCAACTCACGATGAACGCTAATCGCGCTCATCGCCGTTGGGCTACCCATTGGTCAGCAGTCTCTGGTTACAACTTCTATTTTGCAACCAAGAAGACAGCCGATGGATTCGGCACCTGGAGCTCTATCGAGTAAATCTCGAGATAGAGAAGCCAGGGGCCTCGAATCCAAAAGGATTCAGGCCCCTTTTTCTTTACCTCGAAGAAGTACTCGAGAAGTTCCAGGAACCAAGCAATAGAGAGAAATGAAAAAGGGAAGGCAAAGGTGAGAACGATGACAGTTCTCTTCAGCGAACTATTGGTACCAGGATGGGCCGAGGGCGAAAACGCCAAGATCGGTTTGGATGCAGTCACCGGAACTTACGGTGATGAGAATGCATTCACCCTCCCATGCCATAACTCCAATCCGGAAGTTTTCTTCTCCGAGAAGAGTGAAGAGATCGCCTATGCCAAGTCCCTCTGTGGCGGTTGCCCAGTCAAGCGTGAATGCCTACAAGGCGCGTTATCGCGTCAGGAACCTTGTGGCGTATGGGGCGGCGAACTCTTCGAAGATGGCCAGGTCATCGCTGCAAAGCGGATGCCGGGTCGTCCGCGCTTAAATCGCGAATTGATTGGGGCTTAATCTAGTTATTTATTTGCTGCTAGATCTGAGCAGTTAATTCTTAACTAGGTGTGATGGCGCGATCTCGGGGAACCAAGAGAGCGCCTCATCCCGGAAGTTTCCTTGCGCACGTAGTTGGCAGAAGATTCCGGTAGTTCCAAGAGTTACGCGATGGATCAGAACGTATTCAGCTGGGAGATTTAATTGGAAACCGATCTTTGCTGTTGGATTTCTTGGATCTCCGACTCGGACGCTCTGTTCACGTAGCCACTCGCGGGTGTACTCGAAGTATGGCGTGCGGAGCGGTTCTACGAGCGGAAGCAAGTACTCGAGCACTAACTCTGGATCTACATCAACCTCAGGGAGGATGAATCCATCCTCTTTGAAGCCGTTATAAAGCGCGAGCGCATCGCCCTCGAGTGCGTTACGGAGGAGATTCTTGAATGGTTCGGGGAATCCATTCGGAAGTCGATTGCATGCACCGAAGTCGAGAACGCCTAAGCGCCCATCAGCAAGAATTCGGAAATTTCCTGGGTGAGGATCTGCGTGAAGAAGTCCAGCGCGCATCGGGGCGGTGAAGTGGAATCGAGCTAGCCTGATTCCAGCGTTGTTCCGCTCCTCTTGAGATCCTTCTGCAATCACTCGCGAGAGTGGTGTGCCTTCAAGCCACTCGCTCACCAAAACTTTGTCGGTCGCGAAGACAACCTTCGGGATAGCAATATCGGGGTCATTTTCGTAGGCGTCCCAACATGCTTTCTGGGCTTCCGCTTCAAATTGATAGTCGACCTCTTCAATGATGCGCGCCTTCAACTCTTCCAATAATGGTTTCATCTCTAGCCCTGGCATAAAGAGTTGGAATATCTTTGAGAAGCGTTCAATCTGATTTAGATCTGAGATCAGCGCTTCTGCGGCACCGGGATATTGAATCTTTATGGCAACGAGGCGGCCATCTTTCCAGCGACCCTTATGAACTTGGCCGATCGATGCTGAGGCGGCGGGTTTGTCATCAAACTCTGAGAAGTTATCGCGCCAATCTTCACCTAATTCTTTTGCCAGCACTTTATGGACGACGCGTGCCGGAAGAGGTGGAGCTGCTTCTTGCAACTTAACCAGCGTCTCGCGGTACGGCTTAGCGATATCTTCAGGAAGGGCAGCTTCGAAGACTGAGAGCGCCTGACCGAACTTCATCGCTCCGCCCTTTAACTCTCCTAAGACTTTGAAGACTTGTTCTGCGGTCTTCTCTTGAAGATCTGCAAAGGCGAACTCTGGTGATTGGCCGATCAATTGTTTTCCAAATCCAAGCGCGCCACGGCCGGCTACAGCCAATGGAATGCTCGCAAGCTTGGCGCTGCGAGTACTTGTCTTGCGCGGGATCTCATTTACCACGGACGAATTCTCTTGGAGTTAGAGATGTGGCGCGAGTTGAAGCTAGATGACCGCTAGATCCAGTTGCAGCTACAGCGTGGACTGCGCTCCCAGGATGTGATTTGTGGCTCAAGGAATTGGAGCGTCGAAAAGAGCGCGGTCTTCTCATGGAATTGCGAGGTACGAGAGTCTGCGATCTCTGCGATAGCAAGGGCGAGCGTTCCCGCTGCGAAAGTCGCAAGGGCAGCGGTTACATCTAATTCATTCGCACTTGCCGAAGATTTACTCTGATCATGGCCCAGCGCACTCCTTAAAGCGCTTACCAGTGGTCGCCCCAGCTCAATTTCAGCGATATTCACGCAGTTGTAGCAGGCGCCGTTACCAGGTTCGACATAGGGCCCAATTCGAATCTCTCCAGAATGATCAAAATCGATGAATAACTGGGGGATTCTGCGACGATTCCAATCCTCAAGTAATTCAGGCAAAGGCGATCCAATAGCAATCATCAGATCTGGCTGCTTCGAGATTTGGCGTGGTTCCGGATAAAGCGAAGCATCCATAGTCAAATCATCTAACTTTAGAGTCCCAGCCATTCCGATATCTCTCTTGCCAATACATCCGCCGATTACATCCTTTGAATTCACTTTTACTTCATCATCAATCTCGCATAGATCAAATCCAGAAGCAATCAGGGCGCCAAGTAATGCAAACGCAATCCGCCCGGAACCGTTTATCCGAATTGCAAACTCTCTACGTTGGAGAATCTTCCGGATTCCGCCATCTCTAACTTCAGGGCTTCTAGAGATTCCATCTGACTCAATCCTTATACGCCGAAGAAAACTCTCTTGCGCAACGCTCCTTCTAATGGATGCAGCGATATCTCGATTCTCTTCACTGCGATACTGATAATTGATTTCGGTGTACTCATCATCAATCAAAGATAAATTCTCAAGTATGGAGCAGAGCACTTGTAGTTCGGCACGGCCACTACCTGAACCTTTACTGAGTTGAGTGAGCGCGCTCTCAATCTCCAAATCCCCGATTCGATCGGGAAGAAGGAAATTAGAGAAACGGGTGCCGATATGAAGTTGGCGGCTTAGATCGCTGCGCCAGAATCGGACGCCAGATTTCAATCTTGGATTAGTTCTTCGGGTATTGATCTTTAAATCTGAGTTTCGAGCGATTGGTCCGTTCGGCTGCTTTTCGACAGAGAGTTCTGTGTCTAGGAGGTTTGGGTTCGACAGGTCTTGGTTCAACAGATGTTGGTTCGACAGGTTTTGGTTCAACATGGCGCCAATGATGAGCGCCCGAGAAATCTATGTCGCTAGCTCCCGGGGAAGGCTGTGCAGAGATTGGCGCCGCGTATTGCGAACTAATGAGTCCGGATAAACGAGAAACGGGGCGCCGTAGCGGCCCGCCCCCTTACTTCTAGATGGGTCTTAGGCT
>DAIOSM010000028.1:0-9805 GCA_036752585.1 Candidatus Nanopelagicaceae bacterium
TTTCCTCCCTTGAAGATTTCGAAGGTGAGATCGCACTTCTCCGCGCTATACCTTCTGAAAAAATCTCGGAATCGAAAAACCAAGTTTCTTCCCCGCAACTTAAGTGACGCGTCCGATAAGTAGTTGAGAGATAAGAAGTAAAAGAACTGAATAAAGCAGTAAGAAGTAAGAGTCGAAAATAAAACTAAAGATTTCTAGAGATGGAGAAAAGAGAATGTCGGACACGGTTATCAATCGAGCTGGTGGGAAGAACAAGCTTGGAAAAGGCCTACAAATTGAGCGGATTTACACCACTCCTGGAGTCCACCCTTATGACCAGGTTATTTGGGAACGCCGCGATGTAGTCCAATCCAATTGGAAAACTGGCGAGACCGTATTCGAACAAAAGGGCGTCGAGTTCCCTGACTTCTGGTCAGTAAACGCCTCAACCATCGTGACCACAAAGTATTTCCGTGGCGCTGTTGGCCATGAGAACCGTGAATGGTCACTAAAGCAAGTCATCGACCGCGTTGTACTCACCTACACAAAAGCAGGAAAAGAGTTTGGTTATTTCGCAACCACGCAAGATGCTGAAGTCTTTGAGCACGAGCTCACCTACATGCTCCTTCACCAGATTTTCTCCTTCAACTCTCCAGTTTGGTTCAACGTTGGAACAACAGCTCCACAACAAGTTTCGGCCTGCTTCATCCTCTCTGTCGATGACACCATGGATTCAATCCTTAACTGGTATCGCGAAGAGGGCATGATCTTCAAAGGCGGCTCAGGCGCTGGTCTAAATCTCTCGAGAATTCGCTCCTCAAAGGAGCTTCTCCGCTCAGGTGGAACGGCCTCCGGCCCAGTCTCATTTATGCGTGGCGCTGATGCCTCCGCTGGAACTATCAAGTCCGGTGGAGCTACCCGCCGCGCGGCCAAGATGGTCGTCCTCGATGTCGACCACCCAGATGTCGAAGAGTTCATTGAAACTAAAGTTCGCGAAGAGGAGAAGATCCGCGTTCTCCGCGATGCAGGTTTTGATATGGACCTTGGTGGAAAAGATGTCATCTCAGTCCAATACCAGAATGCAAATAACTCCGTACGAGTGAATGACGAATTCATGCGCGCTTATGAGAACGGTGCGAAGTTTGGTCTACGCGCTCGTTCCACTGGCGAAGTAATCGAAGAAGTCGATGCTAAGGCGCTCTTCCGCAAAATGGCAGAAGCGGCTTGGGCATGCGCAGATCCAGGTATCCAGTACGACACAACAATCAATGATTGGCACACAAACCCAGAAACAGGACGAATCAACGCTTCGAATCCATGTTCTGAGTACATGTCGCTAGATAACTCATCATGCAACCTCGCATCCTTGAATTTGATGAAGTTCCTAAAGAGCGATGGTTCATTTGATGTAAAGAATTTCGTCAAGTCAACCGAGTTGATCATCACTGCGATGGATATCTCGATCTGCTTCGCAGATTTCCCAACCGAAGCGATTGGTGTCACAACTCGCGCATATCGCCAACTTGGAATCGGTTACGCAAACCTCGGAGCGCTCTTGATGGCATCTGGACTTGCATATGACTCAGAAGGTGGCCGTGCGCTTGCCGGTGCGATTACATCTTTGATGACCGGAACTTCATATCGTCGTTCAGCAGAAGTAGCTGGCATTGTTGGCGCATACGATGGCTATGCCCGTAACGCAGCTGCCCACACTCGTGTCATGAAGAAGCACCAGGCTGCCTCCCTCTCCGCCAAGCCAGTCTCAACTCTCGACCGAGATGTTTGGACCGAAGCCAATAAGCAATGGGATAACTGCCTATCTATCGGTGAGAAGAATGGCTGGCGCAATGCCCAGGCCTCAGTTCTCGCCCCAACCGGAACGATCGGTTTGATGATGGATTGCGATACGACCGGTATCGAGCCCGACTTCTCACTAGTTAAGTTCAAGAAGCTTGTAGGCGGCGGATCGATGCAGATCGTCAACCAGACCGTTCCACTTGCACTCAAGAAACTTGGATATACCGATGAGACGATTGAAGCAATCGTCGAATACATCACCGCCAACGGACATGTTGTTGATGCCCCTGGTCTAAAGCCAGAGCACTACGACGTCTTCGATTGCGCCCTAGGTGCGCGATCAATTGCTCCGATGGGCCATGTTCGGATGATGGCAGCCTGCCAGCCATTCCTATCTGGTGCGATCTCAAAGACCGTTAACCTCCCTGAAGATGCAACTATCGAAGATGTAGAAGAGGTTTATTACGAAGGTTGGAAGCTTGGCCTTAAGGCAATCGCGATCTATCGCGATAACTGCAAGGTCGGTCAGCCACTATCTGATGCAAAGGCAACCAAGAAGGAAGAAACTGCATCGGTAGCTGCTCCAGCTCCTGCAACTCGCAAACGTCTTCCAAAGTCACGCCCATCACGTACAACCTCATTCGCAGTAGGTGGGGCAGAGGGTTACATGACAGCGGGAACCTACGAGGATGGCCAACTAGGCGAAATCTTCTTAAAGCTTGGAAAGCAAGGCTCAACACTTGCTGGAGTCATGGATGCATTCTCGATCGCAGTCTCAATCGGTCTTCAATACGGAGTACCGCTAGAGACTTACGTACAGAAATTCACCAACTCACGCTTTGAGCCAGCTGGCATGACAGATGATCCAGATATCCGCATGGCCCAATCCATGATGGATTACATCTTCCGCCGCCTAGCGCTCGATTACCTACCGCAAGATGTCCGCTCTGCTTATGGAATCTACTCCGCAGCCGAGCGCGCTAACGCCCTAGAGACTGGCGAATATGCCCAAGTCCAAGAGGCGCCAGCTCCAGTTGTCGAGCCGGTAGTCGAAGCTAAAGCAAAAGCAGTAGAGGTAAAGATTGAAGCAGCCCCAACTCAGATCGGTTCCTCAACGGAGCTACTTGAGAAGATTGCTGGCATCAAGTCCGATGCACCACTCTGTGTAACTTGCGGAGTGAAGATGCGCGCATCTGGAGCTTGCTATGTCTGCGAGGGTTGCGGATCCACCTCGGGTTGCAGCTAAGTCGTTAACTTAAGAAACTAGTTAACGAAATTAGATTGCTTTGGGATCAGTCGCTTGCGACTTGATTACTAGACGTTCTTCTCTGAAGTTAGCCTTTACCCGCAGAGCTGCTTCCTTCTTCAAATCTGCCTTAGGTGCAGATATTAAAGTTGGAGCGGGAGCAGCTGGAGCGGTGTTCGGTCCCATCAAGGAAGCCATCGCTATTGCCATACATCCTGCGCACATAGAAGAAGGCTATACCCAGGCCGAAGCAAAGGGGGAGATGTGAGCCTTGAAAAAGTTCGATCTGCCCTAAACGCTGCCGTCGATGCGATCGATGGGGCTCCTAGAGAGGGTCAACTCGCAATGGCGGAAGCTGTGGCTAACGCCCTCTCCGATCGCCACCACCTTCTTGTTCAAGCGGGCACTGGGACTGGAAAGTCCCTTGCTTATCTAGTCCCATCTCTAGTTCACGGAAAACGAGTTCTTGTAGCAACCGCAACTCTGGCTCTACAAAGACAACTTGTAGAGCGTGACCTACCTCGAGTTAAGGAGGCGTTGGAGAGAGAGATTGGGCGGGAGATTTCCTTCGCAGTCTACAAAGGCGTAGGTAACTATCTCTGCTTGCAGAAGATGAATGCAGGCGATGAGAGCCATGATTCTGAAGTTCTTGTAGATATCTCTACCCTAGAACGCGACGCGCGTCGACTACGGGAGTGGGCGGAGAAACCCGGAATATCTGGCGATCGCGACGATGCGCCCGAAGTTGATCGAAGAGTCTGGCTAGCTAACTCAACTTCTGGAAGAGAGTGTGTTGGAGCTGATGAGTGTCGTTTTGGAAGTGAGTGCTTCGCAGTAAATGCCAAAGCTAAGGCGCAAACTGCCGACATAGTAGTAACCAACCACACCCTACTTGCTATCGAGATTGTCGACTCCCATCCGATATTGCCGGAGCGCGATGCGGTCATCCTCGATGAAGCTCATGAGTTTATGGATCGAACTACCCAAGCGGTAACAGAAGAATTGACTGCTGGCCGAGTCTCGCGTGCAGCCGCCATGGCAAGAAAACATATGCCGGGAAAGCTTGCAAATGCCTTCGATAAGGCAGCTGATCAATTTGCCGATGCACTTGATAGCTACAGCCAGGACTATCGAAGTCGAAGCGATGAAGAGCGGCGACTGACCGAATTGCCAGATGAACTAGTGGCACCTATCAGAAAAGTGAAAGAGGCTGCGGAAGCAGTCATTGCTGCAATAAATGCCGATAGCGAAATTATCGATCCTGACACGATTGCAGAGCGCGCTCGAGTCAAAGGCGCAGTCACCGAAGTGAAGACAACTGCCCAGAAGCTATTGAAAAACAGCGATGGCAGCGTCCTCTGGTTTGAGCCCACCTTCTCAACCCTCTATCTAGCGCCTCTTGATGTCTCCTCGGTACTCCGTGAGAATCTCTTCAAACAGACCCCAGTTATTGCCACAAGCGCAACGCTCTCGGTAGGTAAGAGCTTCGATTCAATTGCGAGAAACTTAGGAATTAGCGGTGAATTTGAGGAGGATGAGGAGAGCTCAGGAATTGATCCAAGTAATGTCCAGATTCTTGATGTTGGTTCACCCTTCGATTTTGCTGCGCAGGGAATGCTCTACTTACCGAAGCATCTCCCAGAACCTGGTCGCGATGGACCGAGCGTTGAGGCGCTGGTCGAGCTAGGCGAACTTATAGATGCTGCAGGCGGGCGCACACTCGCTCTCTTCTCGTCTTGGCGCGGCGTTGAGATGGCAGATGATCATCTCCGTCGAGTTCTTGCTGAGCTACCGATAAAGATCATCACCCAGAAGCGTGGCGATAGCGTTGGTTCACTTGTTGAGCGATTCGCTGCAGATCCGACTTCAATACTCCTCGGCACTATGAGTTTGTGGCAGGGCGTCGATGTACCTGGTTCTGCATGCACGCTTGTTGCTATCGATCGGATTCCCTTTCCGAGACCTGATGATCCTGTTATGTCAGCTCGCTCCTCCAAAGCTGATGCATCCGGGGGCTCAGGATTTATGCAAGTTTCTCTTCCTCGCGCAGCCCTTTTACTTGCCCAAGGAACTGGAAGATTGATTAGGTCGGTTGAAGATAGGGGAGTAGTTGCAATTCTGGATTCACGAATCGTAAATAAGCGATATGGCTCAGTTCTATTAAATTCAATGCCACCCCTATGGCGAACTAGCGAAGGGGCTGTAGTTAAAGAGTCTCTCCGTCGCCTTCACCAACAATTTGAAGAAGTCGGGCGCTAATCGTCGGCCAACTTCGCGCGAAACTTGGATGAAGATTCGCCTCGGTAACTTGGGCGATTGAAAACCAGCGTAAATCAACGGTTTCGTGATTGTTCTTGAAAAGGGCTCCTTCGGGCTCTAAGTGAGCGACGATAGTTTCATATCGCCAGTCGATGTGATCATCTAGATGAGTGAATTGAGCCGTTACGAATTTGGAATCGATGCCAATCTCTTCATTGCTCTCACGCAGCGCCGCTTCAAGCGCACTTTCATGAGAGTCTCTAGCTCCCCCTGGGATGCCCCACGTATCACCGTTGTGAACCCAAGGAGCGCGATGCTGTAAGAGAATTTCATCAGCGCGATAGAGAAGAAGACCAGCGGCGCCGTTTACTCCCCAATGCTTTGAGCCACATCTGCAATTCACCCATCCATCACCATCACGCACCGCCATAACCGCTAGTTTTCCACAGCGACGGAGTATCGGCACTCTCGCCGCGTGTTACCTCCTAACTTGGGGCGATGCGCCGCTGGGCTTTGATGATTCTTCTGCTTGCTCTGATCTCTCCGCTTCCCGCGTATGCAGAGCAATGTGACGGGGATACTTGTATTGACGTTAGTGCAGATGACGAAAACCATCTAGTGATCAAAGTTAAAAAAGGTAAACCAGGGTCCGTCTCTACTACCGCTCCCTCGCCAAAACCTTCGAGAGCAACGGTTCGAAAAGAGGCATGGATTCCATGGCTACCAAAGCCGGAAGTCACTGCTTCACCTCGACCAAAACCAAAGAGCATCTCAAAACCAAAAGCGCGCAAAGCTAGGGTTAAGAAAATCAGCGCTTCTCAACTTGCAGAACAAGTAAAGCGAATGCTTCCTAATGGCGTGATTCTTACTCAACCAACAAGTGGAGCGCTCTTGCGTGAGCCGGTCAATTTCATGACGACTGTTCCTTCGACATTCCAAACAGTCATTGTCGTCTTAGAAGTACCAATATTGATCACTTTGAAAGCGCTTTATAGGTGGGATTTCGGCGATGGAAACACATACGTTTCGCATCATCCCGGAGCCCCTTACCCAGCATCCTTGATTAGCCATCAGTATGTACGGGAGGGCGAGTATGACGTTGGGCTAAAGGTAACTTGGAGCGGAACATGGAGAGCCGGTGCCATCTCAGGACCCATAAAGGGGAGCATCAATCAGAGTTTTGAGCGCGAAATGAGTATCTATGCCGCTGACACAACCTTCACTAGATAGATATCCACAATTTTAATCTTTTCTCCCATCGATCATAACTTCCACCGATGCTTCGCTTATGACAACAGTTACGAACCCAAATGATTTATTAGCAGCAGTACCGTTCTTAATCGGATATCAACCAAGTGACTCGATAGTCCTAATGTCGCTGAAGGAAGAGTCCATAACCATGGCAATTCGTATCGATTTTCCGGAATCGATAAGAAAGAGAGAGGCGAGCGCGCTCGTTGAGAAATTCAGGGGTAGCGATGGCGCGCTCCTCGTCTCTTACATCCCCGATAGCTGTGTTGATGCAGAAAGCATCTTGAAACCTCTCATAGATGCCTTTGATGAGGCCGAGATCCCGTTACGTGAGTCCATCATCATTGTGGGAAATCGCTGGCGATCGCTGATCTGTGGGGATGAGGAGTGTTGTCCGTTAGAGGGTTCGCCGCTTCCCGAGTTGGTTGACTCGCGGATAGCAGTCGAGGAGATTACCCAGGGCAAGGTGATGCCCTTCAAGAATCTAACCGAGATGGCAAGCTCACTGGATTCCGAGCCAGATCAAGTAGTAATCGAGATGATGGGAAGAATTCCCGCTATTGATTACGATCAAGATCCGACGCTACTTCAGCGCGATGGCGCAAATGCAATCTTGGATTTTCTTCATGATTTCGAAGTCGATCGAATCTGCCGAGATAAGCGATTGGTGGCAAAAGTTCTGGTGCGTTTAAAGGACCTGCAAGTCCGCGATTTCGCGCTGGGAAGCATGGATAGCGAGAGCGATCTTTACTTTGATGCTTGGAGGTGGCTATTGAAGAAGGCGCCTGAGGGATTTGTTGCGGCGCCAGCTACTTTGTTTGCAGTCGCATCTTACGAAAGGGGCGATGGAGCGATGGCCAATATCGCCTTAGAGAGGGCTGAGTCCGATCAACCCAATTACTCAATGGCTAAGTTACTTCGACAACTCTTTCAAAGCGGAAAGCCGCCCACGATCTTTGCTGAGCTCAGAGCAGAGTTGCATCCGAAAGTTTGTGCTGCCCTCTTCTCCGGTAGCATTTCGGCGTGATTATTGGGGTTCCGAAAGAGATAAAGAACAATGAATTCCGTGTTGCCATTACCCCAGCTGGCGTAAGGGAGTTTGTTACCCACGGTCACTCTGTATTTATAGAGACCGGTGCCGGTCTTGGATCGGCAATCACAGATCAGGATTACGAGAAAGTCGGTGCCAAAATCCTCTCGAGCGCCGATGAGGTTTGGGATAAGGCAGAGTTAGTTCTAAAGGTTAAGGAACCGATTGCCCCAGAATACAAGCGGATGCGAAAAGGTCAGACTTTATTCACCTATCTACATCTCGCGGCCTCCAAGGAGTGCACTGATGCGCTAATTGAAAGCGGAATTACTGCAATTGCATATGAAACAGTTGAAGTTAATGGAGCTTTACCTCTACTCGCTCCGATGAGTGAAGTCGCCGGAAGAATGGCAGCCCAGGTCGGCGCAGCAGCTCTCCAAAGAAGTAATGGTGGGCGAGGGGTACTACTTGGTGGAGTGCCTGGAGTCCGTCCTGGACGGGTATTGGTGCTTGGTGGTGGAATCGCTGGATTAGCAGCGGCAACCATCGCACATGGCATGCGCGCCGACGTAACCGTTGTCGATCTAAATCAAAAGCGGCTTGGTGAGATTGATCAGATCTTTGGTGGCACCGTTAAGACTCTAATGTCGAGCACTCACGCAATTGAGGAGGAAGCTCTCCAAGCTGATCTGGTCATTGGTGCGGTTCTAATTCATGGGGCTAAAGCTCCAAAACTGATCACCAACGAGTTAGTAAAGCGAATGAAGGCTGGCTCAGTTCTCGTTGATATTGCCATCGACCAAGGCGGTTGCTTCGAAGATTCTCGCCCGACTACCCACGCTGAACCCACCTTTGGGGTTCATAGTTCTATTTTCTACTGTGTGGCGAATATGCCAGGCGCAGTTCCGTTTACCTCTACCTATGCGCTCTCTAATGCCACATTGAAATACGCCATCTCCTTGGCTGATCTCGGTTGGAGAGAGGCTTTAAGGAGAGATTCAGCTCTAGCTCTAGGTCTTAATGTCCATGATGGAAAGATTTACTATCAAGCAGTCGCAGATGCACATGGCCTACCGGGCCATAAGTGGACTTTTTGATTTCCATTTCCTAGAGTCCGCCTAGGTCACGAGTTCCAGCTTCAAGCCCCGGCTAACTGGACGGCAACCCTCCACCGCGGTGGGGTGCTCCGGGTGAGGACCAGGTCGAGAATTTCGACAAGCGCGGGTCTGCCAAAGATTGTCAGGTCCAGCGTTATTGGACATCTATGAAAGGCAATAATGAAGAAGCTACTAAAACTAACTCCATTCATTCTCGCTGCTCTAGTTCTCTCCGCATGTTCATCATCAGATGAAGGCGGATCAGCTAGCGGAGATGCAACAACATGCTCACCAGATTCACTACAGACCGTTGAAGCTGGTGTTCTGACAATTGCTACCGGCGAACCTGCTTACTATCCATGGGTTATCGACGATGCCCCAGAGAGCGGAGAGGGATTTGAAGCTGCCGTTGCCTACGCCGTTGCAGCCCAACTTGGTTATGACCAATCTGCAGTCAAGTGGGTAAGAACCACATTTGATGCTGCGATTGCACCAGGACCGAAGACCTTCGACTTCAACCTCCAGCAGTACTCGATCACTGATGAGCGCAAGCAAGTCGTTGATTTCTCCTCTCCTTACTACAAGTCAAACCAAGCGATTGTCTCCTTCAAGGGAAGCAAGCTTGAGGGCGTAACAACACTTCAAGGCTTGAAGGATGCGGGCGCAAAACTTGGCGCAGCAGTCTCAACAACCTCTCTTGATGTGATTGAGACAAATCTCGGCCTGAAGGCATCGGTATTCAATGACAATGCTGCTGCTGTAACTGCTCTAAAGAACAAGCAGATCGACGGCCTAGTTGTTGACCTTCCAACCGCCTTCTATCTATCAGCTGTCGAGGTTCCAAATGGAATCATCGTCGGCCAGATTGATGGCAGCGATTCAGGCGACCAAGGATTCGGACTTCTTCTATCGAAGGATAATCCGATCACCTCTTGCGTATCACAAGCAGTTGATGCAATTCGCGATAACGGCACTCTTGCTTCAATCACAGCCCAGTGGCTTGCTGATTCAGCAGGGGCACCGGTACTCAGCTAGTTGCATTACTAACTGAGAAGTTAATGTCTGAAAATCGTGGGCGTGGAGCCGGGGGAAACTCTGGTTCTACGCCTTACGATTTTGGCGGCGCTTGGCAGCCAAGTGAGATCG
>DAIOSM010000029.1:0-5950 GCA_036752585.1 Candidatus Nanopelagicaceae bacterium
GAAGTATCGGCAGTTCCCGAAGTGCGGAACCCTTTCCGCGAGGAGACATTCCTTAGGCTTGTGGCTTCTCTGAAGTTTCTTCAGCAACTTGAACCTCAGGCTCAGTAGCTGGAGCTTCCACCGGCGTAGCTTCGGCATAAATCGCCTCTAGCTCTTCACCGCCACGACGTTCTCTGATCTTTGCCGCCTTACCGCGGAGATCACGGAGATAATAAAGTTTTGCACGACGAACTTCGCCTTTACGCACAAGCTCGATCTTCTCGATGACTGGAGCGTGAACTGGGAATACGCGTTCAACGCCAACCCCATAGGAGATCTTGCGAATTGTGAAGGTCTCACGGATTCCAGAACCGCGACGAGCGATTACCAATCCTTGAAAGACCTGAACGCGGCTCTTGTTACCTTCAATAACGCGGACATGGACCTTAAGTTCATCGCCAGGGCGGAAGTTAGGGATGTCCTTGCGGAGGGAGGCGGCATCTACCGCATCGAGCACGTTCATATTTAGATCCTTAGATAGAGGTTGTTCTTTGCTAGCCGCCGTATCCTGCCACAAGAGCCGGCCCCTGTTAAATCAGGGCTCTTTTACGCGCTGGTCGGGTAGTTAACGAAGGTCAAAGCCGTGGGGGGCGAGTTCTGCCGCGAGGACGTCAAAGAGGCTCGGACCAGCGGCAAGGACGAAGTACTTCTCTCCATTCCAAATCCCAGAAATGGATTTGAAGTTTGCTCCCGCCTCTTTCGCAATCAATCCTGCGGCTGCGTAATCCCACTCATTTACTCCCGCCTCAAAATGTGCATCGATAGAGCCTGAAGCCACCATGCATATATCAACAGCGCAGGCTCCAATTCTTCTGATGTCACGAATCTTAGGAAGAAGTTGCTTGACGAATTCCGCTTGTGGCTTACGGCGATCAATATCGTATGCAAATCCAGTCGCGATGAGCGCGCGATTAAGTGGAACAGGTTCGTTGCACCTTATCGGAAATCCATTTAAGAAAGCCCCAGAGTCGCGTATTGCTTTCCATGTCATCCCAATTGAAGGTGAGTGCACTACTCCAATTAATCCGCCAATCTCATCCTTAATTGCGATACTGATACACCACCCGGGGATTCCGTAGAGATAATTGACTGTTCCATCAATCGGATCGATCACCCATGTATAACCACTAGTTCCCTCGCGATTCGCGCCCTCTTCACCGATAATCCCATCATCTGGCCTGGCACTTAGGATTGATTCAACAATTAACTTCTCGCTCTCGTGATCCATTTGGGTGGCAAAATCAAGAACGCCGCTTTTCTGATCAAGTTCGAATTTGGATGGCCGCTTCATCAATAGATCTCCGGCTCTGAAGGCAATCTCCTCAGCTAGTTGCAGGAGTTGCTGATGCAGAGTCATAGTTGAATCTAATCACAAGTAGACTCGCCAACATGCTTGCTCCTTACAAAAAGCTCTTCGGAGTTCCCGGGGGTTGGCGATTTTCTTTTGCAGCATTCATTCTCCGGTTACCTATATCGATGCTCTATCTTGCTATCGTCCTTTTTGTCGTCGCTGAGACTGATTCATATGCGATTGCCGGGGCGCTCTCCATGGCAGCATCGGTCGTACTCTCTATTGCATCGCCACTCTGGTCGCGTGCCGCTGATCAATTCGGCCAACGTCGCATCCTTAGTATCACCGCTCCACTGCACATCTTCTTTATGGGCGCTTTTGTCTTTCTCCTGAAGAACGATGCGCCGACCATTCTCTGGTTCTCCTCCGCGCTCTTATTTGAAGCATTTGTAATCGGCTCGGGCCAAATGGTTCGCCGGCGTTGGATTCACGCCATCGGTGATGATCGCGCGCTTACTGATACCGCGTATTCATTCGAGGCATTTGTTGATGAAGTGATATTTACTTCTGGTCCAGTAATCGCTACTTTGCTGGCAGTCACATTTGCGCCTGAATATGCAATCTTCGCTGCGATGCTACTTGTGGCCACCGGAGGCATACTCTTTGCGGGCCAGAGAAGTACTGAGCCTCCTCCTCATCCTAAAGAGCCAAGCGCAGATCATTCACTACTAATTCGACTTCCCTTCATTCGAGCGCTCTTTATCCCTTTGATGTTATGTGGCTCTTTCTTCAGCTCATCTGGACTTGTCATAGTTGGGTACAGCGAGGAATATGGAATCCGAGAATGGAGCGGCTTCTTCATCGCAATCTGGTCTCTTGGCAGCGGCGTATCGGCTCTCTTGATAGGGACAATCAAATGGAAGAGAAACGAGGCCACTAGATTCTTAGAGTCATTGGGATCTTTGTTCATACTGACAATCCCTATCTATCTTGTTGCAGTTCTCCTTCCTGAGAATCTTCTTCTTATGGGCATAGTCTTGTTCTTCAACGGGCTAGCAATTGCGCCACTTCTGACCGCAGGCTTTGCTGCTGCAGAGCGCTCTGTTACTGAGAATAGAAAGACAGAGGTCTTGGCATGGGCGATTTCTGCGCTAAATCTCGGTGGCGCTCTGCCGCCTGCAATAACCGGTTACATCATTGACAATCAAGGGGTATCTGTCGCATTCGTCATCCCGTTGATCTGCATGGCCCTATCTGCGCTATCGGTCTTGCCCTTCTGGAAACTCTGGCGGAGGAAAGTGAGCGAAATTCCAGCCTGATTTCCGCAGATTAAGAGTGGGTCTATGGCAACCTTAGGCACATGTCTGAACTGCGAGTCGTAGGCCGCACCAGCGATGGCGAGAAAATCGAATTGGCCGATGCTGACGGGAATTCATTCACGATAAAGATCGATGATTCTTTGCGTAGCGCTCTTGCTGAGAGGAAGCTCGCAGCCGTGAGTGAAGAAGCTCCAGCGTTTTCGATCAAAGAGATTCAAGCGAGACTCAGAGCTGGTGAAAGTTTCGCTGAAGTCGCTCGAATCTCAGGACTGGCCGTAACAAAGATAGAACGTTATGCCAGTCCCATAATGCAAGAGCGTGCTTGGATAATCGAACAGGCAGAAAAGTCATCACCGAAGGGAACTTCGCTCCCGCTCCGAGAGTTAGTAGTCCAAAGACTCGCTCCTCGCGGAGTCAATATGAATCAGATTTCCTGGAACACATGGAGACTTGATAACGGTAATTGGCACCTGGTCCTCAGCTACCCCTCTTCTGACGGAGTAAGAGAGGCGACTTGGACCTTTGACTTGAACAAGCGAACATTCATCTCTCAAGATGATGGGGCTAAGTGGATCTGCGGTGAAGAGATCTCAAAGCATCCAACTAAACAGGATCGCATGAGTGATCATGGCGTTCTATTCCCAACCGAAAGCGATTCACCACAGCCCCCGCGTCTAGTTGCCGTTAGAACCGATCCTTCATCCGATGATGCTCCCTCTGTTACCGATATTCCAACTGATGCTAAGAAAGATGGAGTGACCAGACGGATCTCAATTCCATCGTGGGATGACATCATGTTTGGAAGAAGCAAGAAGAAAGACGAACCAGAAGACTCTCAAAGTTGAATCTGAAGGAGTGGTATTTCCACTTCTGCTGGGCTAGTACCGCCATGATGACCCACCATCGCGCACTGCTGTGATTCGCGCTCTAATTCAACGAGAATTAACTTCCCTTTTGCGATAACAACCAAGTCACCAATTCGCTCAACAACGCCCTCGGAAACACTCTCGCCAAAGAGTCCAGCGGATATTGCTTCCTGGCGGGTGTGAATCTCTATTCGATCACCGAGATACTCTTGCCATCTTCTCTTCACATTTTCTAGATTTTCTTGATCCACATATAGATATCGAACCCGCGGTTCGCCGGCCATCAGGTTTACTTCTTCGAGTAGATGATTCTCTTTACCAATAACCACAAAATCACTTCTATTGATCATTCCATGATCCGAAGTTACCCATAAGCGAGAACCTTTCGGTAACTGTTTCAAAAGTGCAGAAACCAATAAATCAACACGCTCTAGGGCAGCCAGGAATTTTTCTGAGCCAAATCCTGAATTATGTGAAGCATCGTCGACATCGTTTAGGTAGACGTAGGCAAAGGAACTCTCTTTAGCTAGAGCTCCGGCAGCTCCGGAAGCCAGTTCATCAATAGTGTTTGCGCCGACATAAATGCCGCCCCGTAAAGCGGCTTGGGTAAATCCAGTATCGGCATACCTCTTCCCCGCCACATGCGAGGTTCGTATGCCTGATTGATTTGCCCGTTCGAAGAGCGTTTGATTTGGTTGCCAGATTACTGGATCAACGCGCTCATCCCATTTAAGTGCATTCAGGATTCGTTCTGGGATGCCACTATGGGGAACCCTCATGGTGTAACCCACCATGCCATGTTCACCAGGTGAGAGTCCCGTTCCTAGCGAGGTGAGGCTAGTTGCAGTAGTAGAGGGAAAAGTTGCGCTTAGGGTCTGGCGATACTCTAACCCCTTAAAGAAGTTTCGTTTTTCCGCGAACTCATCGATTGCGTTCTTACCTAAACCATCGACGAGAAGTAAACATTCGCGTCTGCTCTCATTAGCTTCGATTCCCAGCGAATTTGTAGTGTCACTCAGCCCAAGAGTCGCAAACAAGGATTGTGAGAGCTGCGCTAGCGTTTGGGTCACTGCCCCATCTTTCCAGTAACCTTCCGACTTGTGATCCAGTATTCAAATGAAGTCAGAGAAGCTCTCGCTAAGAAGAAGCCGATTGTCGCTCTTGAATCCACAATCATCTCTCATGGACTTCCACGCCCCTCGAATCTTGCAGTTGCCACGGAGGTCGAAGAGATTGTCCGATCAGAGGGTTCTACCCCGGCGACCATCGCAATCATCGATGGCGTAATTCATGTAGGTCTCGAGAGAAATGAACTGGAGCGAGTAGCAAACGATCTAAATTTCACGAAGGCATCGATTAGAGATCTTGCTACCGTAACTGCAAACCGTTCATCAGCTGCCACAACTGTTGCTGCTACTTCACACATCGCACATCTAGCCGGAATCGAGTTCTTCGCCACCGGTGGATTAGGAGGTGTGCATCGTGGCGCACAAGAGAGTTGGGATGAATCTGCCGACTTGCTCGCGCTAGCAAACATTCCCGTACTTGTTGTATGTGCGGGCGTAAAGTCGATCCTAGATATTCCAGCAACCTTGGAGCGCCTTGAAACCCTCTCTGTGCCACTGATTGGATACAAGACTAGGAAATTCCCAGGCTTCTATCTTCCAGATAGCGGCTACGCCATAGAACATGAAGCCAGTACGCCAAAAGAAATAAGTGCGATCTGGCGAGCGCGCAACGAAGTTGGGACTTCAAATTCGGGATTAGTAGTTGCCAATCCAACCCCATCTCCAATGGATCCCTCACTTCATGAGCGACTCTTGCGAGATGGACTAGAGGCGGCGAATCAGATGAAGATCACTGGCAAGGCGGTCACACCGTTCTTGTTGGAGTATTTCCACTCCAATAGCGATGGTGAATCGCTTCGCGTAAACGTTGAGATCATCAAAAACAATTCGAAGCTAGCAGCTCAAATCGCAAGTTCATAAAATGACTTCGATTCTCTGTATCGGCGATGCGATGATCGATGTCATCGTGAAGATGAAGAGTGATATAAACCTGAATAGCGATACCCTCTCTGACATTTCCATGCATGGAGGTGGAGCTGCTGCAAACACTGCAACCTGGCTGGCTCATCTTGGCGTAGCCACATCTTTCGCTGGACGGGTGGGCGCTGATATCGCAGGAGCCAATTTCCACTCCGAATTAGAGCGCTTTGGCGTAAAGCACGAAAATCCTCCAATTGAAGGTGCCAAGACGGGAACGGTAGTCGTTCTTGTCGACAAGGTTGGAAACAGAACTATGTTTCCGGATTCGGGAGCCAACTCTGGACTGAATGCCTCCGATCTTCCGGTTCTAGATGGCTTCCATGGCGTATTTCTATCTGGATACTCTCTTTTCAATCCTGTCTCTACGAGAGGCGTACTCGAGATAGT
>DAIOSM010000029.1:6050-8020 GCA_036752585.1 Candidatus Nanopelagicaceae bacterium
GATGCATTCGCTGCTGGATTCCTGGCATCATGGCTGAAAAACGGTGATCTAGGTGCAGCTCTCTCGAGCGCAATCGACGTTGCTTCGCGATGTGTCGGAACTATCGGAGCCCGACCGAGAGTCATTCCCTAGAAAATAGCCCTCACGTTGGCAGAATCGCGCCGTGGCAAAACGAGAGTCGAAGAATGGTCCGAAGCCCGGTGAGTTTCCCGGCAAGATTGTTGATGTTGATGTCTCCAGTGAACTCTCCGATTCATTCCTTGAGTACGCCTACTCGGTTATCTATTCGAGAGCTCTCCCTGATGCGCGCGACGGTTTGAAGCCAGTTCAGCGACGCATCCTTCATCAGATGTCTGAAATGGGTCTTCGCCCAGATCGAGGTCATGTCAAGAGCGCCCGAGTTGTCGGTGAAGTGATGGGTAAATTGCATCCTCATGGCGATGGCGCCATCTATGACGCACTTGTGCGAATGGCCCAAGCCTTTTCAATGCGCTTGCCCTTGATTGATGGCCATGGAAACTTCGGTTCACTTGATGCTGGTCCTGCTGCTATGCGTTACACCGAAGCGCGACTTGCTCAAGCTTCACAGATGATGGTTGATGAAGTAGATGAGAATACTGTCGACTTCGGTGCCAACTATGACGGCCAGATAATGGAGCCGCTAGTTCTACCGGCTGCTTATCCGAACCTCTTGGTGAATGGCGCGACTGGAATTGCTGTAGGTATGGCTACAAATATGGCTCCACACAATCTTGGAGAAGTCATCGCAGCTGCACAACATCTGATTGAAAATCCAAATGCAACCGTTAAGCAATTGATGAAGTTAGTTCCTGGCCCTGACTTCCCTACCGGTGGAACTTTGATCGGCAAAGAGGGAGTCCTAGAGGCTTATCAGACTGGCAAGGGCGCATTTAAAGTCCGCGCAAAGGTTGAGATTGGAAAGGTGACCTCAAGAAAACAAGGAATCACAATCACAGAGCTCCCCTTCAACATCGGACCTGAGAAAGTCGTCGAACGGATCAGTGATCTGGTGCGAAGCAAGAAGATCCAAGGAATCTCAGACATTGTTGATCTGACTGACGGTCAGAATGGCACTCGAGTGGTTATTGAGATCAAGAATGGTTTTGAGCCTGAGAAGGTCCTAGAGAATCTTTACAAGCTGACTCCTCTTGAGGATGCATTCTCGATCAATGCTGTCGCGCTGGTAGAAGGAAAGCCAAAGACTCTGGGGCTAAAGGAGCTCCTCCAGGTCTTCATTGATCACCGAATCGAAGTCGTTACACGTAGATCGAACTTCAGGAAAGAAAAAGCATCGGCACGTTTGAATTTAGTTGAGGGCCTTTTAAAGGCGATCGTCGATATCGATAAGGTAGTAAAGATTGTTCGTGGCAGCGAAGACGCGACCGAGGCTAAAGCAACTCTGATGAAGACCTTCAAATTGACCGATGAGCAGGCGACCCACATCCTCGATATGCCGCTACGCAGACTCACAAAGATGTCCAAGATTGAGTTGGATACAGAGCAAAAGTCCCTGAAGAGCGAGATTTCAGCTCTCACTGCACTGCTGAAGAGTGAAACAGCGCTGCGTAATAAGGTTTCTGAGGAACTGAGTGCAGTAGCAAAGAAGTTTGCGACTCCGCGTCGCACCATAATCAACTAATTTCGCCTAGTTTTTAGGCGTCTATCCGCTCCCGGTCGATGTCAGCCGCCGAGATGAACTCTTTACGTGGAGCGACTTCATTACCCATCAAGAGCTCGAACATCTTCTCTGCATCGGCTGCATCCTTGATGGTAATCCTTCGCAGCGTGCGGTGATCTGGGTCCATAGTCGTCTCGCGGAGCTGATCTGCATCCATCTCGCCTAAGCCTTTGTAACGTTGGATCGGCTCTCGCCACTTCTTACCTTGCTTCTTCAAATCTGTAAGGAGCTTCTTCATCTCATCATCGGAGTAGGTGTAGTGAACTTCGCC
>DAIOSM010000029.1:8120-9588 GCA_036752585.1 Candidatus Nanopelagicaceae bacterium
CCCTCGACTACAAATAGCTCGGTTCGCGAGACATCCTCAGAGCGACAATCCGATAATTTCGCCGGGAGCGCAGAACTTTCCAGCGCATTTTTTCGACGCTGGAGATCCTTATGAGTCCTAGTGGAGATTCGAGTGCGCGCGGCGTTGGCTACCTTCTCGAGAATCAATCGACCATTTGCCTTGTCGATTCGCTTTGTCGTAGTGAAGAAACGCTTCAATTCATCCGAAACAACCTGCTGGACAATCTTTGTGACAGCGGGTGTTCCTAATACCTCTTTGGTTTGGCCTTCGAATTGCGGTTCCTGCATTCGAACCGTTACCACCGCGGTTAGTCCCTCAAGGATGTCATCCTTGATCACATCAGGTTCGTTCTTCTTCAGTGTTCCAGTCGATCGTAAGAACTCATTGAATGTCTTGGTAAGCGCCCGCTCAAAGCCTTGGACATGTGTCCCACCCTTGGGGGTGGAGATGATATTGACGAATGAACGGATATTGGTTTCGTAGCCATTTCCCCACTTAACGGCGATATCTACATCCATATCCCGTTCTACCTCTTTTGGTTCGAGATGACCCTTCTCATCAAGTACCGGGACAGTCTCTTGATAGTGTCCTTTACCGGTAAGTCGGATCACATCACCGACTGGGGCATCGCTTTGAATGAAATTGCAGTACTCCGAGATTCCACCCTTGTGAAAGAAAGTCTCGCTCTTCTTATCTTTAGTGCGATTGTCATTAACCTCGAGAGTTAGACCTGGCACCAGAAATGAAGTTTGACGTGCACGCGTGTAGATCTCTTCTATGTCGTATTGGGAATCCTTAATGAAGATCTGCTTATCCGCCCACCACTTGACGCGAGTTCCAGTTATCTTGGAAGAAACTTTTCCAATCGTCCGTAGGCCAGATTGGGGTTCGAAGGAAGCATTCGGTCCATCGCCATCAAACACTCCAGCAACGCCACGCTTAAAGGACATCCAATAGATCTTTCCATCACGATCTACTTCGACATCTAGACGAGATGCGAGCGCATTAACTACCGAAGCTCCAACTCCATGAAGTCCACCTGTTGCGGAATATGATCCGCCACCAAACTTTCCACCCGCATGAAGTTTGGTCATAACAACTTCTACGCCAGTTAGTCCAGTCTTTAACTCTTTGTCGACGGGAATTCCGCGACCATCATCGTGAACCTCGATGGAGCCATCTTTCTCAAGGTTGACGATGATCTTCTTACAGTGTCCAGCTAAGGCCTCATCTACCGCGTTATCGATGATCTCCCAGAGACAGTGCATAAGTCCGCGACCATCCGTTGAGCCAATGTACATACCGGGACGCTTACGGACAGCGTCAAGACCCTCCAAGACAGAGAGATCTTTTGCTGTGTATGAGCTCTCAACAGAGCGCGTATCTTTTTCGGCCACGACGGCGAAGGGTATCCAGCGCTATTCCACATATCGGGATTACGCGCCGA
>DAIOSM010000030.1:0-8977 GCA_036752585.1 Candidatus Nanopelagicaceae bacterium
AAGCACGTCGATGCGCACCAGCTCGCTGCGCAATCTCATCATCCATGATGAATACCGGAACAACTTCATCAGCTTCATCGAAAGCCGCTAATAGCGCTGGATTGTCACTAAGTCTTAGATCCCGACGGAACCAGAAGATAGCTCGCTTGCTCATGGCAAGATTCAACCATTATGGAGCAGATAAAGCGCTTCCA
Organism: Candidatus Nanopelagicaceae bacterium; assembly: GCA_036752585.1. Taxonomy (GTDB): domain Bacteria; phylum Actinomycetota; class Actinomycetes; order Nanopelagicales; family Nanopelagicaceae; genus MAG-120802. Next base: position 195 of record DAIOSM010000030.1, read on the forward strand.
GGTTCGGGGCCTTCCTGGATGGGTTAGCCGGCTCCAATTTGGCTCACGGATCGTCGATTACTGGTCTCCGCAAGGTGGTTCTGATCGCCTCTTGATTGCGCACGATGGGCAGAACATATTTGACCGAAAGACTGCAACCTTTCTCTACACCTGGAAGATGGCGCAAACTTCAATCAGGGTAGCTAGAGAGCTACGTATAAATCCGCCTGTGGTTGTGGGTGTATTCCATAGCTCTTCAAAGCTTGATCCGGATGGACGGGCAAAAGATCTCTGTCCTGAGGATCCTTTTCGCGAAGGCATGAAAGTCACCTATCGATCTAATGTGACTATTGATCAACTCAGGGGAAATAAATATCTCTCCCAAATATTTGAGGAGATAACTCCAGAAATAGCAGAGTTGAGTTCAAGTAAATTCATCCCAGAGAAAATTGCCATGATCGGTTCATCTATGGGTGGGTTAGCAACGCTCTATTCTGCAATCAAATTTCCGGATCGATTCAAGACCGCACTTGCTCTCTCTACTCATTGGCCGCTAGCCGGAGAGCCACTCGTCGATTGGATGATCCCTAGGTTGCCACAAGAAGAAAGTTTCAAAGTTTGGATGAGTCGCGGCACTAAAGGATTAGATGCGACCTATCCACCATTTCAAGATAGGGCAGACCAACTTATGAGAGAACTAAATTGGAACCAGGCAAACTTCAGAAGTAAGGTCTTTCACAGAACCACGCACAATGAGCGTTCTTGGGCGAGTTATCTAGATGAACCGTTACGGTTCTGGCTAACTTAACCGATAAATTCCCAGACCGGAACCTTCAAAGATCTGACCCTTTAAATTCGGGCCATAAAGACTCTCTGCTGACTTCTCGATTCCCAACTCGACACGTACCTGCTCGCGAGCAAGGACGACCAAAATCGTCTCTCGCTTTGATTCTCTAAGAAAGGCAACTACATCATCCTCTATAAGAATCCAACGTAAACCGCCATTTGCAAGGGCATCGCTTCTTCTCTTTATTGCTACTAACTTCTTCACCTCTGCGAAGAAATTTTCATCCCAAGTTGATCTATCCCAGTTGATGGTCCTTCGAGCATCCTCGCCCCATGCACCCTTAAGCCCTAACTCATCACCCATGAATAGTGAGGGAACGCCGGGATAGGTCAGGAGCAAGCCCATGCCAACTAAGTGCCGATTCTTATCATCGCCGACTACATTTCTAAATCTCGCCGTATCGTGCGAATCAAGCAACAACATCGAAGATACAAAATTTCTCCACGGAATCCCTGCTGAGAAGGTCTTCATAGCAGCGACCATTTCCTTGCCGGTAAATGAGGGAATAGCAGTTGGTAGGCCAAAGAAGCCATTCTCGACTTGAGGGTTCTTCTTTAACCAACCCCAGATGGGTCGCATAAATCCGTTGTAATTCATCGTGCCATGCCAACCAAACCCATCAAGATCAGATGGGAAGTGATCGGCATTTTCAGCCAACAACCAAGCATCTGGATTTACCTCATCGAGCGCCTTGCGTACTCCGCGAATTACTTCAAGATTCATATCTTCTCCGCGATAACGCCCTGTCATATTCCCAACATCAATCCGCCAGCCGGCCAATCCGTAAGGCTTACTCAGCCACTTCTTCACAATCGATTTTTTGCCCGCGTACATAACATCTCTGAGCTTTTGAGAGTTGTAGTTGAGCTTTGGGAGAGTTGCAACGCCCCACCAGCCTTCATAGCCATTCTTTAATTTCTTATTGAAATAGAAGAACTCTCTCTCCTTCGATCTCGTGGACTTCTTCGCTTTTTTAAACCAGAAATGCCCATCACCGCAGTGATTGGTCGTTAGATCTCCCATAAGGCGAATTCCCTCTTTATCGGCAGCTTTTTTAAGCCTTAACAACGCTGCATCGCCTCCAAGTAATGGGTCGATTTCATCGAAGGAGTGGGCGTCATATCTGTGCGTGGAACCTGCTGGGAAAAATGGCGTGAAATAGATGCCATTTGCTCCAAGCTCCTTGATATGAGATAGGCGCTCTCTTACTCCATCTAAATCGCCTCCGAAGTACTCAATGCCGGTGGTCTTGTCGCGCCCCTTAGGTAGCGCGCTCCAATCTCGAGGCACGAATTTCTCTGGCATTAATCTGCGATATTTTCCAGTTGTTGCAAATCGATCAGGGAATATCTGATAGAAAACAGAACTTCTAATCCACTTTGGATATCTAGGTGTAGCGAGAAGTTGAAAATCCTCGCTACTTGTAACATCGTTTGTATGGAGGCCACTCGCATTTAGCCATTGATATCTATCTCCTGTGATCATCAAGAATCGATAAGGAGTCTTGCGATTAAGCACTTCCACTTTTACTTGCCACCACTGCTCATCACCTAGGAGAGATCTGCTCATCTCAAAGAATCTTGGTTCGCCGTCATGATAGAGGCGAAGGATTGCCTTATCGATTGGGAACTCTCTTCCCGCTCTAAACTTAAAGAGTACTTTTTTTCCCAGTTCGGGGGCTTCGTCGCTCAGATAGATTTCACTTCCATCATGGTGCGGTAATCGAGAAAGCTTGCTGCTTCGACTCATATCTCTCCCCCTTTGAATTCGTTACTACTGCTTTGAATACAAGTGAACCTGAGTAATCCCCTGGATTGAGGTACGTCGAGAAAGGCTGGTTTAGATCCACGCCCACCGACTGCCACGATGGTTCATTCCGCTTCTTCACAAAGAACTCAGCGCTCGCTAGATCAGCAGAATCAACCTCGACGCTCAATCGATGCAATCCGGAGAGAAAGTCAGCCTTCTCTCGAAGCTTTAGAGCCCTAACTTCTCCCTCGGTTATCGGCCGTTCTGCTTTGAAAACGGCCACTTCTAGCCCTTTTATCTCCACAGTAATCCGAGCGCCCTTATTCGAAGCTTTGGCGGAGCCAAAGATCTTCTTCCAACCAGATTTGGTAGCGGTCTGGAATGAAACCTTCCGAGTCTTTGAGCTGTTATTCAGTACAACTAGATACTCGTAATTCTCGTTACTTGCTCGCTTCGAGAATGCAAAGGTTGAGCCTTTTGCATATCGGATCTGCATCGCTCCGTTCGCTAGCGCTGGATTTTCAGCTCTAAGCTTTGCAAGTTCACGAAGGTAGTTTGAGATGGGATGATCTTTAGATGCGAATGAATCGCCTTCGCCCACAGCTGGGCTTCCCACTCGCTTCTCGCTCTTCCAAATATCAACTTTAGTGGCGAACATATCTTGGCGAGCACGCTGATCATTTCCGTTTCCGGAACCAGTCATTCCAACTTCATCACCGTAATAGACGACAGGGATTCCTCTACTTAGATACATAAGCGCATGTGCGAGCTTAACCCTCGCCAAAAGTTGATTCTCTGGATTCGCTCTCTTGGTTTCTATTAGAAAAGCGACGCGACCCATATCGTGGTTGCCCAGGAATGTAACCAAGCTCTGTGCTGAGCTATTTGGGCTGGTGTAGTAATCATCGTAATCGAAGAGGTTCTTAAGTACCTTTGCACTTGAACTTGAGGCCGCATACTCGACAGCTACCCGCTGGAATGGAAAGTCCAGAACTGTCTCAATCTTGTTCTCTCGTACATATCGAACCAATTCGATTGGATTCTGATCCCAAACTTCACCAAAGATTGTGAAATTCTCTACGCCAACGCTCTTTGCCCTTGCATTGATTAACGGGCTCCAATTCTTGAAGAATTCATTATCTACATGGCGAGCAGTATCGACTCGAAAACCAACAAACCCGAACCTTTCGATCCAAGATCCATAAACATCAGCCCAACCCTTGTAAACAACCTCTTTTCCAGTGGCCAGATCATCTAGTCCGAAAAAGTCACCATCGCGAGTACAGGAGCCACTGCTCCAGCAGTTATTCATATCTCCAGCGTTGTGATAATTGGATAAGTCATTTAGCCACTCGGGGTTCTTTATTCCTTTGAATTTTTCGGGAATATAAGGTGTGCGTCCTTCATACCAGATGATGTCGCCAGTGTGATTGGTGACAACATCAAGGATTAATTTCAAACCCAACCTTTCGGCACACTCACTTAACTCAAGGAGATCTTGGTTGCTTCCTAGTCGAGGTTCAACATTTAAGAAGTCAACGCCCCAATATCCGTGATAACCAGCGCCACCATCAGTTGGTGGCTGCTGAACTACAAGTGGCGTCAACCAGATCGCGGTGAAGCCAAGACGCTTCAATCGCGCCAAGCCATCGTCGTCTCTGCAGTTACCAGTTAGACCTTTCAAATCTCCGCCGTGGAAGAAAGCTGTATTGGTTGGATCAAAGCCAGGTTGGAGATCATTCGCTCTATCTGCATTTCGATATCGATCTGGCATGACGAAGTAGATGATCTCTTTATCTAGGCCAGTTCTATAGGTGTCAGGATTCTTTGGCTCGGCTACTGCGTTTTGAGGTAGAAGTAGAGCGAGTGAGAGTAGGAAGAGAGGCGCGCTCTTTCTAATCATCCCTTTACTGATCCTGCAGTCAATCCACTTACTATGTAACGCTGGAGACTCAAGAAGATTATGACGATTGGGATCGAAGCGATAATTGATCCGGCCGCAAAAGGACCCCAGTTCTCAGAGAACTGGCCACCGATAAATTGTTGCAATCCAACGGCAACAGTTCGATTCTCTACATCCACTAGGAAGAGACGGGCCAAGATGAACTCATTGAATGTTCCAATGAAGCTGAGAAGTGCAACGACTGCCAAGACCGGGGCCGCTAGAGGTATGAAGATCAACCAATATGTCTGCATTGGAGTAGCTCCATCGATCTTCGCAGCCTCATCTAACTCCGCCGGTATTGAGTCGACGAATCCCTTCAAGAGCCAGATATTTACTCCCATTGCGCCACCCAAATAGACCAGGATCAATCCCGCTTGGGTACCGAGTCCCAGACCTGGAGCGAAGGTATATACGCGCTCCATGATGACGTAGAGCGCCGATAGGGCCAGAATCGCAGGAAACATTTGAATCAGGAGAAGAAGTTGGATTCCGAATTTCTTCCCCTTGAACTTTAGGCGACTAAATGCGAATGCTGAGGCTGCACCAATTACAACTGATGTTACGGCTACTACCCCAGAAATTATCAATGAGTTCTGCATCCAAGTTAGATAAGGGATTCTTTCGTCGGTGAAGAGAAGCTTGTAATTCGCCCAAGAGATATCAGTTGGGAAGAACGACGTGACTTTCAAACTTCCGGTCTCATTAAACGAAGTGATGATCACTAAGTAGAGAGGGAAGAGTGCGAATAGGCACATGACTACTCCAGTCACGTGACGCCATAGATTCTCTCGAAGCCACTTTGTCATGAGAAGCTCTCCAAGACCTTGGACTTACGCACACCGTACAAGGAAATAGAAGCGACGATGATGAAGATGATTACAGAAATAGCGCTCGCCAATCCCAAATCCTGCAAGTTAGTTCCGAAAGCGATTTGGTAGGTATAACTGATCAAGATGTCGGTGGCTCCCGCAATCTCGCCATCTAATTGATTCTTTGGACCGCCACCGGTGAGAAGATAGATCAGATTGAAGTTATTGAAATTAAAGGCGAATGAGGCGATCAATAGCGGCGAGAGGATCTGAAGGAGCAATGGCAGAGTTACCTTACGGAAAATCTGTCTCGGATTTGCTCCATCTATCGCAGCCGCCTCAAGAAGTTCACTAGGAATAGCCTGAAGCGCTCCACTTGATACTAGGTAGAAATAAGGGAAACCCAACCAGAGATTTACCAATATCACCGCAAATCGAGCAAAGTTCGGATCTTGGAACCAGGCGATCTGTCTTCCCAAAATCTCATTGATCGCTCCGAACTCGGTATTGAACATACCTCCCCAAATAAGGATCGACATGATGCTCGGCATCGCGTAAGGAAGAACCAAGATCGATCGATAGATTCGTCGGCCCCTTATCGGCTTATTCAACGCAAGCGCCAAGAAGAGGCCGAATGCGAATTGCGTCAGAACCGTTAGCGATGCAAAAGCGACCGTCCAAATAAAGACCGAGAAGAGCGGATTACGGACTCGATCGTCTTGAAAAAGGCGGATGTAATTTGAGAAGAGAGCTGGATCTCGCCAACCTGGCTCTAATTTGTCTTCCGGTGCGCTGAGATTCGCGAAGTTTCCATCCCCATTATCAGAGTAAAGATCTTGGGTAATGAGACTACGGAATTGATCTGTTGTCGGTAAGTATTCAAGAGATTGACGAAATACAACTCCAACATTGAGGCTTTCGACGGCGATGAAATATGGATCCTCAAATTTAAATCGCAGCGTAGCCGCTTTGCTTCCAGAAATTTCGCCAGAATCAAGTGCTTGGAAGTCTGGGGCTGAATTCGCAACCCCATATTCATCTATTCCAAGTAATGATGCATCTAGCGGTATGCGATCATTTACTGTCGTAATGAAATAGGCATTTTCATTTATATCCGAGACTAAGAGTGCAGGCTCGCCACGGAACTCTCCAACCACGATATCGAATGCGGTTCCATTTGCATCTGGCTCGACCGCGAGAGCTTTTATTCGCTCGATCGCCTGTTCCTTGCTGATGTAATTACCAGTCTTGTAGGTATAGGTGGACATCACCAGCGTGTAGATGACTGGAGTGATAACGAAGGCAGCAAGAAGGATTACGCCAGGTATGAAGAACTTAAGCGGTACCCGTTTCTTACTGAAATATGTGTAATTGAGAAGAATTATCGCAACAACTAGGAAAAGTGTGATTGCGTATTGCTCTTGTGCAAAGGCGCTTTGAGTAAGCGTTAAAAGTAACGCAGTAACGAGTGCAAGCACGATCGCTTTAAAGGCGAATGCAACCTTGCCTCGAAACAAAGTGATTAGCACCGAATTAACCTATCCCTCAATTGATAAGGGAACTAGAGCGAAATATCACTCTAGTTCCCTTATTCGAACTAGTTCGGACTAGATATCGCTAGCTGCAGCCTTCAAGTTAGCGCTCCAAATTGCGCGCAACTTACGAGCTTCAACTACTGGATTCTTTCCATCTACTAGAACTGCAGTCCAGAAAGCTGGGGCTGAATCCCAGTAGCTTGTGCCACCAGGTCCATTAAGAATTGCTCCAACTTGCGGAATGCTCGCTTCAGCCGCAGCTGCACCGAATCCCTTTTGGCCATCGGTCACAGTTGCATCAGTAGCTGCACCCTTCTCAGCAGGTGGACGCTTCTCTACCTTCTGGTAAGCAACCTGACCAGCTGTAGATCCAAAGAAATCAACCAAGAGTGACTTGGCTGCAGCTTCAACGCCACGAGTTGCTGCAAACGAGGTTAGAAGTGCGCCGGATACTGATCCGAATGCCTTACCTGGGTTACCAGCTGTTGCGCCTGGGACTGGCATGAGATTCATTGCGAATCCCTTATCTTTGTAATCAGTCCACTCCCAGTTACCGATGATTGCAAATGGAACAGTTCCAGCTAGGAAGTTGTCCTTGCAACCAGCATCAGATGCTGGGAAGAAGCCGTTGCTCTTTCCGCCATCCATGAGGAATTTACGGACGTTCGCACCCAATACATTCGGGTTGAAGGTACGTGACTTGTTGATTCGGCCATCGCTATTGAAGTAGTAAGCATCGGCACCGAGCGCTGAGAACACTGAGTGAGCGCCCCATGACATTCCGCCACCAGCAACGCAGAGACCAGCCTTTAGGCTCTTGGAGGTTCTATTTGCCTTGTAGTAATCAACCATGTCACCAAAGGTCTTTGGTGCAGTTGTTACAAGCTTGGTGTTGTAGATCATCGCAACGTTATTTACGTCAACTGGAATTCCATACAACTTCTTACGGTATGAGAGGTCGTAGAACTGTGAGGAGCTGAAACGAGCCCTCTGTGAAGCTGTCAAAGTTAGCGGAGCTAGCTTTCCGTTCTTTGCAAGCGTTGGGACCCAGTCGTTTGCACCAACGACAATATCTGGACCTGTAGTAGCAGTCGCCTTGTCGATCGCTTCCTTCAGCGCATCGAAGTTTGCGAATGCTCTAACTGTAACTGTGTATCCACTAACCCAGCTGCTCTTTGTTGCTAGAGCAGTTCTGATGTTAGGACCACGGGTTTCGTCTGCCCAAACAACAATCTCGTTGTTTGCGTGGACAGGAGTCACTACGCCACCGCTTAGCGCGAGGGCTGCAGCAACAACGAACCCTTTGAACAATTTGTTCTTCATTCGTTCTCCTATTTATCCTGCAGGGATCCTGTAGCGAGGGGCTACAGAGGAAGCGATTACATAACGCCCAAATCGGGCAGTCAAAGGGAAATCAGGGCTAATCAGCCGATTATCGATTTGTTATAAAGGGCTCTTTTTTTCATTAGGCACTTGCAGGGGTTGAACCAGCCAGGAATCGAAATAGCCAGGAATCGAAATAGCTAGGAACTGAATTAGGAGTGAAGCATCCCAACGGTCGAATCCCAGCCATCCACCGCTTCCGGCTTCCGCGGACCCTTGCCTACATAACGCGCAGAAGGACGGATCAAGCGACCAGTCCGCTTCTGTTCAAGAATATGTGCAGACCATCCTGCAGTTCTCGCTGATGTGAACATAGGCGTGAACATGTGCGGAGGAACTTCTGCGAAATCAAGAAGTACTGCTGCCCAGAACTCAACATTTGTCTCAAGCACGCGATCGGGACGACGCTCTCTTAACTCTGCAAGAGCTGCCTCTTCAAGAGCCTTTGCAACTTCGTATCTTGGTGCGCCCAATTCTTCGCAAGTGCGACGGAGTGTGCGCGAGCGTGGATCTTGTGCGCGATAGACACGATGACC
>DAIOSM010000031.1:0-8721 GCA_036752585.1 Candidatus Nanopelagicaceae bacterium
TGTTCGAATCGCTCTCTGAGAAGTTCTCCTCAGCCTTTGCAACCCTAAGAGGCAAGGGAAGGATCTCAGAGAGCGATATAGATTCAATAACTGAAGAGATCCGCTTAGCACTCCTGGATGGCGATGTAGCGCTCTCGGTTGTCGACAAATTTGTGGCTCGCATCAAAGAGCGGTCTCTCGAGGCATTGCCCGAGATTCGCAAGAGCACCAATCAATCTCAAGAAATCTATTCGATAGTAAATAAGGAACTCATCGAGATTCTCGGTGGCCCAGCGCGTCGAATTCGTTTTGCAAAGAATCCTCCGACCGTGATCATGCTCGCCGGTCTTCAAGGTTCGGGTAAGACGACCCTTGCTGGAAAGCTGGCGCTCTTCCTAAAGGAACAGGGCAACACACCACTTCTTGTCGCCGCGGATCTACAGCGCCCAAATGCCGTCACCCAGCTAAGCCTCCTTGCCGACTCAATTGGAGTTCCGGTTCACGCTCCAGAGCCCGGGAATGGAAAAGGTGATCCAGTCTCGGTTGCAAAGAGTGGTGTCGACTTTGCTAAGTCGAAGTTATTCAACATCGTAATCGTTGATACCGCTGGCCGACTTGGTATTGATGAAGAGTTAATGAAACAAGCGAGTGAGATCAAAGATGCTGTTTCGCCAGATGAAGTTCTCTTTGTAGTCGATGCAATGATCGGTCAAGATGCGATTCGAACCGCACAAGCTTTTGAAGAGGGCGTCGGTTTTGATGCGGTTGTACTAACTAAGTTAGATGGCGACGCCAAGGGTGGCGCAGCGCTATCGATCGCAGAGAGCACGAAGAAGCCAATTCTCTTCGCATCGGCCGGAGAGAAGCTGACAGATTTCGATTACTTCTATCCCGATCGAATGGCTTCAAGAATCCTTGGTCTGGGTGATATTGCAACTCTTGCCGAGCAGGCTAAGAAGGCAATTGACGGCGACACAGCTAAGCGACTAGAAGAGAAGTTTGTATCCGGTGAAGATTTCACCCTTGAGGATTTCTTGGAACAGATTCAAGCCATGAAGAAGATGGGATCTATGTCAAAGATCCTCGGGATGTTGCCGGGCGCGAATAGTGCTGCAATGCGAAAACAGATTGATGCGCTAGATGATGACGAGCTAGTCAGAACTCAAGCGATCGTCCAGTCAATGACGCCAACAGAGAGAAGAAACCCAAAGATCTTGAATGGTTCTCGCAGAAGTCGAATTGCAAAAGGCAGCGGTAGAACTGTTACGGAAGTAAACAATCTAGTTGATCGCTTTAGCGCCGCCCAGAAGATGATGAAACAGATGAGAAGTGGCGGTAAGTTGCCAGGCTTTCCAGGTGGAATGCCTGGGCAAGGTGGAATTCCTGGTATAGGTGGAGTGGGTGGTGGAATCGGTATGCCAGGAGCGCCTTCAAATAAAACCCCACAAAAGAAGAAATCTCGCTCCGGAAATCCAGCGAAACGCGCTATCGAAGAGGGGCGTTAAGGCTCGAATTGGGGATTTGCCCCTCACATGGCAGGATTAGGACCCTGTTCAAGAGCCCTCTACCTCTTGACGGTACCTGTAAAAAAAGTTCGGTTGTCATCGCCATGGCATCCCACTCGTGGGATGAGAACCGCTCGAAGAAATTAAGGAGCTGCCCTAGTGGCCGTAAAGATTAGATTGGTACGTCTTGGAAAGATCCGTACCCCGCATTATCGAATTGTCGTTGCAGATTCTCGCAAGGCGCGTAATGGTTTGAAGATCGAAGAGATTGGTCGTTACTCACCAGCCTCAGAACCATCCTTGATCGAGGTTAACTCCGAGCGCGCTCAACATTGGTTGAAGAATGGCGCTCAGCCAACTGAAGCTGTAGAGGCACTTCTTAAGGTGACTGGTGATTGGCAGAAGTTCAAGGGAATCGCAGGCAGCGAGGGAACTCTAAAGACTATTGCTGCCCGTCCCGATAAGCGCGTTGCCTACGAAGCGGCTGTAAAGGCTGCGATGAACGAGCCAAAAGATGGCGCAACCACAATGAAGAAGCGCGCCGCCGAGAAGCTCGCAGCAAAGTCGGCTCCGGCCGAGGAAGCTCCAGCCTCTGAGGCAGCAGTAGAAGTTGCTGCAGAAGCCGTCGCCGAGACTCCCGTTGCTGAAGCAAGCGTTGAAGCAAGCGCCGAGGCGCCTGCTGAAACTTCAGCTGAGTAATCCACTTCAACTCAGAATCGTTACGGAGTGAAAATGATTGATGAGGCCCTTGAGCATCTAGTAAAAGGCATTGTCGATAACCCAGAAGAGGTTGTCATAACAGAGCGCGAAGGAAGAAGGGGAACAACCCTGGAAGTTCGCGTACACCCAGATGACATCGGCAAGGTCATTGGCAGAAATGGTCGCACTGCGAAGGCGTTGCGCACCGTGGTCTCGGCTCTTGCTGGCCGAAGCGTTCGCGTCGATTTAATCGAGGCGGACGAAGTTCGCTAGCACCTTCGTGCAACTTGTCGTAGCTCGAATTGGGCGCGCTCATGGAGTGCGCGGTGAGGTTACGATCGAAGTTCGCACCGATAGGCCTGAAGAGCGCCTGCAAGTCGGAGCTCTTCTAAAGACAGAACCATCCAATCTCGGCCCACTGAAGATTGCATCTATACGAAATCACAACGGAACTCTTCTCCTCTCTTTTGAGGGGAAGACGGATAGAACCAGCGTTGAGGAATTGCGCAATACGCTACTGGTTGCCGATTTTGATGTAGCCGAGAGTGAATTAGATGAAGATGAATTCCATGTGACTGAAATTCTCGGTTGCTCGGTAATTCTGGAAGATGGAAGTGTGCTCGGAGAGGTTATCGACATACTCCAACTACCTTCGCAGGATACTCTCGTCGTGAGACGACTAGCTGAGATTGATGGGGAAGATGTTCTCATTCCCTTTGTTAAGAAACATGTACCAAAGATCGATTTGGAATCTAAAAGGATTTTCATCAAGGATATGGAGGGAATGATTTGAAGATTACTGCAATCACCATCTTCCCTGATTACTTTGCTCCGATAAAGCTCTCATTGATTGGCAAGGCGATCGAATCTGGTCTAATTGAATTCAAAAGCGTGGATCTCCGTGATTTCACTCATGACAACCATCGGACTGTAGATGACACGCCTTATGGTGGCGGTGCAGGTATGGTCATGAAGCCTGAGCCATGGGGAGAGGCGATTGATTTCGAACTCAACAGGAGTAATAGAACTGTTGACCTAGTCATCCTTACCCCGGGAGGAAGAACATTTGACCAGGCTCTCGCTAGAGAGCTTTCAGAGTGTGACGAATTGATTTTCGCTTGTGGCCGATATGAGGGCATCGATGCGAGAGTTGCGGAGCATTACAAAGATAATGAGAGGGTTCGTGTTCGAGAGATTTCTATAGGAAATTACGTTTTGAACGGCGGAGAAGTGGCAGCCCTGGTGATGATCGAAGCAATCTCAAGACTCATTCCAGGCGTCATCGGAAATCCTGAATCGCTCCTCGAAGAGTCACACAATGAGATTGGCGAGGTCGAATATCCGGTGTACACAAAACCTTCACAATGGCGCGGTTTAGAGGTTCCTGAGGTTCTCACTTCTGGGAATCATGGCGAAATAGCGAGATGGCGGCGCCAAGAGGGCCTGCGAAGGTCTGAATCGTTAAGGAAGAGCGAATAACCGGGGAATAATCCCGACACGCCGACCGTTGGGCAGGACATGCGCCTGGGGTTTTGGGCATTATCCGCCCCGAGGTAAGGGCGGTCTAACTAGTCCGTCACGAATTTGAGAGGTGGTGAAGATCGATGGCAACTGATTACGACACCCCGCGAAAAACCGATGAAGAGCTCCATGAAGAGTCGATTGAAGAGTTAAAAGCAAAACGCGCTGAAATCCAATCGGCACAAATTGATGTTGATGAAGAAGATCCTGAGAATGTCGAGCTTCCCGGCGCAGACCTCTCCGGAGAAGAGTTAGCAGTACGAGTTGTACCGAGGCAAGAGAACGAATTCACTTGCTCTCGCTGCTTCTTGGTTCATCACCACACCCAACTCGCCCGCGGCGAAGGGGCGAAGGCGATCTGTAAGGACTGCGCTTAAGACTTCTTCTAAAGTCTCGTAGCAACTATAAATTTAGTTGAGTTTTGATTTCGTTTGCCCTCTTTGTGCTCACTAGCCAATAAGGGGTTGGATCACGAGGGTCATCAAGGAGAACTTTCATTCCGCCTTTGACCCAGAAGCGAATAGCGAGGAAAGCGCGTGGATTTATTCCTGCGCCCCGCTCATACTTCATATTCACTTCATTCAAAGGAATTATCTCCCTGATGAATTTCCTTTCAATTTTCGCTCCTCCAACAATTAGAAGTTCCCCGGAAGCGCTGATGATGAGGCGAGAGTTCCATGAGAATAGGAGAGTGATTACCAGGAGTGCAGTGGTAAAGAGAATCAAAGCGACATCAGATAGAACTACGCCAACTGAGAGCACCACAGCAAGGATTAGAGATAGGAATAAGAGCCAGACTCTTATCGGCCATTTAATGACTTCGCGCATAGCAGGGTAATCTTCTCACCATGTCTCGCGGATTAAGCATCACACCTCCAGAGGGCGTTCAGGTTCCGCCTCGCCATCCTCAAGCTCCAGCGCCAGGAGCGCTACTTGGATCACATAATCAGGATTGTTTCGGATGCGGAGCGTCACATCCAACAGGTCTGCACATAACCGCTTTCGCCGGCGAGGGAATGACAATTACTGCAAAGTTCACCGTCGGAGAGCATCATCAAGGAGCGCCGGGTCTTGCTCATGGTGGATTGTTATCTTGTGCATTTGATGAAGCTTTAGGAAAGTTGATGTGGTTAGTACGAGCCCCTGCTGTCACAGGGCGACTCGAGACTTCATTCCTGATGCCAGTTCAAGTTGGAAAGACTCTTTACATCACAGCTGAGATTGTTGGGCAAGAAGGAAGAAAGATCTATTGCCACGCCCAAGGGCGAATCGGTGGAGTTGAGGGACCAATCGCAGTTGAAGCCGCGGCTATTTTCATTACAGTTCCCGTAGAACACTTCATAGATAACGCGCCAGAGAGTTTTCGTGCGAGCCTTTTCGGATCAGCTGCTCCGGAGTTAGAAATCAATCCATGAAGGTTCTGATAACCCGATTGGATCCGGATTTACCACTTCCTAGTTTTGCTAAGCCTGGTGATGCAGGGGCTGATCTTTATTCCCGGATAGATATTGAATTGAATCCTGGGCAGCGGGCGCTTGTCCCTACAGGATTGGCGATCGCTCTCCCGCCAGGCTACGCAGCCTTTATCCATCCCCGCTCCGGTCGGGCGGCAAAAGAGGGTCTATCGATGGTAAATGCACCTGGCACTGTAGATGCGGGTTATCGCGGTGAGATTCAAGTTATTTTGATTAATCTTGATAAGGAGCGAACTATCAAGATAAAGCGTGGTGAACGAATAGCGCAACTCGTTATCCAAGAGGTGGCTCAAGCTGAATTTATCGAAGTCGAAGAATTACCTGGAGCTAGTCGGGGTGAGAGTGGTTTTGGATCCACAGGTAAGTCATGAGCCAGAACGATAAAGAGAGGATCCTTGCTGCATTCGGCGGCAAAAAGGGATTACTCGATTCTGGCGCGCCAGCACTCATCTTCTTGATTGCCTTTAACTTCAACAAGGATGTTAGAACTTCAGCTTATATCGCTCTCGGCTTCTCCATGATTGTCACGATTATTAGATTGATAAAACGAGACACAATTCAGCACGCTCTATCGGGAGTCATAGGAGTGGCTTTCTGTGCCTGGCTATCGAATAGAAGTGGCAAGGCCGAGGACTTTTATCTTCCAGGGTTATGGACAAATGCAATCTATGGCGCTGCATATGCATTTTCCATAGTGATTCGTTGGCCGGTCGTTGGTTTGATTCTTGGACCACTTCTTGGTGAGAACTTTAGGTGGCGAAAGGATCCAGCCCGAAGGCGTGTGTACTCACAAGCGACATGGATCTGGGTCGGGCTCTTTGCAACGCGTTTAGTTGTTCAATATCCGCTGTATCTTGCTGGAAATGTGAATCTACTCGGTACAGCGCGATTGATCATGGGCTTTCCACTATTTGCACTAGCGGCCTGGCTAACTTGGCAAGTCGTTAAGAGCGGTCCAAAATTAAGGGAAGATCTCCGCCCTACTTAAATCGCTATAAAGCAACCCTTGATTTGACTCTCGGCCTCAGCTGAAGCAACAAAAATTAACTCATCGCCAGCGCTGAAGAGATCATGAGGGGAGGGAGCGATCACGTGACCATCCCGAATGATGGCGGCGAGAGATGCATCCTTTGGAAGTTGCACTTCGGAGACCGATTTACCGATACAGATCGAATTATCAGGCAGCGTAATCTCAACGAGGTTGGCTTCGCCGGACTTAATGGAGAAGAGTCGAACCACATCACCGACGCTTACTGCTTCTTCCACTAGAGCTGCGATTATCCGAGGTGTCGATACAGCTACATCCACTCCCCAAGAAGAGTCGAAGAGCCACTCATTCTTTGGATGATTAACTCGAGCAACAACTCTGGGCACCCCATATTCAGTCTTGGCTAGAAGTGATGCGACTAGATTGGCTTTGTCGTCTCCTGTAGCTGCAACCAGAACCTGGCATTGATCCAATCCAGCTTTATCGAGAGTTGAGATCTCACATGCATCGGCTAACAACCATTCAGCATTCGGAACGCTGTCCATCTTGAGCGCTTTAGGGTTCTTATCGATCAAGAGAACTTGATGGCCGTTTGCGATCAACTCTCGAGCGATTGCCCTTCCCGCATTACCTGCTCCGGCGATTGCAATCTTCATGATTTATCACTCGGCGGCTGGGAGAGGGATGTGACGGCGTCGCTTAGATCCTTATCGCTTACGAGAACGTGAACTACATCGCCTTCCTGTAGAACCGTGTGTTCATCGGGGATCATGCCATCGCCAAGTCTTGTAATGAAGGCAACGCGAGCTTTGGTCATTCCTTCAATTGAGATCGCTGGGTAACCAAACCAATCTCTATGAATTTGAACTTCAGCTAGTTGTACTCTTCCAGAGGCATCTTGCCATTCCGATTTTGCTCCGGATGGGAGTATGCGACGCATTATCTGATCGGTTGTCCAGAGAACGGTTGCGACAGTAGGTATTCCCAAGCGCTGATAGATTTCAGCACGTCCTGGGTCATAGATTCGAGCGACTACATTCTTAACGCTATACGTCTCTCTAGCCACACGCGCAGCGAGAATGTTGGAGTTATCGCCATCAGAGACCGCAGCGAAAGCATCTGCTCGCTCAATCCCAGCCTCAATCAAGGTGTCACGATCAAAACCTATTCCGGCGACGGTAAGTCCATTGAAGTCAGCGCCTAGGCGTCGAAATGCCTCACGATCTTGATCTATTACTGCGACAGAGTGCCCAAGAGCCTGAAAGTCTTTCGCTAGGGTGGATCCGACGCGACCGCAACCCATAATCACGATGTGCACAAAGGGTGAATTTACACCTTTAGGCTTGGGTGAGAGTAATCCCCGCGCGAAATAGAGGTAAAAATGAATGTCGGCGATGAGTTTGTTGTCGATATCTCCTCCATCGCACACGGCGGTCACTTTGTAGCGCGTCATGAAGGAAGAGTGATATTTGTTCGCCATGCAATCACGGGGGAGCGGGTACGAGTACGAATTACCGAAATTTCCAAGAATTTTGCAAGAGCGGATGCAATAGAGGTAATCAATTCATCTGATTCAAGAATCACTCCATCTTGTAAGTTGGCTAAACCAGGTGGCTGTGGTGGATGCGACTTCCAGCATATTGATCCGAAAGCACAGCGAAGTTTTAAGGCAGAAATAATTAAGGAGCAGTTCTATCGACTTGCGAAGATGAATATTGATGTCGAGGTGGAAGAAGTTCTCCCAATCTACGGGTGGCGTTCACGTATGGAATTCACCGTCTCCGAGAATCGAAAACTCGCTATGTATCAAGCGCGTAGCAATAATCTCATTGAGATAGATCAATGCAAAATCGCGCATGAAGCAATAGATATTGGCAGCATAAATAATCAGAAACTTCCCGTTGGGAAGAAGGTTGATGTAGCTATCGGTAGCGATGGCAAAGCTGTGATAGCTGTAGAGGGTCGCGATAACTTTGCATTGGTAAACCAGAGAGTTAGCTCGTTCGACTTCTCAATTTCATCCCAGACTTTCTGGCAGAGCCATACAAAGGCCCCAGAAACTCTCCTCCAATGCGTCTTAGAGTTCGCACAGTTACGTAAGGGAGATCATCTATACGATCTCTATTCTGGTGTTGGTTTGTTTGCAAGCGGCGCAATAAATCAGGTAGGTGATACTGGACGCGTAACGATGATCGAAGAGTCCGAAAGCGCAATTACCGATGCTCGAAGAAACTTCGCCAGTTATGGGAATGTCGAGATTATCGAAGGCAAGGTAGAGCGGGAATTGAAGCGTTTTGTCCGCGCCGATGTCGTAATAATCGATCCACCGAGATCTGGAGCAGGGGAGAAGGTGATCCGACAGATCCTGGCGCTCTCGCCAAGAACCTTGATCTACGTAGCTTGCGATCCTGCTGCTCTGGCTCGAGATGCTGCGACTTTGGAGCATCTCGACTATTCGCTAGATGGCATCCGGGCCTTCGACCTCTTCCCAATGACCCAGCACATCGAGAGTGTGGCGCGCTTCATCAGGCGAGGCTAGTTTCATATTTAGGCT
>DAIOSM010000032.1:0-8515 GCA_036752585.1 Candidatus Nanopelagicaceae bacterium
AAATCTTCAAAACGTCCGTCACTTAAGAAACAACCTTATGCAAAACGCGTCGATGAAATCAGTGCTGGCGGATTAGTCATTGATGGCTCAGGAACAAAGGGTCTACTGATCGGCCGAATTGATGCAAAAGATCCCTCTCGCGAGAAATTATTATGGTCACTTCCCAAGGGACATATCGAAGAAGGTGAATCACCAGAACAGGCTGCTGTCCGTGAGGTACAAGAAGAGACTGGTATTGAAAGTGAGATCTATAAGTCGCTAGGTGTGATCGATTTCTGGTTTATGGCTGGTGGTAAGCGAATCCATAAGACAGTCCACCACTTCTTATTTAAAGAGAGAGGTGGCCGAATTGCGCCACAAGTTAGCGAAGTCGATGATGTCAGATGGTTTCCGTTAGATGAGATTGTTGAACGGCTCGCTTATCCAGATGAGAAGAAGTTGATTGCTCGTTCTAAAGAGTTGCTCCAGTGAAACGTTTTATTGCACTCCTAGCACTATTGCTAATCCCAGTAACCCCAGCACATGGAAATTCCACGATAACTATCGCCCAGCCTGCACATCGAAATGCAGATGGGGTATTCATAAATGATGAATTGGCTAGCTCCATTACTCCTGAAGGAGAGCTTGGAAAGCTTCTCTTTGATCGCACATCAGCGGTGCGCAGCTATGTGATTGATATGGGAACAGTTGAGGAGATCCAAGATCTCGCGGATGGCTACAGCTTTATTAATGAGACAGGTGAGATCGTCGAGATCCCAGAATATGTGATTGCAGATATCTGGCTAAATACCCTCCGTAGCGCAGTAAAGGGAAGAGTTGTAACCGCGTTGCCCTATGGAAATCCAGATAGGAAATTCCTAGCTAGTAAATCACCTGGTGAGTACCAATTTCTAAAGCGGGTCGGAAGCGAGAGATTGGCTTCATTCCTCGCTCTGGAAGTTATGAGTGGTGAAAGCCTTGATTTAGAGGGGGAATCCACCGCTAAAGCCCAATCGTTAAGCAATTCCTATCGCCGCGACTTACGGGTTCTTTACTCGGTTGCGCCAGCGCCAGAACTTATCTCGCTACGACTTCAGTTAGGACAACTATTGAATCCCTCTCTAACAAAAGAGGCTAATGAGGCGCTTTATGGCAACCTAACTGCAGCACTAGAAGCAAACTCAACAAAGCTCCGAGTTGCTCGAGGCAATTACACAATCACTGCTTCTAACTACGACCTACCAGTTACCGTGATAAATGATTATTCGGTTCCGATCACCGTTGAACTAATCGCACGCCCAACTAACTCAAGGATTGTGGTCGGAGCTGCGCCACTAGTAAAGGTAGAAGCAAATTCCCAATCGCAAGTCGAGATTCCACTGCGAGTAATTGCTTCAGGTGATACCCAGATCGAATTGAAAATGCGGAGCGAGAAAGGAAGGCAAGTTGGCGAGCTTGAATACATCCCACTCCGACTTGCCGTAATCTCACCGCTCACTACCTGGTTTACAACTGGAATGGCAATAATCTTGTTGCTTGCAGCCGTCGTACAGAGCGTACGTCGAATCAAGAAGCGGAAGAAGTCATGAGTGATTTGATCAAGTCCTCAGCCTTCATGGCGCTAGGAACTCTCCTCTCACGCATAACCGGCTTAATTCGTGGTCTTCTCACAGTTGCTGTACTTGGAACTGCACTTCTTGGTGATACTTACAATGTTGGAAATACAACCCCGAATATCATCTACAACTTACTTATTGGTGGCGCACTAACTGCTGTTTTCGTTCCACAAATAGTCCGATCATTCCGAGACAGTGATGGTGGAAGCGCCTTCGTCTCAAAGCTTGTTTCTCTTATTGGAACGCTTATTTTTGTAGTTACAGCGATTGCGATGGTTGCTGCACCCTTTCTAGTTTCACTCTATGCGCCCACATTCGATGGTCGCGCCCGAGATATAACGATCGCATTCACGCTCTATTGCCTCCCACAGATCCTCTTCTATGGCCTATTTGGGATCCTCGGCCAGGTCACAAATGCCAAAGAGCGCTTTGGGCCGATGATGTGGTCACCGATTGCAAACAATTTAGCTGTGATTCTCTTGTTCGGTTATTTCCTAACTGTTGTCGATGATCTCTCGGTTGGTTCGATCACAGATCAACAAGTTCTGATTCTTGGAGTTGGAACCACGATCGGTATCGCCATTCAAGCGTTACTACTTCTTCCATATATAAAGGGATCAGGATTGACCCTCAAGTTGCGTTTTGATTGGCGCGATAGCGGTCTTGGTAAATCGCTACGCCTAGGAAGTTGGACCCTTCTCTCAGTTTTCGCATCTCAAATCGGTTTCTTGATCACGGTGAATCTTGCAACTAGATCAGGTTTAAGTGCAATCAATTCTGGAATTGAATATGGGGCTGGATATACACCATATGCAAATGCCTACTTGATCTTGATGTTGCCACACTCTATTGCAACCATCTCGATTGTCACTGCGATCTTGCCTAGGCTCTCTCAATATGTAATCGATAAGAAGATTCCAGAATTCTCTACAGACATCAGCCATGCTCTCAGGTTGGTAGCAATCATCTCCGTACCGGCTGCTTTCGTCTTCTTTGCATTTGGAACATTAATCGGAAAGTCGCTCTTCTTCGGTATTGATGAAGCAAGTTCTGAATTCCTGGGTAAAGTTCTAGCTGGTTTTGCCTTCGGCGCGATTCCACTCTCGATGAACTTAGTTGGAATCCGGGCCCTTAATGCTTTTGAAAACACTAAGTATCAATTCATCTCAACTCTCATAACTAATTTAGTTGCTATCGCACTCTCGCTCATTGCCTTTGCGCTCTTGAAGCCAGAAGAAGTTGTTATCGGCCTAGCGGTTGCATTTGCAATCAGTTATTGGGTGGGTTTATTTGTGACGGATTACCTCTTAAAGCGCTTCACCCACCAGATGCTCCTAACCCGCGAATTACCCTTCTATTTCAAGGTATCGGCTGTAGCTGCGGTATCTGTGGCGCTCGCCTCACTAGCTCTTCGAGTCGTGGATCTCGGGGGGAATATCCCCAACCTGCTGATGGTTCTGTTAACCACAAGTTTGGCTTACCTTCTCCTTGCTCGCCTCGCGAAGATAAAAGAAGTGAGTGAAACTATAAAGACGGTCTTACGTAGATAGGGTGCCCAGGTGAGCGTTGATTATTCGAAAGTCCATGAGGTAGTAATTGTTGGATCCGGCCCAGCTGGATACACCGCTGCGATCTATACCGCCCGCGCCCAGCTAAATCCGATTCTCTATGAAGGTTCAGTCACAGCTGGTGGCGCGCTAATGAATACCACTGAAGTTGAGAATTTCCCTGGTTTTGAACACGGCATCATGGGACCTGATCTAATGGATCAGATGCGGAAACAATCACTTCGATTCGGAGCTGCACTTGTCACCGATGACATCGTCTCGATGAAACTTGAAGGTGAGATAAAAGAGCTAACTGATGGAATGGGAAATACCATTCGAGCAAAATCTGTAATTCTTGCAATGGGTTCTGCATATAAAGAACTTGGGTTAGAGAATGAGAAACGTTTATCGGGACGAGGCGTTTCTTGGTGTGCGACATGTGATGGTTTCTTCTTTAGAGAACAGCTAATTGCTGTCGCTGGTGGCGGAGATTCTGCGATGGAAGAAGCTAACTTCTTGACTAAGTTCGCCACGAAAGTCGTCATCATCCATCGCCGCGAAGAGTTGCGTGCTTCAAAGATCATGGCAGAACGCGCTAAGAACAATCCAAAGATCGAATTTATGTTCAACACCCAGATCGTCGATGTTCTCGGTGAAGAGAAGATGACTGGACTTAAATTGAAGAATACAAAGACTGGTGAGGAGAGCGTCAAAGACTTCACTGGGTTATTTGTCGCCATCGGCCATCTACCAAGAAGTGAGTTGGTAAAGGGACAGGTCACAACCAATAGCGAGGGTTATGTCGAGGTAGAAGGGCGTTCCACAAAAACGAATATCAAAGGGGTTTTTGCCTGTGGCGACCTGGTGGATCACACCTATCGTCAAGCAATCACCGCAGCCGGCTCGGGCTGCCAAGCCGCCCTTGATGCTGAGCGATTCTTAGCAGGACACTAGAGTTAACTTCATAGAAAACTTCATGGAAAGAAGGAGATAGGTAATGGCAACAGAGAAAGTAACGGCAGCTAATTTCAATGAGGTTGTATTGAAGAGCACAACCCCAGTCCTAGTTGATTTCTGGGCTGAGTGGTGTGGACCATGCCGCGCCGTTGCCCCGATCCTTGAAGAGATCTCAAATGAGTACGCCGGAAAGATCAAGATCGTTAAGTTGAATACCGATGAAGAGGGTTCGGTCGCTATGAAGTACGGCATCAGCTCGATTCCAACAATGAACCTCTTTGTTGGTGGCGAGGTAGTAAAGAGCATCGTTGGTGCGCGCCCGAAGCCAGCTATCGTCCGCGAACTCTCTGAATACATCGGCTAAGCGAGAGAGCTAATGCTTAAACCCGGCGATCGCGGGGAACTAGTAACGAGTGTTACTACAACGCTCCATCGCCTTGGTTTCTTATCTGAAGTAAAAGAGAGCTTCGATAAAGATGTATCTGAGGCTATTCGTGGTTTTCAACAAGCGCGCGGTCTTTCAGTCTCTGGGTTAATCGATTCACCCACTGAGAAAGCTTTAGAAGAGGCGCGTTGGAAGTTAGGTGATCGCTCACTTCGTATTCAACAACCCAATATGCGCGGCGATGACATCGCTAACCTTCAATCGCGATTAGTTGAAATGGGATTCAATCCTGGACGAGTCGATGGAATCTATGGACCGCTCACAGAGAGCGCTGTAAAAGAGTTCCAGAAATCGGTTGGAACTAAGGTTGATGGAATCTGTGGCCCCGGAACAGTCATATCGTTGATGCGTTTGATGAGAACCGTGACCGGGGGAGCGCCTACTGAACTTCGCGCCCAAGCCGATCGAGCTAAACGTGGTCCAGCGCTTGCAGATAAAGTCATTGTTCTAGATCCGAGTCCACGAAACGAGATCTCACCACTTACATTTGATCTAGCCCAGAAAATAGAAGGGCGCCTTATCGCTCTTGGTGTATCGGTCTTTCTCTCTAGGGGCGCGGATTCAACCCCGAGTGAAACTGAACGGATCAACTTCGCAAACTCTGTTAACGCTGATCTTGTAATTTCTATTGGCATCGATAATTACAAGAACGATAAAGCTCATGGCGTATCAACTTACTTTTATGGCAGCGACCAACATGGAATCCATTCTCTGGTAGGAGAGCGCTTTGCAACGCTGGCGCAACGTGAGATCTGTGCACGAACAGATCTTGCGAATAATCGAACCCATGCAAAAACTTGGGACTTATTGCGATTAACGAAAGCTCCGACAATCCGCCTTGAGATTGGATACATCACGAACCCGAAAGATGCGGCGCGGTTAAACGATCCTACGTTCCGCGATACCGTCGCTGAGGGGATAGTTATTGCGATTCAAAGGTTGTTCTTATCGGCTGAAGAGGATGCCAAGACTGGAACATTGCGGATTGAAGATCTTCGTCGCGCAGGTATTCGTAACTAAATCACCCGCTCTTATGGGAGAATCCGCAAATGTCTAACGAGCATGTCGAGCGCTACCGGACCCACGAGCCGGAGAATCTCCATGAGCGTTATGCCCATCGCGCTGCACATATGAAACCAAGTGAGATTCGCTCACTTTTCGCAGTCGCATCACGCCCGGAAATCGTCTCACTTGCTGGTGGTATGCCAAATCTTTCAGCAATCCCAATGGATACGATGGCATCGATAGTTGAGAAGTTAATCAAGGATCATGGCCAAGAAGCTCTCCAATATGGAAGTGGACAGGGCCACCCAAAACTCCGTGAACAGATCTGTGATGTTATGGCGCTCGAAGGTATCCGTGCGAATCCTGATGACATTCTTGTAACTACCGGATCCCAACAAGCGCTTGATCTGATTTCTAGAATCTTTATCGATCCAGGTGATGTGGTTTTAGTTGAGGCGCCTTCATATGTTGGTGCACTTGGAACTTTCTCCCAATATGAAGCGAGTGTGGTTCATGTTGAGATGGATAAGGATGGTTTAGTCCCAGAAGCGCTCCGTCAGGCCATCAAGACTCTCCGTTATCAAGGTAGAAGAATCAAATTCCTCTATCTAATTCCGAATTACCAGAACCCAGCTGGGGTATTACTTCCCGCTGATCGCCGAACCGAGATCCTTGATATCTGTCGGGCTGAGAAGATTTTCATCGTTGAAGATAATCCATATGGCCTACTTGGTTTTGATCGTCCATCGCCGAACGCGATGCGCGCTGAGGATTCCGAGAATGTCATTTACTTAGGTTCTTTCTCAAAGACGATCGTCCCTGGTTTTCGCATCGGTTGGGCGCTCGTCCCACAAGCTCTCCGCGAGAAGTTGGTTATCGCCTCTGAATCATCGATTCTCTGCCCCTCAAACTTCGCCCAGATGTCGATATCTAGCTACCTCGCAAACCAACCCTGGCGCGACCAGATCTCCTCATTTGTTGAGCTCTATAAGGCCCGCCGCGATGCGATGCTTGAAACCCTTGATTCTTACTTCCCGAAGTCAGCTACTTGGACTAAACCCCAAGGTGGCTTCTATGTCTGGGTGACTCTCCCACCAGAGATCGATACCAAAGCGATGATGCCAAAAGCAATCGTTGCAAAGGTCGCTTATGTTCCTGGAACTGCTTTTTATGCAGATGGTCTTGGAAGTTGGTCGATGCGCCTCTCATATTGCCACCCAACTCCGGAGCGAATCCGCGAAGGCGTAAAAGCCCTTGCTGGGGTTGTAGAACAAGAAATCGCGCGTCGTAACTCGCTAAAACTTAACTGAGTTTTCCAGCAATCCTTAATAAATCATCGCTATCGGCATATTCAATAAGAATCTTTCCGCCGTTCTTGCCGCCCTTAATCTTCACTCTTGTATCTAGAGCATCACCGATCCGCTCTTCTAACTCTTGATACTTCCCAAGTGAAGTTGAGCCGCTCTTCTTACTTGAAGATCTCTTTCCGCCACCACTTACCATTATCAATTCTTCGGTAGCTCGAACGCTAAGTCCCTCGCTGACGATCTTATTTGCAATCCGCTCGATCTCTCCTGGATCACTTAAACCAAGTAGAGCGCGTGCATGTCCAGCGCTTATTGCACCACTTGCTAACTTCTTCTGGACAGAAGGAGGAAGGTTCAAAAGTCTTAAAGTATTTGTGATGACTGGCCGTGACTTGCCGATTCGCTTCGCTAGTTCATCATGAGTTAAACCAAAATCAGTCAACATCTGGTTGTAAGCCGCAGCCTCTTCAAGTGAGTTGAGGTTACTGCGATGGATATTCTCAATGAGCGCTTCCCGTAATAATTCATTATCACTTGTCTCGCGGATGATTACCGGGATTCGCTTCAAGCCCGCTAACTTAGAAGCGCGGAGGCGTCGCTCTCCCATAATCAATTCATATTGATTTTCGCCTACCTTACGTACTACAGGTGGTTGAAGAATCCCGATCTCTTTAAT
The DNA here is from genome assembly GCA_036752585.1 of Candidatus Nanopelagicaceae bacterium. Taxonomy (GTDB): domain Bacteria; phylum Actinomycetota; class Actinomycetes; order Nanopelagicales; family Nanopelagicaceae; genus MAG-120802. The sequence goes on from DAIOSM010000032.1 coordinate 7,533, forward strand.
TGAAGCTGCTAGCTCCATTAACTCTGAATCATCGAAGATACTTCTTGGTTGTTTTGGATTAGGTCTGATCGAATCGATATCAACCTCTAACCTTCCGGCAACTGGCGCTTCAACTCCACTTGCACGGATTGGTGTTGGAATAAGTGAATCAAGGTTTCTTCCTAAACCACCGCGCTTTGTTGTCATTAGCCAACCTCAGCGCTTGTGATTGTGGGTGCACCTCTTCTTGCAATCTCTCGCGCTACTCGTGCATATGCATCAGCGCCATTTGAACCAGGGTCATATGTCATAACTGTCTGTCCATATGAAGGAGCTTCACTAACTCGTACAGCTCTTGGTATTGGGATATCGATCAACTCGTTTGGATAATGTTTACGAATCTCATCAGCAACATCATTTGCTAATCGAGTACGTCCGTCATACATAGTTAAAACAATTGTGGTCAACTTTAAATTCTGATTTAGATGCTCTTGTATCAATGTGACTGTATGTAAAAGAAGTGTTAAACCTTCTAATGAGTAGTACTCGCATTGAATCGGAATAAGTAATTCATCTGCAGCAACTAGCGCATTGATCGTTAATAAACCAAGGCTTGGTGGACAATCGATGATTACATAATCAAAACGTTCACCGCGAGATGCAGCCTCGTTTAGATAATTTGTTAAAGCTCGTTTCAACCTTAATTCGCGTGCGACCAATGGAACTAATTCAACTTCTGCATTTGCTAAAGATTGTGTTGCTGGAATTATTTCGAGTGCGGGATAACCTGGAACTTTTAACGCAGCATCGACGATGGGAAGATCTTTGATTATTACTTCATACATTCCTTGAACTTCATCGCGTTGGACCCCAAAAGCGGTACTGGCGTTGCCCTGTGGGTCGAGGTCGATGACTAGGGTTCGAAGGCCCCCCATAGCTAGGGCTGCCCCGATGTTGACCGCCGAGGTGGTCTTGCCTACCCCGCCCTTCTGGTTGGCCACGGT
>DAIOSM010000033.1:0-8440 GCA_036752585.1 Candidatus Nanopelagicaceae bacterium
TCTTCTTACGGATCCGCGACTTAGGCATGGGCGGCAGGTTACACGAGAGGATGAGGACATGGGAACACGGATCCTGGTTATCGATAACTACGACTCCTTTGTTTTCAACCTGGTCCAATATCTCCAACAACTGGGAGCCGAATGCACTGTCGTCCGTAACGATGCCGTAAGTGCGCAAGAGGCCGATAAGTACGACGGAGTTCTAATCTCTCCAGGTCCCGGAACCCCCGAGGCTGCTGGGGTGTCGATCGAGATGATCAAGCGTTCTGCCGAAATTAAGAAACCACTTCTAGGAGTCTGCTTAGGCCATCAAGCGTTAGCGGTTGCCTATGGTGCAACCGTAGATCGCGCTCCGGAATTACTACATGGCAAGACATCTGAAGTTTCACATGATGGAAGTGGAGTATTTAAAGATCTCCCTTCACCATTTACTGCAACTCGTTATCACTCTCTTGCAATCAAAGAAGAGACGCTTCCAGATGAATTAGTTGTCACAGGAAGAAGTGAGAGCGGAGTTGTGATGTCGGTTCGGCATAAAGAACTACCGATCCATGGCGTCCAATTCCATCCCGAATCAGTTCTTACCGAACATGGACATCATCTTCTTGCTAATTGGCTAGTCGAGTGCGGGATGAAAGATGCAGTTTCGAGATCAGAAGGACTTGCGCCGGTTTTTAACCGCTAGTCGGCGCTTTATTAATCGTGATAGTTACTGAGGATCCGATTATCTTCGTCTCTCCAGCTACCGGCGCTTGGGCAATCACAACTCCAAGAGGTTGATTGGCATCAAAAGCCTCGACGGTCTTAACTAAGAAGCCGGCTTGAGTTAGAAGAGTACGAGCTTCGATATCGCTCTTTCCTAGTAACTCTGGAACTTTGACATTTCCGCTAGCGATTTCTAGCGTCACACCAGTTCCTGCCTCAATCGTAGAGCCCTGCTCTGGCGTTACTTTTAGGACGATTCCAGGTTGCTCCTCTGAATCAACGGCAATAGTTCTACTTACGCGAAGTCCAGCAGCTGCAAGTGCAGCGCGCGCCTCCTCAAGCGGTTTTCCGATTATGTCTGTGGGAACCGTTGCATCTCCTGGACCATCGGAGAGAGTGAGCGTTACAGCGCTTCCTTCACTAACTCGAACTGTTGCGAGTGGAAGTTGGCTTGCGACGCGATCTCTTGGGATTCGAGGATCTGGTGCGCGTTGGATAGTTATTGTGAATCCGGAGAGTTGTAGTCGCGCTTCAGCCTCGGTAAGTCCAACGACATTGGGCAGAGTCCTTAACTCAGATGAGGGAGTAGGGCGGAAGATGAAGAAACTTGTGATTCCAACGATTGCTACAAGTGCAATGGCGATCGCTGCAAATCTATTTCTGCTCCCACTCTTTGCACTCTTCTGCTTAGGGATTTGAGTAGTAATCCGCTCACCGCGCGATAGCTTCTTTAAATCCTTCAACATCGCAGCAGCGCTTGGGTAACGATCGCTCGAATCTTTAGCGAGAGCAATCTCGAAGAATCCATCAATCGCTGGGTCGAGCGACGACTCGATCGAGGTGACTGGAGTTAGTGGCGCTGATACATGTTGGTATGCAATCGCAACAGGTGTCTCACCAGAGAAGGGTGGTTTACCTGAGACCAATTCATAGAAGAGACATCCAACGGAGTAGAGATCGCTCCGTGCATCAGCTTGGCCACCAGTCGCTTGTTCCGGTGAGAGGTATTGCGCTGTGCCCACAATATTCCAAGTACTAGTAAGTGTGGCGCCAGCATCTGAAAGGGCACGTGCGATTCCAAAGTCCATCACCTTAACTTCGCCGGTATCGGTGATCATTATGTTTCCAGGCTTTATATCGCGGTGGACGATTCCATTCTTATGCGAGTAAGCGAGCGCATTCAGTACCCCTTCAACGATCTCGATGGCGCGTTCAAATGGAAGCCGATCACCCTTATGGAGGATTTCGCGCAATGTATGGCCTTCTACATATTCCATAACTATGTATGGCATCGCTCCACTCGGTGTAGCTTCTTGACCAGAGTCGTAGACCGAGACGATGCCGGGATGATTTAAGCCAGCGGCCGCGAGCGCTTCCTTATTGAATCTATTTACAAATGCGGGATCACGAGCGAGATCGCTGCGGAGAATCTTTACCGCTACTTCGCGGTGAAGCCGTAAGTCTTCAGCGAGATAGACATCTGCCATCCCGCCAGTTCCGATCATCTGACCAAGCTCGTAGCGGTCACCCAAGATCCGCTTCATTGCGCTGCTCCGATCAGGGTCGCATCAATATCGAGAGATGTTTCACCGATCAAGGCGGCAATCACCGTGACATTATCGGGAGCATCCTTCTTATATGTAAGGTCCACTAAAGAATTCACAGCAGTCTGTAAGTCTTCAGAGAAAGCCGAAGCTATCTTTCCCTCATCGACAACGACAGTAAGCCCATCGCTACAAACAAGATAGATATCACCCGGTTCGGCAGGAAACGCAAGTAATGGCGCATCAACGTTGCCTTTACCCATCAAAGCTTGTGTCAGGAATGAGCGCTGGGGATGATCGCTAGCCTCATCTTCAGTTATTCGGCCTTGGTCGATTAACTCTTGAACAACAGTGTGATCATGGCTTAAACGAGTGATCTTCTTTCCGCGAATTCGATATGCCCGCGAATCTCCCACATGCAATAAATGGATCTGATTATCAAAGAGTGCAAATGAAGTGAGCGTGGTTCCCATTCCATCTAGCTCTGGCTTCTCATTAGCGATCTTGCGAATCGCTTGATCCATGTCCGCTATTGAAGTGCGATAGATATCATCACGTGATTGCGGATCCAATTCAGGGTTGTTTATCACTGGAAGTAATTCAACAAGCGTCTTGATTGAAGTGCTTGAAGCCACTTCGCCACCGGCATAACCGCCCATTCCATCTGCGACCGCAATTAGATTTCTTGAAATTAATCCTGAATCTTCATTTCCATCACGATGTAATCCCAACTCAGATCGCCAGGCGAACGATGAGAAGTGAAGAGTGCGGTTCATAATAAGCAAGCCTAACGCTCTGGCTTGCCGGTATCCTTACGCAGTGACTCGCTACGCATATTTAGGACCAAGTGGCACTTTTACCGAGGCCGCTCTCCGGACCGTTGCCACATCTAGCGATTCGTTAAACCCTTTTGCAAATGTAACCGCAGCTTTAGATGCTGTCCGTAGCGGTCAAGCCGATCGAGCGTTAGTGCCCATCGAGAACTCAGTCGAAGGGGTTGTAGCTCGCACCCTTGATGAATTGGCTATCGGTGATCCACTTGTTATCTATGGCGAAGTAACGCTTCCAGTTAGCTTTGCGTTACTTGTAGTAAAAGGTAAGAAGGCTTCCGAGATTAAGAAGATCGCGACCCATCCACATGCAGAATCACAATGTCGTACCTATATCGCAAAGAATCATCCAAACGCCGAAATCATCATCACTTCATCGACCGCTGCTGCAGCTGCCTCTTTAGGTAAAGGTGAATATGACGCCGCAATCGCTGCCCCTAACGCGGCTGAGATCTATGGATTGGAGATCCTTGCCTCAAATATCGGTGACAACGATGGCGCTGTAACTCGCTTCGTTCTTGTTGGAAAACCCGGAGTTGTTCCGCAACGAACTGGCCACGATCGCACATCACTTGCTGCATTCATCGGCGCGGACCACGCGGGTGCGCTATTGGAAGTGTTGACTGAATTTGCAGTTCGCGGAGTGAATCTAACCTTCATCCAATCTCGCCCAACCGGTAGAGAGCTTGGGCACTACCACTTCATCATCGATGCAGAAGGACATATAAGTGAAGAGCGAGTCGGTGATGCATTAACTGGGCTCCGTCGTATCTGTGAGGATGTTCGCTACCTTGGTTCGTACCCTAGAGCCGATAAAGTTCCACCAACGACCACAAAAGCAACCACAGATGAATCATTCATCGCTGCCGATGATTGGCTAGCGGATGTGCGAGCTGGGAAGAAAATATGATTGATGTAAAGCTGCTTCGTGAGAATCCTGAACTAGTCCGCTCCTCTCAGAAAGCGCGAGGCGAGAGCACCGCTCTAGTTGATGAGGTCCTTGCTGCGGATGAAGTTCGCAGAAGCGCCATTGTTGAATTCGAAGCGTTAAGAGCTGAACAGAACACACTTTCAAAATCAGTTGGTGCGGCAAAGGGTGATGAAAAGAGCGCGCTATTGGAACGTGCAAAGGCTCTATCTGCCCAAGTCAAAGAAGCGGAATCAAAGAAGAGTGCGACTGAAGAGGCATTTAAGAAATTGGCGCTAGGAATCTCCAATATCGTCGATGAGCGAGCCCCAATCGGCGGTGAAGCCGATTTCAAAGTGCTTGAAGAGATAGGCAATCCACCCAAGTTCGATTTCGAACCGAAGGATCACGTCGAACTAGGAAAGATCCTTGGCGCAATAGATGTTGAGCGTGGCGCCAAGGTTTCGGGAGCACGTTTCTATTACTTGACCGGCGTGGGCGCGCTACTTGAGTTAGCGCTTGTTAATTACGCCATCCAGATGGCCACTAAAGCTGGATTCATCCCAGTCATCCCACCGGTCCTGGTTAAACCAGAGGCTATGGAAGGAACTGGATTCCTTGGCCAGGCAGCCGAGAATGTCTTCCATCTTCAGGAAGATGACTTCTACCTTGTTGGAACAAGTGAAGTTCCACTAGCTGCGTACCACATGGATGAGATCCTAGATTCTGGAAAGTTACCGCTTCGCTATAGCGGTTATTCACCATGCTTTAGACGTGAAGCTGGATCATATGGAAAAGATACGCGCGGCATTATTCGAGTTCATCAATTTGAGAAAGTTGAGATGTTCTCATTCTGTAAACCAGAAGATGCAGTTGCCGAACATCAGCGGTTGCTCAACTGGGAGAAGGATTTCCTAAATGCAATGGAGATCCCTTATCGAGTGATTGATGTAGCAACGGGAGATCTCGGCTCGAGCGCTAACCGGAAATTTGATTGTGAAGCATGGATTCCTACGCAAGGTGCGTATAGAGAGGTAACAAGCACCTCGAATTGTTCGGATTTCCAAGCAAGACGTTTGAATATAAGGATCAAGGGTGAGAATGGAACCACCCCAGTCGCTACGCTAAATGGAACCCTGGTTGCGGTACCACGAATGATCGTTGCGATACTTGAGAACCACCAACAGAGTGATGGCTCTGTATTAGTTCCAAAGGCGCTCCAGTCCTATTTAGGCACTGATCGACTTTTGCCGGTGAATTAATTGAGCGCACTCTTACGTCGCCCGAAATTAATCGCAACAGATCTCGATGGCACCATCGTCTCTCACTACGGCGAGATAACTCAGCGCACCAAGGATGCTTTCTTTGCTGCTCATGAAGCTGGTATTGAGATCTTCTATGTAACGGGAAGACCTCCGCGTTGGATGAAAGAGATTGCTGCTGCATTTCCATTTGGTCGAGGAATCCTTGGAAATGGCGCCTTGCTCTACGACATCCATAAAGAGCGAGTCTTAGAAGAGTGGTTGATGTCTAAGGAGTCCCAGATCGAAACCGTCAATCGGTTGAGGCTTGCTATTCCTACGATCTCTTTTGCTGTCGAGAAACATAACTATTTCCACCGCGAAAAGGCTTATGTTCCAAGATGGGATGTCGGCCTCGACAACATTGGAGTCCACGACATATTCGAAGTCATCGATAGCCCAGCTACCAAGATGTTGGCTCGCTGCTCTGATCAAGAATTGACCTCAGATGAGATGTTAGAGATTGCGAGGCGTGAACTTGATGGGATCGCGACCGTAACCCACTCAAATCCGCACGATTCGCTCTTGGAGATAAATGGCCATGGCGTTTCAAAAGGCGCAACGCTCTCATTGATTGCAGAAAGACATGGAATAAGCGCTGAAGAGACCGTAGCTTTTGGCGATAATCCCAATGATTTCTCAATGCTCGCTTGGGCTGGAAGATCTTGGGCGATGGGAGATGGGCATCCAGAAGGAAAGCTACATGCAAAGTCAGTCGCTGAACCTTGTGTAGAGGATGGAGTAGCAAAGGTGATTGAAGAGTTATTGGAGTTACCGGAATGACAACTGTCGTTGTGCCGCTCTGGCTCGACCTATTGTGTGTTGGAGTCGGAGCATTTCAAGGAGCGCTCTTTGCCATCTTCTACAAGCGATTTGATCTAGTTGGTGTTACTGCTGTCGCGATACTTACTGGACTTGGCGGTGGATTTCTTCGTGACATCTTGATTGATGCTGGACGCCCCGCCGGTATGCAGGATCGATATATCCTCACTGCGGTTGCTGGAGTTTTGGTAGCGCTCATTCTTGGTCGTTGGTATCGCCGCATCGGTGGCGCTATCGTCGTACTAGATTCGATTGCGATGTCACTCTTTGCTGTTGCTGGTACATACAAAGCGCTTCTTTACGGAACATCAGAGTTAGTTGCAGTTCTGATAGGAGTCATAGCAGCAGTAGGAGGCGGTGTATTACGTGATGTCGTATGTCGAATCACGCCACAAATCTTTTCAGGAGGACCGCTCTACGCAACGGCGACTGCGATTGGCGCAACCGCCTTCGTTCTTCTTGATAAGACGACGCTGCAACTAAATCTAATAGTGGCAATCTCCGCGCTAGTCATTGTTGCGATCCATATGACTTCAATCCGTTTCCGGATTCACCTGAAGCCTGCGCTATCTGGTTTAGATGATGAGAATTTTGAGGAGCCCAAGCAAGACCGGTAAGTTCTCCCACGGAGGGCTCGCATAGTGGCCTAGTGCACCGGTCTTGAAAACCGGCAAGGGAAACCTTCGTGGGTTCAAATCCCACGCCCTCCGCCAGAGCAAGGGCCTGTGTGCCAACTCATAGGGGTTCACCTAGAAAACCCTGAGAAGTACGAGGAAAATTTCCAGAGTCGATCAGAGGGCAAGCCGATCAGGAGGCAAGCTTTGGCTACGGGAGTCTTTTCCAGCACTAGAGCAGCGATTAAAGAGAGAACTCTTCGCACAGATCGTTGGTGGTTACAACCAGCGATGACTTTCGGAGTTCTCGTTTCATTTATCATCTACGCGACATTTCGCGCCTTTGAGAATAAGTATTACTTCACTGAACCTCTTATCTCACCTTTCTACTCCCCATGTATATCTGCAGCATGCGTTGAGGGAGCAGCTCACTTTGGAACACCATTTGGTGCACTCTCACTCTTTGGGTTTGCAATCTCCCCAGCTCTTTTGATTCTTATATTCCCACTCGGATTTAGATTGACCTGTTATTACTATCGCAAGGCTTACTACCGTTCTTTCTGGATGTCACCACCTGCTTGTGCAGTAGCAGAACCACATAAGAAGTACACCGGTGAGACTCGCGCTCCGTTGATTCTGCAGAATGGACATCGCTGGTTCTTCTACTTCGGACTTATCTTCAACATAATCCTTACCTACGACGCAATCATCGCTTTCAAGAACCCTGAAGGCGAGTGGGGACATATGAGCGTTGGAACTCTCATTCTCGTTCTCAATGCAACGATGTTGTGGCTCTACTCAGCTTCTTGCCACACCTGCCGCCACACAATCGGTGGAAGGTTACGTAACTTCTCCAAGCATCCGCTCCGCTACAAGATGTGGACTTGGGTTTCTAGTTTGAATGAGCGTCATCCGGTCTATGCCTGGATCTCACTCATCGTTGTGGCGCTAACCGATCTATATGTTCGGTTGGTCGCAAAAGGCACTATTACCAACTACTACTTCTTCTAGGCGGAGAGATGGCAAAAGCAACGACTGGAATTAAGGCGAGCGATATCAAATTCGATCGCTATCGCTTCGATGTAGTTGTAATCGGAGCGGGAGGCGCTGGACTTCGCGCTGCTGTTGAAGCGCGCCAAGCAGGACTTCGCGTAGCGATCATCTGTAAGTCGCTCTTCGGTAAGGCCCACACTGTTATGGCAGAAGGTGGCGCTGCTGCCGCGATGGGAAATGTCAACGAGAACGATGGATGGAAAGTTCATTTCCGCGACACGATGCGCGGTGGAAAGTTCCTAAATAACTGGCGTATGGCTGAGCTTCATGCGAAGGAATCACCAGATCGAATCTGGGAGCTTGAGACTTGGGGCGCGCTCTTTGATCGCACCAAAGATGGCCGAATCTCACAACGTAACTTCGGTGGCCATGAATATCCACGTCTTGCCCACGTTGGTGACCGTACTGGTTTGGAATTGATCCGCACGATGCAACAGCGAATCGTCGCTATGCAGCAGAAGGATAAGAAGGAATTCGGCGATGCCGAGAAGTACATAAAGGTATTCGCAGAATTGACCATCACATCTATCTTGAAAGATGGCGAGAAGGTTTCTGGTTGCTACGGATATTGGCGCGAGACTGGCGAAGAAGTTCTCTTCGAAGCTCCTGCTGTTGTATTGGCAACTGGCGGAATTGGAAAGTCATTCAAGATCACCTCTAACTC
>DAIOSM010000034.1:0-8396 GCA_036752585.1 Candidatus Nanopelagicaceae bacterium
TAGCGCACCTGCATGGCATGCAGGGGGTCAGGGGTTCAAGTCCCCTTAGCTCCACAAATATGAAGGAAGAAGATATGAGCGAAGACAAAGAAAGAAGAGGGCTAGCCCTGCAGAAGATTCCCGCGGGCTGGAGCGCTAAAGATCTTCCAAATCTGGAAGGCAAGCGATTTCTAATTACCGGTGCGACTAGCGGCATTGGAAAAGAGGCAGCGCGTGAGTTAGCGCGGGCTGGAGCGAAAGTAACTATTGCTGCGCGTTCTTTGGAGAAAGCGGAGTCGGTAAAGAAAGAGCTCTCAAGTGAGCGAATCGATCTACTTGAACTGGACCTTGCTGATCTCGAGAGCGTTCGTCGCGCAGCTCGCAAGGTTGATTACGAAATAGATGTATTGATACTCAATGCAGGAATCATGGCGATTCCGCTTCGAAAGAGCGTCGATGACTTTGAGATGCAGATGGCAACAAATCATCTCGGACATTTCGCGTTCGCCGGGCTGATACGCGATCGAGTGAAGTCTCGGATTGTGACAATTTCAAGCCAAGCACACCGGATGGGAAGTTTCGGAGATGGTTCGCTAGGTTCGATTAGGGATATCTGCTTAGGCAGAAACAAGTACTCGCCTTGGGGCGCATATGGCGCGAGTAAATTGGCGAATCTTCTCTTCACATTTGAACTTGAGCGGATAGCTAGTGCGAAGGATTGGAAGATCACTGCGATTGCGGCGCATCCAGGATATTCAAATACAAATCTCCAAAGCGTCGCACCGAAGATGAAGGGAAATATCTGGGAAGAGCGAAGTACGGCATTTATGAATGGCGTGATTGCGCAATCTGCTTCACGCGGCGCGCTGCCCACTCTCTGCGCCGCAACATTCCCTAACCTTTATGGAGCTTCGTTTATCGGACCTGATGGATTATTGGAGATGCGCGGCTTTCCTAAAGCAGTACGTGCGCGCTCTATCGCCTATGACCAAGAACTCGCAAATAATCTATGGAATGTAAGTGAAGAATTAACCGGCGTAGTTTGGCGGTAACCTAAGCACATGCATGAGGCGTACGACATCCACCACGTCCAAGAGAAGTGGTTACCAATCTGGGATGAGTTAGCGCCATTCCGATCGGGTAGACAGGACGACCCGCGCCCTAAGAAATATGTGCTCGACATGTTCCCTTATCCATCAGGGGATCTTCACATGGGCCACGCAGAGGCTTACGCCCTTGGGGATGTGATCGCCCGTTACTGGGTGCAAAAAGGTTTTAATGTCATGCATCCAATCGGATGGGATGCCTTCGGATTACCTGCCGAGAATGCAGCAATAAAGAGGAATGAAGACCCAAGCGTTTGGACTTACGAGAACATAAATACTCAGCGCGCATCGATGAGACGTTATGCGTGTTCCTTTGATTGGGATCGCGTCCTCTATACCTGCGACCCCGAGTATTACCGTTGGAACCAATGGATCTTCCTAAAGCTTTTCGAGCGCGGTCTTGCTTACCGAAAGGATTCCGCGGTCAATTGGTGTCCAGATTGCCAGACTGTTCTCGCCAATGAACAAGTAGTCGCTGGACTCTGTGAGCGCTGCGATAACCCGGTCACAAAGAAGAAATTGAATCAGTGGTATTTCAAGATCACCGATTACACCGAACGCTTACTCGCCGATATGGAACAACTTGAGGGTAAGTGGCCGGAGAAGGTCTTGACGATGCAGCGCAACTGGATTGGAAAATCAACCGGTGCTGAAGTTAAGTTCGCGATTGATGGAAGAAGCGAACCTGTAGTCATATATACGACCCGCCCCGACACCCTTTATGGCGCGACATTTATGGTCGTCGCAGTCGATAGCGAGTTGGCGCGAGAGCTTGTCTCCGGGACGAGTGTCGAACCGAAATTCAACGAATATTTCGATTCAGTAAAGGCAGCTAGCGATATTGATCGACTATCAACTGAGCGCCCAAAGAGCGGTGTCTTCCTCGAAAGATATGCAATCAATCCGGTAAATGGCGAACGGATCCCGATCTGGGCGAGCGATTACGTTTTAGCTGATTATGGAACAGGAGCGATCATGGCAGTCCCTGCTCATGATCAGCGCGATCTTGATTTCGCCCGAGCCATGAATCTTCCAATCCGAGTTGTAGTTGAGACAGAAGGTGAGGATCCAGCTGTTTCAGGTATTGCAACTGATGGCGATGGAAGAATGATCAACTCGGGCTCTTTGAATGGCCTGGAGACATCCGCTGCGATAACGAAGGTAATCGGAGATCTTGAAGCAAAGGGCTTAGCTAGGGCATCTCAAAACTATCGCCTCCGTGATTGGTTGATCTCTCGTCAACGTTATTGGGGTACCCCAATTCCAATCATTCATTGTGAGAAATGTGGCGAGGTCCCAGTCCCGACCGAAGAGTTACCAGTCCGTTTACCGGATTCGAAGACTGTCGACTTAAAGCCAAAAGGCAGTTCACCGCTGGCGACAGCGACCGATTGGGTAAATGTGAAGTGCCCAAAGTGTGGCTCGTCGGCACAACGCGATACCGACACTATGGATACATTCGTAGATTCATCTTGGTATTTCCTCCGCTACACCAGCGTGGATAAGCATGATCGTGCCTTCGATCTAGATGAAGTAAAGACTTGGTTACCAGTCGATCAATACGTTGGCGGCGTGACACATGCAATCCTTCATCTTCTCTATTCCCGTTTCTTCACTAAAGCCCTATTCGATATGGGACTTGTAGATTTCACTGAACCTTTCACTCGCCTTTTGAATCAAGGCATGGTGATCATGGATGGCTCTGCGATGAGCAAGAGCCGAGGAAACCTTGTGCGTCTCTCGGATGAACTAGAGCGACATGGAGTTGACGCGATCCGCTTATCGATGGTCTTTGCAGGCCCTCCGGAAGATGATGTGGATTGGGCAGATGTTTCACCTTCGGGATCGGTGAAATTCCTCAATCGCGCTTGGAGACTTTCTGGCGATGTAACCAGCAATCCCGGGATTGATTTCAAAACAGGTGATATTGCTCTGCGAAAAGTCACCCATAAGGCCCTTCATGACATCTCATTCGCCGTTGAATCATTTAGATTCAATGTCGCTGTAGCTCGAATCATGGAGCTTGTGAATGCAACGAGAAAGGCAATCGATTCGGGTTGCGGCCCAGCAGATCCAGCTGTCAGAGAAGCTGTTGAAACTGTCGCAATCTCCCTCTCGCTGATCGCCCCATACACAGCCGAAGAAATGTGGGAGCGCTTAGGCCATAAGCCCTGCGTAGCGCTTGCCGGTTGGCCCCAAGTCGATACCTCACTTCTGACCGAGGACTCAGTTACTGCGATCTTCCAGATAAATGGAAAGATCAAAGCGCGCATCGAGGTTGCACCTGGCATAAGCGATAAAGAGCTAGAAGATTTGGCTATGAATGATGCTTCGGTAAAGAGCGAGTTAAATGGAGCAACGCCAAAGAAGGTCATTACCAAAGCCCCTAAATTTGTGAACATCGTTCTCTAAAATCCACAAGCTAGAAAGTTTTCCTACCAAGCTAACGTTGGCGCTGCTCTCATTCGTTCATGAATTCATTAAAGGAACGAATTGAAGAGCTTAGAGCTCATACTCTGGATTATTCGACTGAACAGAAGCGGGCGGTAGTAGCGCTCGCCCTATTGGCGCTCTGTATCGCAGGATTCTTATTCATGGCATCTCGCGGAGAGGCGGTAGAGACTCCCGCAATTAAAGTGATTGAAAGCGCTCCCTCGAAAATGTTGTTAGTACATGTAGCCGGGGAGGTGAAGAAACCAGGGGTCTATCCGGTAATCGAAGGCTCTCGGGTGATTGATGCAATTTCAGCAGCTGGAGGTGCGAGGAAAGGTGTAGACCTATCGGTAATAAATCTTGCCCGCAAAGTCGTAGATGGTGAGCAGATCTATCTTGGAGAGAAGAAATCCGAGAAGCAGGCACGTGGCGTGGGAAAGAGTTTTACTGGAACTGTATTTGTAAATAGAGCGAGCGTTACTCAATTCGACTCGCTATCAGGGATCGGTCCAGTTCTCGCCAAACGAATCGTTGATTATCGGAGTGCAAATGGTCCATTTGTTGATATCGCTGACCTGCAGAAGGTGCCTGGAATTGGAGAGAAGACTTTCGAGAGGATTAAGTCGCGACTCTCACTTTGAAGCCGAGATCAAAGAGTTACCAATCTCTTGCGCTGGCGCTGGGGATTTGGTCGGGAATTGCAGTCGCTGATCTTCTGGCCCTGAAGGCGCTCCTTTTTCTTCCACTCTTAGCGATCTTTCGGCGCCACGCACTTGCTTCGGTTCTACTTGCGACAGCTACCGGAGTTGTGATCCTTTTGATTCACACGGCAGCGCTAGATCAAAATCCCATCAATAGTTTTGTCGGTTCGAGCGTTGAAATCGAGGGCGTAGTAAGTAGCGAACCTGGAAAGACTCGTCCGCGCGTTATCGGATCAAGGCTCACATCATCGAAGATGACATTCTTGATGCGCGCCGAACAAGTTAGCTCGAAAGAATTTTCCCAACAGGTCAGGATCCCAATTCGGGTAATCATCGATAGTGAATCACCGCTCTTCCCGGGAGAACGGATCAAGTTAAAGGGCGAGCTGATTCAAACCAAGGAGCGAAGAGTTTCAGCCTTATTGCTGGCTGAACCGGCATCCCTAGTGAGAATTAATTCACCATTCATGTTTCGGGCTTTGGAGCGAGTACGGAGTGCATTACGCGAAGAGACCTCAAAAGTAGGAGGGGACTCTGCATCTCTGATACCTGGCATGGTCATTGGCGATACTTCTTTGCAGAGTAGCGCTCTAACTGAGCTGATGCTCGAGGCGGGCCTCTCCCATTTAACCGCGGTAAGTGGCGCAAACTTTGCGATTGTCAGCGCCTTCATCTTCGCTCTAATTGGAATCTTCTTACCAGATAGAAGAATCCAAGTGATCATGACCATTTTGGTCCTCTTCATTTTTGTCTTGTTAGTTCGGCCAACGCCTTCGGTGCTTCGAGCCGGCGTTATGGCGCTTGTTTTTTTGATTTCAAAGCTAAGTGGCCGAAAGAGCGCTGGTGCGAATTCACTTGCAGTCGCGATCTCAATCTTGTTACTCATCAATCCTTTCCAGGCTTTCGAGGCAGGCTTTATTTTGAGTGTGCTCGCCACCGCTGGATTGATTTTCTTCGCCCCGATAGTTGCCGCTCGAATCCCGGGTCCTCGCTTCTTGGGTGAGCTGATCTCAATCCCCACCGCAGCCACGCTCTTCTGTGCACCCTATTTAATGCTGATTTCAGGGAGCATGAATATTGGAACCATCCTGCTCAACATATTGGTTGCACCTGTAGTGCCCTTCGTGACTATTTTGGGCTTTATCGCGACATTGGTAGTCCTACCCGTTGGTTCAGCAGCAGGCTTTCTACTTGAATTAGCAAACTTAGGCACAAGTTGGATCCTCTTTATCGCTTCGTGGAGCGAATCGATGCCTTCGGTAGTCACAAGCGCTCCCGCATTGATCATGCTTGCAATTTCCATAGTGATTCTTAAATTCTTTGGAGTTCGAGTAGCTGCTCTGACTCTTCTAATCTTCCTTGTATTCGCTACTAATCAGCGTTTCTTCTTTCCAGGTGAGGATTGGCGAATCGGCCAATGCGATGTAGGGCAGGGTGATGCCTTACTTGTGAATCTGGGCCAAGGCTCTGCGATTCTCTTCGATGCGGGACCCGATCCTTCACTACTCGAGCGATGTCTTGAACTATTTCGGATAGAGCGCTTACCGCTAGTTGTAATTAGCCACTCTCACGCAGACCATCTCCAAGGTTTGAGTGGAATCGGCAAGAGAGAGGTCGGCGAGATTTGGAGCAATAGGGAATTGGCATTCAGGGATGCACGTGTTGTCAGAAGTGGGCTGCGATCGCAAGTAGGTTCGAGCAAAATTGAGATTCTCTGGCCAGAGACTGGAGCTGAGAGTTTTGAATCTGTCTCTGGAGATGGATCTGCGGAGAACAACCGGAGCGTGGTGGCGCTTGTTGAATTAGATGGAGTCCGAGCCTTGATTACAGGTGACATTGAACCCGGAGCCCAGTCGAAGATTCTCGATGGCTTACCTAAGGTAGATGTGATCAAGGTTCCGCACCATGGTTCGAAATACCAAGAGCTTGAACTCTTCAACGGCGCATCAGTTTTTCTTGTGAGCGTCGGACAAAACTCTTACGGGCACCCAGATATGGGGCTAATATCGAGTCTAGAGAGATTAGGTAGCGTCTTTCGGAGTGATTTAAATGGCTCAATTGCTCTGAGTTGGCGCTTGGATGCATCTGGCAAACCGATATTCTCTGCGCGTCTTCTTGGAAAGGAGTGGTGGCGAATAGCATGGCATTAAATCCACTTCTTTTGATCCACGGGGGAGAAGCAGCCCTCTCGGATCGCGCGCTAAGTGAAGCCCTAACGGCGCGTAAAGATTTTGAGCGCACCACTCTTGATGGCGGGGAACTTGAAGTCGGGCGCTACGGAGAGGTGATTGCGCCTTCGTTATTCTCAGAGAAAAGGGTAGTAATCGTTAGAGATCTTCAGGATGTGGCTGCAGAAGTAGGTGAGGAAATCCTTGAGAGTTTCGATGCGATAGATCCAAACACTCATCTCATCTTTCTCCACCGAGGGGGAGTCAAGGGCAAGGGCCTAGTTGAGAAGATAAAGAAGCTAAAGGCCGAGTACGTACCCTGTGAACCGTTGAAGAAGCAGAGCGAGAAAGAGGAGTTTGTCCGCCAAGAATTTGCTCGCCATGGAAGGAAGATTTCTAACGCTGCCGTACAAGCTCTCGTAAGTGCAACCGGAAGCGACACCCGTGAGTTAGCAGCAGCATGTAGCCAGATCTCCTTTGACACAAATGCTGGCAAGTCAGTGATTGATGAAGATGACATCGCTAATTACTACCAAGGAAGAGTCGAGGCAACTGGATTTGATGTGGCTGATGCAGTGATTGCCGGAGATGTACGAGGCACCTTGATTTCGTTGCGAAATGCCTTGGATACCGGAACGGATCCAGTAATGATTATCTCCGCAGTCGCTAACTCGGTACGAGCTCTGGCAAAAGTCTCGGATCTACCGCGGAACGCCAAATCATTTGAGGTGGCTGGAAGATTAGGGATGGCGCCGTGGCAGATAGATAAGGCCCGACGCCAACTCACTAAGTGGCGACCCGGAATGATCACCTTTGCTATTCAGGAATTGGTAAAAGCTGATGTTGGCGTAAAGGGAGGCGAGGCCGCTCCCATCTATGCCCTTGAGAGGGCCATGGTTTCAATAGCGAGAAATGTGGCATCCGGGGGCTCGGTTTGAGCCTTCCTTGGGGCTGCTGATACCCTTCGGCGCTCGTAAATAACGGGTATTCATTTTTAGAAGCAGGAAGTAAAGGAAGGCAGTTTCGTGGCAAATATCAAGTCTCAGATCAAGCGGATCAAGACCAATGAGAAGGCAAGACTTCGCAACAAGTCGGTCCGTTCCTCTTTCAAGACTGCTATTCGTCGCTTCCGCGATGCCGTAACTGCTGGCGACACCAAGGTGATTGCTACTGAGTTGAAGACCGCTTCACGTGAGTTAGATGTTGCGGTTTCGAAGGGCGTAATCCATGCCAACCAAGCTGCGAACAAGAAGTCGGCTATGGCAAAAGCTGCCCATAAAGCCGGCGTTCGCTAAACCCTTCATCAAAAAGAACTAGGCGGACGAGCGATGCCCGCTATTCCTTTAAACAAAGCGCCACAGCCCTCAAAGACTGATCCTGCGCAGATTCGAAATTTCTGCATCATTGCTCATATCGACCATGGTAAGTCGACTCTTGCTGACCGAATGCTCGGTATTACTGGCGTTGTCGAAGCCAGAAATATGCGCGCGCAATATCTAGATCGAATGGATATCGAGCGTGAGCGCGGTATCACGATCAAGAGCCAAGCAGTCAGACTTCCATGGCGCTCTGGTCTCGATGGAAAAGATTACATTCTCAATATGATCGACACTCCAGGTCATGTTGATTTCACCTATGAAGTATCAAGATCGCTCGCTGCATGTGAGGGCGCAATTCTTTTAGTGGATTGCGCACAAGGCATCGAAGCTCAGACGCTGGCAAATCTCTATCTCGCAATGGAGAACAACTTAACAATCATCCCAGTTCTCAACAAGATCGACCTTCCTGCTGCGCAACCAGATAAATTCGCAGAAGAACTGGCGAAGTTGATTGGCTGCCAACCTTCTGACTGCCTTCGTGTATCGGGCAAAACTGGGGCGGGCGTAGAAGAGCTCTTGGATCAGATTGTTGCCCAGATTCCTGCACCGAAGGGCTCCGCTGATGCTCCTGCACGTGCGCTTATCTTCGACTCTGTTTATGACACTTATAGAGGTGTGGTCACTTATGTA
>DAIOSM010000035.1:0-8361 GCA_036752585.1 Candidatus Nanopelagicaceae bacterium
GCTTTGATTTCAAGTATGCCAATGGCCCGATGCCACAGAGCAAACTAATGAAGTCCATCGAGCTTTACGCAACAAAGGTGGTTCCGAGAGTGAAGGAATTATTGGCTGAGGGCGTATCAGCTCTTGCCGCGAAGTAGCTGATTGGGCCAAGTAACTTCAGCATTTAGCTCTTTTGCAGCTTGAAGTGGCCATCTGGGATTTCGGAGGAATTCCCGGGCCATCATCACCGCATCTGCTCTGCCACTACGAACGATCTCATCGGCCTGTTTTGGCTCAGTAATGAGACCCACCGCGCATGTTGGAATCATTGATTCTCTTCTGATTCTCTCTGCAAATGGGACTTGATATCCGGGTCCAACCGGAACTGGAGCTCCTGAGCTAGTTCCTCCAGATGAAACATCAATTAGATCAACGCCAACTTCCTTGAGCAAACTGCATAGTTGAACCGACTCATCGATTGTCCATCCATCCTCCAACCAATCAGAGGCTGAGATGCGAACGAATAGTGGCATCGAGTCAGGAATTGCTTTACGGACTTCTCTTGCAATCTCCAAAATAAAGCGAGTGCGATTTTCGAATGAACCACCATATTCATCATCGCGCTGATTCGAAATGGGGGAGAGGAATTGATGAATCAAATAGCCGTGGGCTGCGTGAACCTCAACTAAATCAAATCCGGCTTTGACAGCACGCCGAGCGGAATCGGCGAAGGCGCTTACTAAGTTCTTGATATCTGGAATCGATAGCGCTTTTGGTACCGGGTACTTACCGCCAAATGAGATTGCACTTGGGGCGACACAATCCCAACCACCTTCTTCCCTAGAGGCCATCGGATGATCGCTCCAGGGAGGGAGACACGATGCCTTTCTTCCCGCGTGAGCTAATTGGATTCCGATTTTTGTTCCCATTGAATGGGCGAATGCGACGATTGGCTTTAATCGATTTGTTTGTTCATCGTTCCAAAGTCCAAGACAGGCAGTTGAAATTCTTCCCTCAGGCACAACTCCCGTAGCTTCCATCATGATCATCCCGGTGCCGCCGGTCGCAAAAGAGCCAATGTGCACGTCATGCCACTGCGTTGCAACGCCATCGACTGCGGAGTACTGACACATCGGACTAACCCAGATGCGATTTGAAAAAGTGAGGCCACGAATCGTCAATGGATCAAATAGAGACATGTCACAAGCCTAATAGAGCCTCGATAGGCGCCACTTTGGCATAGTTATCTCATGCCACGCCTCATCGCACCACTTCGAGACTTCCTCCATCGCGAGAGCTCTTCCGGAGTGATCCTTCTTATCGCAGCGATTCTGGGTCTAATAGCGGCAAACTCTCCAGTTGCTGATTCCTACTTTAGATTCCTGGAGATTGAATTCACCGTCGATTTCATCGGGATATTCCTTGAGATGACTATCTTGAAGGTAATCAACTACGGCTTGATGACCATATTTTTCTTTGTGGTCGGTCTTGAGATAAAGCGAGAGATTACCTCGGGCCATCTATCGAAATTACGCCAGGCTGCCGCTCCGTTTTTTGCTGCTATTGGCGGAATGGCGTTACCCGCACTGGTTTATCTCGCGATTGCTGGTGAAGTTGCTCCAGAGGGTTGGGCTATTGCGGTTGCAACAGATATTGCACTTGCCGTTGGAGTACTTGCGTTAATGGGTTCGAAGGTGACCCAGGGGTTGAAAGCATTCTTGTTGGCGCTTGCTGTGATTGATGACATTGGCGCGATTCTGATAATCGCCCTTGTCTATTCAAGTGGTGTCATCTTCTCCTGGTTATTTGCGGGCGTATTTGCAATATTCGCGACGCTTATTCTTCAAAAACTAAAGGTCATGAAGATTTACGTCTATATATTTGTTGGAGCGCTTCTCTGGTACAGCCTATACAAAGCAGGACTTCATCCAACGCTTGCCGGAGTGATTATGGGAGTGCTTGCGCCTGCAACTCCAATCCAAGATAGCAATTGGAGCGATACGGAGGATGGCCAAGTCACGATTGTTGAGAAGCTAGAGGCGAAGTTCCACAATCTCTCAACACTTTTCGTTGTTCCATTATTTGCCTTCGCAAACTCTGGAGTCGAATTGAGTTCAAGGGCTGTGTCGGATGCCGTTAATTCTCCAATCGCATGGGGAATTGTTGCCGGTCTGGTCATCGGCAAACCACTTGGAGTATTTGCTACAGCGAAGATCGCAGCAAGAGCGAAAATCGCTGAACTGCCAGAGGGTGGACGGGGAATAAAGCTATTTGCCACGGGCAGTACAGCGGGAATCGGATTCACTGTTGCGATCTTCATCGCCAAATTGGCCTTTGAAGATGGAGCGAATCAAGACCTCGCGGTATCTGCTGTTATTGCTGGATCGTTAGTTAGCGGTCTGATAGCGGTAGCGCTATTCCGCTTAACCAAAAGATAGTTAGCGATCCTTTACCCAACCCCAGACTGATTCAGCGCCGGAGTGACCGGTTAGGAAGATGTAAATAAGAGCGAGTATTGCAGCTCCAATTAAGAGAATCGAAACAAGTCTTCTAACTACAGGGGAGCCGATACTCGCTCCTTCGCGATCCATTCGCCAGCGGATGAAGAGAAGTATTAGTAGTGGAATGAATGTAAATGGCGCAATCTCGCCGAATTCGGCATGCCGCTCGACCTCTTTACCTAAGCGATCTTCAAAGGATTCGCCGCTCTGCTTGGCGATGAAGAGTGAGATCTGGGCGATTACTGCGAAGATGATTACGAGCTTTCCATAACGGCGAGAGAAGCTTGGAAGATAAGACATCACCAGGGCCGCAATCGCCACAAGTGGAACTAGCACTACCGCGCTATGAACAACTAGCGGGTGAACTGGTAGTCCAAAGATGAGATCAAAAGGTCCGCCGAGTTCGTCGTAGAGCTTCATAGCGAGATTCTATTAGTAGCCTGCAGCAAGACCCTCGCTGCGTGGGTCTGAGCCGAGGACAAATGTGCCACTTTCAGTCCTCTCTAAGAGTTGGACTGAGGAACCATGACCAAATGCAGGGAGTTCTTGGACCTGATGGCCTCGCTTCTTAAGTTCCTCAAGAACTTCTTGTGAAACCCGGTTCTCAATCTGGAGAACGCCATCGAAATTCTCTTCGGCATCGGATGTTGAAGGGCCATTTAGATGCTGCCACCTCGGAGCTTCGGCGCTTTCTTGTGGCGATAGCGAGAGATCGATTGCGTTTGTGATCAATTGGAAGTTTGTTTGAACTTGGATATTTGCTCCAGGAGTTCCGCCAACATGAGCAAGAGACCCATCAGAGTGAGTTGCAATCCATGCGTTCAAAGTATGAGCCGGTCGCTTTCCGGGAGCTATGAAATTTGGCGACTTTGGATCGAGCGAAAATCCAGTTAAACGATTATTGAGAATAATTCCGGTTCCTGGGATCGCCCAAGAGGCTCCAAAACCATGAAATACGCTCTGAATCCAAGAGACTGCATTGCCGTCCCGATCGGCTGTCAAGAAGTAAGTGGTGTCGCTTCCTTCTTGGTTGTAACTAACTGGGGCTGTATTCGCCTTAGCCATATCGATCTTCGCCCTTCGAGAGGTGATCGAGGGCTCTGCAAAAAGTGAATCAAGATTCATATCGATGAATTCAGGATCGCCCAACATCTCATAGCGATCTTGGAATGCAAGTTTTTTCGCTTCAACCATCATGTGAATTCGATCAGCCTCAGTGAGATCTTTAATTGCAAAACCTTCTGCAATCAAGAGTTCCTCCATCAGGATCATTCCCTGACTTGGCGGCGGTTGGCCGTGGATGGAGAGGTTTCGATAATTGATCTTCAACGGCGGGATGGTTCGGGTTCGATGCCTTGATAGATCTCCGGCATCAAACCAGCCATCACTGCTCTTTATCAGCGCATCGGCAATCTCACCTTCGTAGAAGTACGCTCGTCCATCTTCGGCGATAGCTTCAAGCGAGCGAGCAAGATCGGGCTGGATTAGTAAATCTCCCGGGCGAAGAGTTGTAGGAATATCTAAGGATGAGAAGAGGTTTGTCTCAGGGAATTGTTTAAGGTGAAAAGATATTCGTTTTACGAATCCCGAAGTAACCGGAAATCCGTACTTTGCATACTCAATGGCGGGTTGGAGGATTTCTTGCATCGAAAGATTTCCGCCGGCGCTATGAATCTCAAACCAAGTTGAAACCAAACCTGGAACTGTTGCTGACTTAAATCCGTGATGATCGATCTTCCCTTGGAATTGATCGGCGGTGGCTCCTACCGGCGCCTCACCACTTCCATTGAAGGCGGTCTGGGATTTCTTTGCCGCGTCATGAGTAATCACAAAGGCATCACCACCAAGGTGAGATGCGCCTGGTTCGATTACCGATAGAACGGCGCTAACTGTGATGGCGGCATCGATGGCGCTACCGCCACGACGGAGCGTCTCTAGCCCTGCCGCTACCGCTAATGGCTGGCTAGCTGCAACCGCCCCATTTCGACAATAGACATTCGATCGATGCGTTTTCATGATGGAAAAGAGTATTCGCCTTCAGCATCAACCGGTAGATTCGAGTCATGAGTAAAGAGATTCTCGACCAGTTCCGCTTAGATATTGAAGAAGTTGCCCGTTTTGCAACCACCTTTGGCCTCAGTATGAATAAGAAACCCTCAGATGGGGGATGGACGGCATCGCAGTGTCTAGCCCATCTAGCAGATGCTGAGATTTCACTCTCGCTTCGGTTGAGGATGATGCTAACTAGCGATGATTACAACTTCATCTCATGGGATGAAGATGCTTTCGCAATCATCAAAGAAGATAGAGATCCAAAGAACTCTGTCGATACTTTCAACTCACTTCGCAAGGGAAATTTGGAGATCCTCGAATCTCTTGATGCCTCGAAACTGACTCGTTCCGGAATCCGTCAGAATGGCGAGAAGATCACAATCATCGATTACGTAGCGATGATGTCGCGTCATGTGCGCGCGCATTTAGAGCAAGCAGTCAAAGCCGCCCAGGGTTAATCGATGGAATTAGCTGCGGCCCTTACGCCAGAGGATGGCCTAGTACTCGGCGAGATCGGCTCGGTCTTGATTCTGCTCGGGGTCGCCTCATTCCTTGCTTCGAAGTTCAAATTCTCCTCCGTACCTATCTTTTTAGGAGCAGGCCTCTTCTTTGGCAATGGTGGCATTGTCGAATTGAGTCTCAGTGATGACTTCTTAAATCTCGGTGCCCAGATCGGAGCGATTCTGCTGCTTCTCTTGCTAGGGCTTGAGTATTCAGCAGGGGAATTGGTGGAGACAGTAAAGGAGAGAAGATCACTTGGAATCTTCGATGCGCTGGTGAATGGAATTCCCGGAGCAATCTTCGGACTGCTAATGGGTTGGGGCCTTGTGGGAGCGCTAGTTCTTGGCGGAATTACCTATGTATCCTCCTCGGGAATCGCTGCGCAATTGATTAAAGATGGGCGTTTGATTGGATTGACCTCGACGAAGAGAGCCATAAGCGTTTTAGTTATCGAAGACCTATTTCTAGCCGTTTATTTACCCATTTTGAGCGCCTTAATCGCCTCGGTTGCGCTTGTGACTGGGCTGATTTCGATTTCGATTGCATTGATCATCGCAGGGGGAGCGCTAATGCTTGCAGCTCGCGGTATTCATATTCCGCATGCTCCGATAATCATGGGAGATTCAGCGACGCTTCTACTTACCGTCTTTGGTGCTGCGCTTCTTGCTTCGGGACTTGCGACATACATCGGATTCTCCGGAGCTGTTGCTGCTTTCTTGGTGGGATTGATACTTACCGGAGATGTTGCGATTGTGGCTCGTGTTCGACTCGCACCACTTAGGGATCTATTTGCTGCAATCTTCTTCCTCTTCTTCGGCCTACAAACTGATCCATCTGATATTCCTGCAGTTCTCATTCCAGCAATATTGCTCACAATAATCGGTGTGCTCTCTAAGTGGCTCACGGCATGGTGGGCGATGAAGGATGACGCTGAAGATCATGGTGTGCGTAGAGTCGCAGCGCTGCTGATTCCTCGCGGAGAGTTCTCTATAGTCATTGCCGGACTTGCTGCTAGCGCCACATTCGCAACTGAACTGGAATCCCTCACAATCACTTATGTAATTTTGACGACAGTTGTTGCTTCAGTATTGATTAGATTCTGTTCGCTCCGTCCAGAGCAGTATTTGAAGAGTTAATTGCTGTTCTTGTAGCGACCTAGGAACTCTTCTTTGAAGGCTGCAAAATCGCCAGACTCAATCGCAAGGCGCATCCGTTCGACGAGATTCACAATGAAGTGAAGGTTATGAATCGTTGCCAAAGTGGGTCCGAGAATCTCCTTGGCGCGGAATAGATGGTTGAGATAGGCGCGTGAATAGTTCTTACAGGTGTAGCAACTGCACTCGGGGTCAATCGGAGAGAAATCTCGGCGATAGGAACCACCAGATACATTGAATCGACCAGTTGGCGAATAGACGGCGCTTGTTCGCGCCTCTCGCGTAGGTGCTACGCAATCGAAGGTATCCGCACCATTCTCTACGCCGGCAAAGAGGTCGAAAGGCTCACCGATTCCAAGTAAATGACGGGGTTTATTGACGGGAAGCTCTTCGACCGCCCATCCGACGATCGTTCCTAACTTCGATTTGTCGAGCGCACCTCCGATACCAAAACCGTCAAAGGAGATTCCACTGGATTCCATGCTTCCTAGGTCGCGGGCGGCTTTTCTACGTAGATCTTCATATTGGGCGCCTTGTAAGACACCAAAGAGGGCTTGGTAGGGGCGATGCGATCTCTCGTCGGTTAATTTCTTATGTTCATCGAGGCAACGAAGCGCCCATAGTCGAGTCCGCTCTAAAGATTGCTCTTGATACTTTCGAGTGTTGTGAAGCGTCGTCAATTCATCGAAGGCAAAGATTATGTCGGCGCCGATTTGATGTTGGACGCGCATAGAGACTTCCGGCGAGAAGCGATGCATCGATCCATCTAGGTGAGATTTGAAGGTAACGCCATCATCATCGACATGAGCCAAGCGCTCTCGCTTCTCTGCGATCAGATCATCAGAGTTGAGTGAATCGCCATTCATATCTATGACTTTCTTAAATCCAACCCCTAGAGACATAACTTGAAATCCACCACTGTCGGTGAAAGTTGGCTTATTCCAATTCATGAACTTTCCGAGGCCTCCGGCTTGATCCAAAGTTTCTGCTCCGGGTTGTAAGTAAAGGTGATAGGCATTTGCTAGCACAGCCTGTGCGCCAAGATCGGAGATTGAATCAGGCAAGGCCGACTTAACTGTGGCCTTAGTGCCTACTGGAATGAAAGCTGGAGTCTTTATCTCGCCATGGGGAGTTGATATGACGCCACTTCGTCCGTGCGCTCCCGGGATTGAGTTCTTTACCTCGAAAGAAAATGACATAGCGCTCAATTGAACCATCTAATTGAGTGGCCCTATGGCGTAGGGTCTGATTATGAGCGATAAGTCAGCCAGATTAGGTAAGAACTATTGGCGACTTTGGACTGCGCATGCCACTAGCAATCTCGGCGATGGCTTAGCGACGGTGGCTTTTCCCTGGCTCGCCTCGGCAGTAACTCGAGATCCATTCTTAATTGCCTTGATTACCGTAATGAGCCGCTTGCCTTGGCTTATCTTCACTTTGCCCGCCGGAGTTATCACTGATCGATTTGATCGGAAGAAGATCATCGTCTCCATGAATGTCGCACAAGGTGCGCTCGCCTTAGTGCTCGCCGGCGCTATCTTCTTCGAGCGAAACTCACTACCTGCGCTCAATAACCTCACAAACTCAACTGTGGTTGAGACTAATTACCTCTTATATTGGAGCTTGGTCGGAATCTCCCTGCTCTTTGGATTCACAGAGGTGCTTAGGGACAACGCCTCGCAGACCTTCCTTCCCTCGGTCGTTGCAAAAGAAAATCTAGAGAGTGCAAATGGGAAGCTTTGGTCAGCAGAATATGTGATGAATAGTTTTGTTGGCCCACCACTAGCGAGCTTCTTACTAGGCATTGCGGTCTATCTCCCCTTCTTCATTCATAGCTCTACTTTCTTTGTTGCGGCGGGATTAATCGCCTTGGTCGTGACGATTCCTAAACCAAGCGGCGAGATTGAAATCAAAGAGAAGGTGAATTTCCGCGCTGAGATCAGAGAAGGATTTGGTTGGCTGTGGCGCCATTCGCTCCTACGTCCGATGGCGATAATCCTTGGAACTTTGAATCTTGTGGGATCGATAACCGCTGCGACATTTATCCTCTTCGCACAAGAGATTCTTGAAACTTCAGTCTTTGAATTCGCGATTTTGGGAACAGCCGGCGCGATTGGAGGAACGCTAGGTGGAATTCTTGGGCCCAAGATCTCTAAGAAATTGGGAAGTGGTCC
>DAIOSM010000036.1:0-8125 GCA_036752585.1 Candidatus Nanopelagicaceae bacterium
CAGAATGGTTCGATCCGTCACCGAACCGCTTCGAGGCAAATCGTGACACTTATTTAAGAAAGTTTCCACTATTTTGAGTGAAAAAAGAGGCCTGCGTGTCGCGATTTACTTTTGGAAATTTCTATGTTTTTCCTTACCAAGTTAGGAGAAAATCGCTCATTTTTACGCGTAAAAAGTGAGATTTTTGAGTTTGGGTGAGAAAAAGGGGGTTAAGTTACTCGCCAGTTAAATTGAGTAGGCGAGAAAGATTTTTTAAGAAATTTCGCGTTTTTTGCGAATTTCTGCCTCTCGGACGGCGAATTCGTTAGTTCGGACATCGTACTTTCGAAATTGGGGCATCACGGCTGCGATCGCTGCAACAAAGCCAATACAGAGCAAGCCGCCGCCGACAATCGAAGTCCGAAGAGAAGTCATAGCGGCCATTCCGCCGGCCCGGGCCTGACCTCCGAGCGGCCCTAGTAGGTAAGAGAGCATCTCTATTCCAGCCAATCGACCCCTTAACTCATCGGGAATTGATTGGTTCCAGATGAAGCTTCGGAACATGGCGCTAACTTGGTCAAAGGCTCCGGCAACTACTAGTGAAGCAATGACGATTGGTAGAGAGTCGGTTGTGCCCGCGATGACGATGGCAACGCCCCAGCCCAGAGCCCCGAAAACAACTGCTTTTCCATGATGAGGGTAGTTGCGCATCCAACCGCTTAGTAGGGTCACAACAACAGCTCCGGCAGTAATTGAAGAATAGAAGAGACCTAGTGCCCAAGGAGCACCGACTGCATCGGCCCAAAATGGGAAGAGCGCCATCGGCATTGCGAGGAACATCGCGGCTAAATCGACGATGTAAGTGCCAAGGAGATCTCTCCTTCTTAAGGCGTATCTGATGCCCTCCATCAAACTCTCCATAGATGGAGCAGTTCTTGTAGTTAGTGGCGGGACGTTCTTTATCCGCGCCAATAGCGCTAGAGAAATTACGAAAGTCGCGCAATCAACTAGATATCCAGTCTCGGCTCCGTAAGTTGCAACCAAGATGCCACCAACAGCTGGGCCGACGATGCCACCGAATTGCCAACGAAGACTCATTAGGGCGCTAGCGCTGGGTAGGTCGCCGTGGTTGACCAAGCGGGGAAGGATCGCTTCTTGACTAGGACGCTTAAGACCGCTCAAAGCAGCGAAAATGGCTGCAATTATGAAGATCAGCACGACGCTAGGTTCATCACGGAGCGCATTTAGGAAGAGGATGAAGGTAGCGACCAAGGTTCCAAATTCGGTCAACCAGATCATCTTCTTGCGATCGACATGATCGGCCAGCACGCCCCCATATAGGCCAAAGATGATCAAGGGGATGATTTCGACTGCGCCGATCAGCCCGACCATCCAATAAGAGCCAGTTAACTCCTTGATCTGAAATGGAAGAGCGACGAAGGTGATCATCGAGCCGAAATAAGAGAAGAGGCCGGCGGTGAAGATCAGGCGGAAATCGCGGTATTTTCGTAGCGGCGTGAGATCGATCGCCAAGCTACTCATGCTGTGAGTCTAATTGGGGGACTCCAATTCGCGAGAGTCTTAACTAGTTGAAACTCTCCTTATCGGAAGGAAACTCTCCAGACTCGACATCAAGGAGCCACTCTTTGACGCCAGCTTTAATCTCACCTCTTAAGTCTCGATAAGCCCGGGCGAATCTCGGTGGTTTTTCTGTTAGCCCCATCAGATCGGTCCACACAAGAACTTGGGCATCACACTTCGATCCCGCCCCAATTCCAATAGTCGGAATCGAGAGCTCTCGAGTGATGCGTTCGGCCAATTCGGCTGGGACCAACTCAAGGACGATTGCAAAACAGCCTGCTGCTTCTAGCGCCTTGGCATCGGCGAGAATGGCATCGCCTTGCTCGTTTCGACCTTGGACCTTGAATCCACCAAAGGCGTTAACCGATTGTGGGGTCATGCCGAGATGGCCCATTACAGGGATTCCATATTTGACGAGGGCTTTGACTTGTTCGACGACTCGAACACCGCCCTCTAGCTTTACAGCATGGGCCTTCGCTTCTTTTAGAAATCGAATTCCGGTCTCGAGGGCCTGGGTCTCGCTCTTCTCGTAACTTCCAAATGGAAAGTCTGCGACTACTAGTGCTTGCGTTGAGCCATTAACGACAGCTCGAGCTAGCGAGACCATCTCATCGACCGTTACCGGGATGGTGTTCTCATGACCCAGGAAGTTATTGCCGGCGCTATCTCCTACAAGGAGCACCGGAACTCCGGCATCGTCGAAGAGAGAGGCGGTGACGCTGTCGTAAGAAGTGAGCATCGCCCAGCGCTTGCCAGCCTTCTTCCAGGCAGCGAGGTCTGCGATAGTGAATCGCTTCATCATTTCCTTTCCTCGAGGCCAAATTCGGTCCCCGGGATGTATGAAATAAGTCTATAGGTACTCTTGAACCGTGCCTCCCTTCGATACGACCGGACAAGATGCAACCCCACGCCTCAGGGTCGCTTCTGCCCAGATAAATCCGATAGTTGGTGAGATCAAGGGCAACGTCGAAAAAGTCATTGCAGCGGTCGTCGAGGCGAAGGGCAGCGGAGCCGAGGTCATCCTCTTTCCTGAGATGGTAGTGACCGGTTATCCGGTTGAGGATCTCGCATTACGTCCTGCATTTAGAAGGTCATCAATTGATGCGGTTAGCAATTTAGCAAAGAGATTATCCGAGCTCGGATGCGGTGAAGTGCTCGTTGTCGTCGGCTTCTTGGATGACGATGGAAGACCGCTCAATTCAATCGCCCTACTTCACGGTGGCGAGATAAAGGCGAAATATGTAAAACGCCATCTTCCAAATTATGGAGTCTTCGATGAATTTCGAAATTTTGCTGCGGGCTCGGGAACCTTGGTGGTGAGATTTAAGGGAGTCGATATCGGAGTTGCGATCTGTGAGGACATCTGGCGCGATGAAGGTCCGATGACTGAGCTCGCTGCTCGTAAACCCGGATTGGTGTTAGTCCCAAATGGAAGCCCATATGAGAGATCTAAAGATGATCTACGCCTCGAACTGGTGCGAAATCGAGCCCTTCAGATCGGCGCACCGATTCTCTACACAAATATGTTCGGAGGACAGGACGATCTCGTCTTTGATGGTGATTCGATGGCGGTTGGCGCGGATGGCGAGTTATTGGCCAGATCGCCCCAATTCAAAAATGACTTGCTAATTCTGGACATTGCAATAAAGCCCGGAACTTCTAAGCCCGATTACATAATCAGCGAAGAATTGCCAATTACTCGAGGCGATATAGAGACCAGAATTGCTCCCGCTCTCTCTGAAACGGAGGAGATCTGGTCGGCCCTGGTGCTCGGGCTACGCGATTATGTCGAGAAGAATGGCTTCAAATCAGTAGTTCTTGGATTATCTGGCGGAATTGATTCTGCCGTTGTGGCGACTATCGCCGTGGACGCCCTCGGAAAGGATCGCGTCTTTGGCGTGTCTCTCCCAAGCAAGTATTCATCGACCCACTCCAAGAGCGATGCCGCGCAGCTAGCAAAGAACTTGGGAATCAACTATCGCACCATTGAAATCGAACCAGTAGTGGAGAGCTATTTGAAGGCCACGACCCTTAAGGGAATCGCTGAGGAGAATATCCAGGCGCGTGTTCGAGGCTCACTTCTCATGGGACTCTCTAATCAAGAAGGCCACCTAGTTCTTGCCACGGGAAACAAATCTGAGTTAGCGGTTGGGTATTCGACTCTTTATGGAGATGCCGTCGGAGGGTATGCGCCGATCAAAGATGTCTTTAAAGTCGATGTCTGGCGTTTAGCTAAATGGCGCAATGAGAGAGCTACGAAAGATGGAACTAGACCCCCGATTCCAGAGAGTTCAATCACGAAGGAGCCAAGCGCAGAGCTACGCCCAGGCCAGAAGGACAGCGATTCAATACCTGATTACCCGATCCTGGATCAGATCTTGGAGCTCTATATCGATGAAGGTGGCGATGCCAGCGTCATCATCAATGCGGGTTATGAGAAGGAGTTAGTAGAGCGCATCATCCAACTTGTGGATCGAGCGGAATATAAGCGTCGCCAATATCCGCCTGGGCCTAAGGTAACTCCAATCGCCTTCGGAAAGGATCGCAGGCTTCCTATGACCTCACGTTGGCGTGAGGGCAATTAGTGCAAATCATTCGCGATTAGCGAATTCCCTTTACATAAGTAAAATTCGGGTCATGCGCTCGATTACCAACTGGCTCTTCACTCGTCGTCGGGTAATCGATTTCGGTCGCGCTAATTCTTGCGGCTGCTGTAAGTAAATCTGCGCATTTAGCGCCAACTCTCGTTTTTGCTCAAAGTTGTTCAATTCCAACATTTAATATTTAGGAGAAGACTGTGAAGATTTACAACGATATTACTGAAGTTTTTGGAAACACCCCGTTGGTGAGAATCAATCGGATTACTGATGGCGCAAAGGCAAATGTCCTGGCAAAGCTTGAGTTCTATAACCCAACCAGTACGGTGAAGGATCGGATTGGTATCGCGATGGTCGATGCCGCTGAGAAGAGCGGACAGCTGAAGCCGGGCGGAACAATCGTGGAAGCGACGAGTGGCAATACCGGAATTGCGCTAGCGATGGTCGGAGCAGCCCGCGGCTATAAGACGATCCTCACTATGCCGGATTCGATGTCGAAGGAGCGTCGCGCGCTACTAAGAGCATTCGGCGCGGAGTTAGTTCTTACCCCCGCTGCAGAAGGCATGAAGGGGGCGATTGCAAAAGCTGAGGAGCTCGGTGCAAGCGGAGCAGTCTTGGTCCGCCAATTCGAGAATGAAGCGAATCCAGAGATACATAGAAAGACAACCGCCGAAGAGATCTGGCGCGATACAGATGGCAGCGTTGATGCGATCGTTGCGGGAATTGGAACTGGTGGAACTATCACTGGTATCGGACAAGTCTTGAAGTCGCGCAAACCCTCTATCAAGATCTTCGCTGTTGAACCCGCGGCTTCTCCTATTCTCAATGGTGGAAAGCCTGGTGGTCATCCAATCCAAGGAATCGGACCGAACTTCATTCCACCGATCCTTGATCGCAGCGTCTATGACGAAGTTATTGATGTCGAAGCGGATGATGCAGTGAAGTATGCGCGCCGAGCGGCGGCAGAAGAGGGAATCCTCGCCGGAATCTCAGCAGGAGCTGCTCTATGGGCTGCATCCCAAGTAGCTAAACGCGAAGAGATGTCAGGCAAGAACATAGTTGTAATCATCCCATCCTTCGGCGAACGCTATCTCTCAACAATTCTCTATAAAGATCTAATGGATGCTTAAATGTTAAAACGCATAATTGAAGATCTCGATACCGCGTTACGGAAAGATCCGTCAGCGCGCAATCGACTTGAAGTCGCGTTGACTTTTCCGGGCATCCACGCGGTCTGGGGTCATCGCATCGCTCACTTCTTGTGGCGACGCCGATTGAAGTTGTTAGCGCGAATTCATGCGAACTGGGTTCGGACTGTGACCGGTATCGAGATTCATCCAGCTGCAAAGATCGGTAGAAGATTCTTTATCGATCACGGCATGGGAGTCGTGATTGGTGAGACCGCGGTAATCGGCGATGATGTGATGATCTATCACGATGTAACTCTTGGCTCCACTAAATACATGAAGGGTAAGCGCCATCCGACCATTGAAAGCGGCGTGGTCATCGGCTCAGGTGCCCGCGTGCTGGGGCCGATAGTTATCGGTGAAGGTGCTCGGATAAGCGCAAATAGCGTGGTCACGAAGGACGTCGCCGCACGAACAAATCAAGATGAGGGTGAACTCTTCGTCATCTAGCTGATGATTTAACACTGCCGTAACGAGGTTCCGGCAGTATCTGGGCCATGACTTCCCGCGACGAGATAATCACCAAGCAACAGGAGTTCGTACTTAGAACCCTAGAAGAGCGCGACATTCGTTTTGTGCGCCTCTGGTTTACCGATGTCCTTGGTTATTTGAAGTCTGTAGCGATCGCTCCGCCGGAGTTGGAGAATGCCTTCGCTGAAGGAATCGGATTCGATGGCTCAGCTATCGAGGGCTTCGCTCGCGGAACCGAATCAGATATGTTGGCAAAACCAGACCCGAGCACCTTCTCGGTTCTGCCATGGCGAACTGCAAAACCAGGAGCAGCTCGTATCTTCTGTGACATCGTGATGCCAGATGGAAATCCCTCACCAGCCGATCCGAGAAATGTCCTTAAGCGAACGCTAAAGCGCGCCGCAGATTTGGGTTTTACCTGTTACACCCATCCAGAGATTGAGTTCTTCCTCTTCAAAGAGGCGCCATCTCCGGGAGTGAAGCCAGTTCCAATCGATTCCAGCGGATATTTCGATCAGACCCCAGCAGCACTTGGTCATGATTTCAGAAGACAAGCAATCACCTTGTTGGAGGCCACTGGAGTCTCGGTTGAATTTAGCCATCACGAGGGAGCGCCTGGCCAGCAAGAGATTGATCTCCGTTACGCAGATGCATTGAGCACCGCCGACAACATCATGACATTCCGACACATCGTTAAAGAAGTAGCGCTTGATCAGGGTGTGTATGCCTCATTTATGCCCAAGCCATTCACCGAACATCCTGGTTCTGGAATGCATACCCATTTCTCACTTTTCAAAGGTGAGCAGAATGCTTTCTATGAAGAGGGGCGCGAGAACCAGTTATCGGATATAGCTCGTTCGTTTATCGCCGGCATCATTACGCACGCACCAGAATTGATTGCGATTACAAATCAATGGGTGAATTCTTACAAGCGACTTCATGGCGGGGGAGAAGCCCCGGCAAAGATCAATTGGGGCAAAGAGAATCGCGATGCCCTCATTCGAATCCCTATGTATAAGCCGAAGAAAGAGAACTCAACCCGAATCGAATTTCGAGCTCCTGATTCAGCATGCAATCCATACCTTGCATTCGCAGTCACTATCGCAGCAGGCCTTAAGGGAATTGAAGCCAATTACAAGCTCGATAAAGGAACCGATAAGCCGCTTCCACGTGATTTGAATGAAGCAATAGTTGCGATGGAAAAGAGTGAGTTGGTCCGTGAGACCTTAGGCGAGCATGTATTCGAATACTTCCTACGAAATAAGCGGGCCGAATGGGAGGAGTACCGTCGCCAGGTCACCGCTTACGAACTCGATCGCTATTTGCCAGTCCTTTAGGGCCCGGCTAACCTTCCGCTTATGTTCCGCAGCGAAATCTCAACTCTCGCACTGTTACTGGGTGCGCTCCTTCTTCGCTGCCGCGGCGAGGCCAACTAGTCCGGTCTCCTCGCTGCGGGGTTAGTCGCCACCGGCCACAATCCGAATAAGCGAAGGAGAAAATTGCAGTGAGTTTCCCAGATCAAAAACCATCATCGATGCCGAAGCATCGGTATTCATCATTCGTCCCAATTGAACTTAGCGATCG
The DNA here is from genome assembly GCA_036752585.1 of Candidatus Nanopelagicaceae bacterium. GTDB lineage: Bacteria > Actinomycetota > Actinomycetes > Nanopelagicales > Nanopelagicaceae > MAG-120802. The sequence goes on from DAIOSM010000036.1 coordinate 7,400, forward strand.
CACCTGGCCTGACAAGAAGATGACACATGCACCCAAATGGTGCTCTGTTGATCTTCGCGATGGCAATCAAGCCCTAATAGATCCGATGGATGTACCGCGAAAGCTCGCCATGTTCCATCTCTTGGTGAAGATGGGTTACAAGGAGATCGAGGTCGGCTTTCCAAGTGCCAGCCAGACAGATTTTGATTTCGTTAGAAAGATCATCGATGAGAAGTTGATTCCAGATGATGTCGTGATCCAGGTGCTTACACAGGCGCGCGAACCTTTAATCCGCAGGACTTTTGAATCGATCAAGGGCTCTAAGCAGGCGATCGTTCACCTTTATAACTCAACTTCAACTCTCCAACGTCGAGTCGTCTTCGGAATGGATAAAGAAGGAATCAAGCAGATTGCTGTTGATGGCGCGAAATTGTGCAAGGAATTAGTGAGCACGGTTCCAGGCACGACCGTCTATTTTGAGTATTCACCTGAGTCCTACACCGGCACTGAGTTGGAGTTTGCGCTCGAGGTGTGTAATGCCGTGAATGATGTTTGGCAGCCCACCCCGGAGTGGAAGACGATTATTAATCTTCCAGCTACCGTCGAGCTTGCCACCCCAAATGTTTATGCTGATTCGATCGAGTGGATGCATCGGAACTTGAAGTATCGAGAGAGCGTTGTATTAAGCCTTCATCCTCATAACGATCGCGGAACCGGAGTTGCAGCAGCTGAACTGGGTTATCTTGC
>DAIOSM010000037.1:0-8117 GCA_036752585.1 Candidatus Nanopelagicaceae bacterium
AATTACTTGTTGAGATGGATGGCTTTGAACCACATGATCAAGTAATTCTCATTGCTGCCACTAACCGCCCCGACATTCTCGATCCAGCTTTGCTTCGTCCGGGTCGTTTTGATCGACAGATCGGAATCGATCGCCCGGATGTAAAGGGTCGCGAAGCGATCATGAAGGTTCATGCAAAGGGCAAACCACTTGAGAAAGATGTTGATCTATTAGCGATTGCTCGTCGTACTCCTGGATTTACCGGCGCAGATCTCGCCAACGTTCTAAATGAGGCTGCGCTACTTACCGCCCGCGAGAATCGGAAGATCATCTCTCGCGATGATGTCGATGAGGCGATCGATCGCGTAATGGCCGGTCCACAGCGTAAATCAAGGCTTATGAGCGAGGAAGAGCGGCGAGTGACGGCTTATCACGAAGGTGGCCATGCACTTGTGGCGCACGCACTTCCACATACTGATCCCGTTCACAAGATAACCATCATGCCGCGCGGTCATGCGCTTGGTTACACGATGGTCCTTCCAGATGAAGATAAGTACTCAACCACACGTAACCAGATGCTCGATCAACTCGCTTACACAATGGGCGGGCGAGCAGCTGAAGAACTCGTATTCCATGATCCGACTACCGGCGCCTCAAACGATATTGAGAAGGCGACAACTCTTGCTCGCGCAATGGTCACTCAATATGGAATGACTGAGAAGTTGGGCGCCATCAAACTTGGAACTAGCGACTCCGCACCATTCCTCGGAAGAGATTACGGACACCAACGCGATTACTCGGAAGATATTGCAAGTGCTGTTGATCAAGAGATCAAGTCGCTGATTGAGAATGCACATCAAGAGGCATATGAGATTCTCGTTGAGAACCGTTCCATCCTTGATGCGCTAGTCGAAGAGTTGATGGATAAAGAGACGCTTCATAAAGAAGAGATCGAAGTCATCTTCAAACATGTAGCTGCTCGTCCAAAGCGTCCAGCTTGGACTGGATCACCTGATCGGATACCTTCGAAGATTCCACCGGTTGAGATTAAGAAGAAGGCGGAAGTAGTAGAAGAGAAACCAAAGCGCCGGAAGAAATCAGCTCCTGCCAATGAGCAGTAAATTTGATGAGGAGCGCGTCGAGCGCGCAATCCGCGAACTTCTAATCGGCATCGGCGAAGATCCAGAGCGCGATGGCCTAAAGGAAACGCCCCAACGAGTCGCTCGTGCGATGAAGGAGAATTTCCAAGGTCTATTCCAAGACCCCAAGGAAGTCTTCAATAAATCATTCGACCTCGGCCATGAAGAGCTCGTAATCGTCAAAGATATAGAGGTTTTCTCGCACTGCGAGCATCATCTAACGCCATTTCATGGCCTCGCCCATATCGGTTACATCCCCGGCCCAAGTGGAAAAGTTACTGGGCTCTCAAAGTTGGCAAGACTCGTTGATCTCTATGCCCGCAGACCACAAGTACAAGAGCGTTTAACTACCCAGATCGCAGATGCGCTTGTAAAGCATCTTGAACCAGGTGGAGTAATCGTGATTATCGATTGTGAACATCTATGTATGTCGATGCGTGGCGTTAAGAAGCCACAAGCAAGAACAGTCACCAGCGCAGTTCGCGGCATGCTCCGTGATCCAGCTACGCGCGCTGAAGCAATGTCACTTATAACTGGAAGATAACCATGCGCACTCTGGTGATGGGAATCCTAAACGTCACCCCAGATTCATTTGCAGATGGCGGTAGACACTTCACTATCGATGATGCGCTTAATCGCGCTAAAGAGATGATCGAAGAAGGCGTAGACATCATCGATATTGGTGGTGAATCAACCAAACCCGGAGCTGATCGAGTAAGTGAAGCTGAAGAAGCCAATCGCGTCATCCCCGTTCTAGAGCAAGTCATTCCACTCGGTACTGAGGTATCAATCGATACAACTAGAAGTTCCATCGCTGAAAAGGCGATCAAACTTGGAGTGAAATACGTAAATGATGTTTCTGGGGGATTAGCCGATAAAGAAATGTACAAGCTGATAGCAAAACATCCAGAAGTCCAATATGTGATTATGCATTGGCGTGGCCACTCAAAGACTATGCAAGAACTAGCAACCTATAAAGATGTTGTTAAGGAAGTGAAGGAAGAGCTAGAGGAGCGAGTTAACTCCGCGATTGAAGCGGGCGTTGACCCCGATCAGATCATCATCGACCCAGGTATCGGCTTCTCCAAGTCCCCAGAACATAATTGGGAGCTGCTAAAAAACCTTGATCGCCTTTCATTATTGGGCTATCCGATCCTCATCGGAGCCTCACGAAAACGCTTTCTCGGAGAGCTAACGGGAGGCTCTAACCCAGATGAACGTGAAGCGGCCACTCTCGCGATTACTGCAGCGATGGCGAAACAGGGCATGTGGGCCGTACGTACCCACTCGGTAAAACCACATCGTGATGTAATCGCAACAATCAGCGCGCTAGGTAGAAGATAAACTCCTAAATATGAGCGACAAGATAAAGATCTCCGGAATCAAGAGCGATGGGATACATGGCGTCCTCGATCAAGAGAAGCGCACCCCACAACCTTTTATCGTTGATATCGAATTAGAACTTGATTTAGAGAAGGCCGCGACCGAAGATGACTTAAGTGAGACCGTCAACTATGACGAGGTCGCAAAGCTGGTAGTGGAAGTGATCAAAGGACCTTCATTGAATTTGATCGAAGCTCTTGCAGATCGAATCGCTAATCGGATCCTTCACTCCTTCGACCTAATCGATGAAGTGAAAGTTACCGTCCACAAACCAAAGGCTCCAATCTCAGTTCCATTTGATGATGTCTCAGTAACTCTAAAGAAGAGCCGATGAAGGCAGTCATCGCTCTCGGTGCAAATCTTGGTGAGCCACGCTCTCAAGTAACTAGAGCGATAGAGGAGATCGGTAATCTCCTCAAAGTAAATGCAGTCTCATCTCTTTATGAGACCGCGCCATTTGGAGTCCCGGATACCCAACCCAATTACATCAACGCCGTTCTAATCGGCGATACCGATCACAAACCACTTGATCTAATGAAAACGCTCCTTGAAGTTGAGAACGTACTCGGCAGAACTCGTTCATTCCAGAACGCAGCTCGCTTGATCGATATCGACATCATCGATTTAGGTGGACTCTTCATGGAGAGCGAAGCTCTGACCTTGCCACATCCGCGGGCCCATGAAAGACGCTTTGTTTTGGAGCCCTGGCTTGAAATCGATCCGACAGCCCACCTTCCCGGAAGAGGCCCAGTAAGCGAACTTTTGGCTGCTCTAAGTTGAGAAAGTAGACTTCACCTGCCTGGTACCCCAAGCGGACTGGAGCTAGAAATGAAGGTAGAACGAGTCCTTACGGATCTCACTCGCCCATGCGCATTTGTGCCGACTATGGGCGCGCTTCATGCTGGCCACCAATCACTAATCAAGATGGCCCGCGAATATTGCGATGAGGTCGTCGTATCGGTCTTCGTTAACCCACTCCAATTCGAAGATAAAGAAGATCTAGCAAAGTATCCAAAGACCCCCGAAATTGATGAGCAACTTGCAAGCGAAGCTGGCGCCACAATCCTCTGGCGACCAGAAGTTAGTGATCTTTATCCTGGCGATGAGAAGAAGTTAAGCGCTGGCGAATTAGGTAAGCGCTTTGAAGGCGCAAGCAGAGCTGGACATTTTGATGGCGTACTAACCGTTGTCAATCGTTTATTTGAATTAGTAAAGCCAAGATATGCGATCTTCGGTGAGAAAGATTTCCAACAACTATTCCTTATAAAGAAGATGGCTTCGGAACTTCATCCAGAGATTGAGATCATCGCCGCTCCAACAATCCGAGAACTCTCCGGTCTTGCACTCTCATCTCGCAATGTCCGGTTGAGTGAAGAAGGAGCACTTACCGCCCAATCAATCTCCAAAGCGCTCCGTGCTGCCTCAACTAGAGATTCAATCGATGAGATGAAGTTTGAATTGTCGAACTTAAAGCATCAACCAGGTTTTGAATTGGATTACGCCGAGATCATCGATGAAGAGAGCTTTGAGCTAGCAAATGAAAGTACCGTTAGAGCCCGTGCGATCATCGCCGGTTGGGTAGATGGCGTGCGCTTGATTGACAACATGGCGATGGCGCGAAGCTTGGTGAAGTTATGAGGCTACGTGCACCACTTCCTGGTTGGAGCGCATCGGCGGATGTAGTTGTGATCGGTTCTGGCGTCGCTGGGCTTACTACCGCGCTACAGATCCGCTCCCACAACCTCTCGGTAATGCTTATTACTAAGGCCCAAGTCGATGAGGGCTCAACTAAGTGGGCCCAAGGTGGAATCGCTGCAGCTCTTGGACCAGGTGATTCACCAGAAGATCATGAACGTGACACTCTCGTTGCTGGCGCAGGTCTATGTGATCTTCCTGCAGTGAAAGTTCTTGTAACCGAAGGACCTGAAGCAGTCCGTAAGTTAATCGCTCGCGGTGCAGTCTTCGATAAATCAGAGACTGGTGAGATCGCTCTGACTCGCGAAGGTGGACATCTACGTAATCGAATCCTCCATGCGGGCGGTGATGCAACTGGCGCTGAAGTTTCACGCGCACTTCTTGCAGCGGTATCTAAAGATCCAGGAATCGAAGTCATCGAACATGCGCTCGTGCTTGATGCACTCAAAGGTCCAAGTGGTCGAGTCTGTGGCGTAACGCTCCATGTCATCGGCGAGGGAAGTCGTGATGGCGTTGGCCAAATTCTTGCTCGCGCAGTTGTCCTTGCGACTGGTGGCCTCGGTCAGGTTTATTCACAGACTACAAATCCTGCGGTCTCAACCGGCGATGGTGTAGCACTTGCACTACGCGCTGGAGCGGATGTCGCAGATGTGGAATTCATCCAATTCCATCCAACTGTTCTGTATACAAGTGAGAATTCGCGTGGACAACAACCACTCATCAGCGAAGCGGTTCGTGGTGAAGGCGCATTCCTTGTAAATGATCGTGGCGAGCGATTTATGAAGGGCGTTCATCCACTTGCGGATCTTGCACCTCGCGATGTCGTAGCTAAAGAGATCTCTCGTCAGATGGCCAAGAGCGGTGCAAAGCATGTCTGGCTAGATGCGCGCGAGATAAAGGATTTCGCAGATCGCTTCCCGACAATCAACGCTTCATGTAGAGAACAAGGAATCGACCCAGCCCTAGATCTCATCCCAGTCGCTCCCGCTTCTCACTACGCCTCAGGTGGAATTCGTACTGATTTAAACGGCCATTCCTCAGTTCCTGGGCTTTATGCAGTCGGTGAAACAGCATGTACCGGTGCACATGGCGCTAATCGCCTTGCTTCTAATTCATTACTTGAGGGACTCGTATTCGGCGCCCGGATCGCAGAAGATATTGCTAAGAACCTACAGACCTGGGAAGACCCGATCACCCCGGATCCAATCGAGATCCTCATCTCGCCATCAGTTCGCGGTGAACTACAGAGAGCGATGTCACGAGGAGCTGCGGTAGTTCGTTCTGAGAGATCCTTGAAGGAGACTCTCACTACTTTGGATCGCTTGAAGGATGCAACGACTATCTATGCAAATGTCGAAGCCTGGGAGACCACAAATCTCTACTTGCTTGCAACAGCAATCGCTCGTTCTGCGCTAGAGCGGACTGAATCACGTGGTTCACATTGGCGCGAGGATTTTGCTGAAACCTCTAATAATTGGAAGAAACGGATCCACCAAGGTTTAGATGAGATCGGTAATTGGCGCACCTCATATGAGGAGGTGTTCGATGACCTCAGCATCATGCATCAATAAGTTAGAGAGCTACGGAATCGATATCGACCAACTCTCAAGCCTCATCTCTCACGCCTTTGCTGAAGATATGCCAGAAGGTGATGACAAGACCACTCTTGCAACCATCGATGCCAATAAAACTTCCCGTGCATTCATGCGCGCCCGAAAAGATGGCGTAGTTGCTGGTACATGTGTCGCAGCCCTCGTCTTCGAAAGAGTCGGCATTACATCAATCACTTATGAAAAGGAATGTGGTGAGAAGGTCAAAGCTGGCGAGACGATCTTGGTGATCGAAGGAAATACCCGAGATATCTTGCGAAGCGAACGGATCGCTCTTAACTTCATCAGCCATCTATCGGGGATCGCAACGCTTACAAAGAAATGGGTCGATGCGATTGAAGGTACCGGCGCCAAGATCCGAGATACCCGAAAAACAACGCCCGGCATGCGCCAACTAGAGAAATTCGCAGTCCGGATGGGCGGGGGAATGAATCATCGGATGAACCTCTCTGATGGTGCGATCATCAAGGACAACCACATCGCCGCCTCCGGTTCGATCACAGAAGCAGTTGCACGGGTGCGTAAGGAATTTCCAGGGATGGAACTTGAGGTGGAAGTAGATAACCTCGAACAGCTCCGCGAAGCTCTTGATGCAAAAGCTGAGATAGTCCTCTTAGATAACATGGATATAGATCTAACAAAGCAAGCTGTTGAGATCGCTAAAGGTTCAAAGTCAAAGTTGGAATCATCTGGCGGTCTTACCATTGAAAATGCACGCGCTTATGCCGAGACCGGTGTCAACTATCTCGCTGTCGGTGCTCTAACCCACTCAGCCCCTATCTTGGATATCGGATTGGACTTCTAATGCTCTTAACTGTTGATATCGGAAATACAAATACCGTCCTTGGACTCTTCCATGAGGATGAGTTAGTCGATAGCTGGCGCGTTAAGACCGATGCTCGCGATACCGCCGATGAGATCTGGTTGCAATGGCGTTCCTTAATAACCGGCTACACGATCTCTGGACTCTCTATCTGTTCTACTGTTCCTGCCGTACTTCGTGAAGCGCGCACGATGGTCAACTCTTATTTCCAAGATATCCGTGTGACCATCATCGAACCAGGTGTTAAGACCGGCGTTCCATTATTGGTAGATAACCCAAAGGAGATCGGCGCTGATCGCATCGTCAATACCCTTGCAGCGCATCATCTCTATGGAAAAGATGGCGCAGCAATCGTCGTTGATTTTGGAACCTCCACAAATCTTGATGTTGTTTCACCAAAGGGAGAGTTCCTTGGTGGCGCACTAGCTCCGGGAATCGAGATCTCCGTAGAAGCACTTGCTTCTAGAGCTGCACAGCTACGGAAAGTCGAGTTGATTAAGCCGAAATCAGTTATCGGGAAGAACACCGTAGAAGCGTTGCAATCCGGCACTATTTATGGCTTCGCTGGCCAAGTCGATGGCCTGGTAAATCGCATCGCTGATGAGCTAGATGATCTCTACCCAAATAATGAGAAGGTCTCCGTTATCGCCACAGGTGGATTAGCGCCGCTAGTTCTTGGCATCAGCGAGACCCTTGAATTTCACGAACCAGATCTAACGCTCATTGGGCTCCGCCTCGTGCATGAACGGAATGGATAGACTCCCGTCACTATGACGGAGAATGACCTTCCCGAACAATTACGAATTCGGCGCGAGAAACGCGATGCACTTCTTGCTCGTGGCGTAGAGGCATATCCCGTCCAAGTTCCGCGGACCTCAACCCTTAAAGAGATCCGCGAACGCTTTAAAGATTTAGAGACCGATAAGTCATCAGGTGTAACTGAATCGGTCGCTGGAAGAATCATCTTCAAACGTGATACCGGAAAGCTCTGCTTTGCGATGCTCCGTGAAGGCGATGGAACTGAACTACAAGTAATGCTCTCCCTAGATAAAGTCGGTGAAGCCCAACTCGAAGCTTGGAAATCAGATATCGATATCGGAGATATCGTCAGCGTTACTGGCGAGGTAATCACATCAAAGCGCGGTGAACTTTCGATCCTTACCAACTCATATGTAATCGCATCAAAATCCCTACGCCCGCTTCCTAACGAACACAATCCTTTAAATGAAGAGACCCGTGTTCGGATGCGTTATGTAGACCTCATCGTCCGCCCCGAGGCTCGCGATACAGCGCGAATCCGCCCCCAAGTTCTTAAGTCGCTCCGCTCAACTTTCGATAAAGCTGGCTTTATCGAGGTAGAGACGCCGATGCTCCAAGTAATGCATGGTGGAGCTGCTGCTAGACCATTTAAGACATTCTCAAATGCTTACGATATGGATCTATTCCTACGTATCGCACCAGAACTCTTCCTAAAGCGCTGCGTTGTCG
>DAIOSM010000038.1:0-7641 GCA_036752585.1 Candidatus Nanopelagicaceae bacterium
GCGAAGTTGCAACACAGCGCGTTCTTGTCGTCGATGATGAGAAGAGCATTAGCGAGCTAATCACCACAAGCCTCCGCTTCGTTGGCTTTGATGTCCGCACCGCTGCTACTGGCGCTGAGGCGCTACGAGTCGCTGAAGAATTCAAGCCTCATGCACTAATTCTCGATGTGATGCTCCCAGATCTAGATGGTTTCGAAGTTTGCCGCCAACTCCGTGAAGGTGGGCAAGAAGTTGGAGTCCTCTTTTTAACCGCCAAAGATTCGACTGATGACAAGATCAAAGGTTTGACACTTGGTGGCGATGATTATGTGACAAAGCCATTTAGCCTTGAAGAGCTAGTTGCAAGATTGCGCGCGTTATTGCGACGTACCGGAATCGTCACCTCGCCAATTGATGAAGAGACGATTCGCTTTGCAGATTTAGAATTGAACGAAGCAACGCATGAAGTTCGTAGAGCCGGAAATCTCATTGACCTCTCGCCTACCGAATTCACTCTGCTTCGCTATCTGATGATCAACGCTGATCGAGTTGTTTCCAAGTCTCAGATCCTTGATCATGTCTGGCAGTACGACTTCCGCGGTGATGCAGGAATCGTTGAAACCTACATCTCCTATCTCCGCAAGAAGATTGATATCTATTCGCCTGCGCTGATTCACACGGTGCGTGGCGTGGGTTATCGCCTCCGGTTGCCTGCGAAGTAATCTTTCGCTGTGAACCAGCCACTGCGAAAATTCAAGCCTGCCCCTGGGCAATGGAGCTTGAAGAATCGCCTGGTTCTCGGCGTTGTGATCCTTGGTGCGCTTGGTATCACCGGCTCTGACTTTGCCGCCCAGAACGCTTTCCGCACCTTCTTAGTTGCTCAAGTCGATGCTCAATTAGAGGCGATCTCAACTACCTCCGGAATCCGACTTGATCGCGCTGGAATCACGAGTGAGCGAACCGAAACTACCGATGAAGATGAACCGCTCTTTCAGCCCTTCGAACCGATTCGCGAAATTCCCTCTGAAATAAGCGTTAGTTTGCTTGATAGAGATGGCGTTGTGATGGGAACTCTCGGGGGCGCCCAGAGCCCCCAGCAAGTACAGAATGTAATAAGTGGTTTAACAGTTGAAGATTTGAAAATCAAAGGCGATACACCTTTCACTATCGAAGGAAATGATCGAAACCGCTCTGAATATCGCGCTCTCGCTCGGATACTTCCAGGCGAAGTTGGAAGCGTTGTCACTGCAGTCTCGCTTGAAGGCGTAGAGCGATCCATAAATCAGCTCCGCTTCCTATTCTTTGCAGTTGGAATCGTCGTCTTGTTCTTCCTTGCTCTCATCGCAAGACGCATCATTGGAATCTCCCTTAAGCCCTTGACCCAAGTGGAAGAGACCGCCGAAGCATTCGCAAAAGGTGATTACAGCGCACGTCTTCCAGAAGCGCGTGGTGATACTGAGGTTGGACGACTTACCTGGGCGCTAAACCAGATGCTCTCTCGTATTGAAGAATCATTCGAGGTTCGCAAAGCAAGCGAAGAGAAATTGCGGCGCTTTGTTGCCGATGCATCTCATGAACTTCGCACTCCATTAACTGCCATTCGCGGTTTTGCAGAACTACATCGCCAAGGCGCGATCAAAGGTGAAGAGAAGACCGGCGAATTGGTTAGAAGAATCGAACAAGAGTCGATTCGCATGTCTACTCTAGTTGAGGATCTACTTCTTCTTGCCCGGCTTGATCAATCGCGAGAGATGGAGCGGCTACCGGTTGATTTGAAGACTGTCATCAACGAATCAATAGCATCGGCGCGCGCAGCTGGACCGAACCATCCAATTGAGGTGAGCCTCCCCGGAGATGATGTATTCGTACTCGGGGATTCGATGCGGATACATCAAGTCATATCCAACTTGCTCGCTAATGCTCGTACCCATACTCCGACTGGTACCAAGATAAAACTACTTCTGAACATTGAAGAGAGTGGTGTGACAGTCGAAGTGAGCGATAACGGTCCCGGGCTCTCCAAAGAGGACCAGGAGCGGATATTTGAGCGCTTCTATCGAGCTGATCCATCGCGAGTGAGAAATGGCGGAGAAGGAACTGGGCTTGGACTATCGATCGTCGATGCAGTTATGCGTGCACACGGAGGTACGGTGAGCGTCACATCAGAAGTTGGACACGGCGCAACCTTCAAACTCTTCTTCCCAATTCAAGACTTGTAGGATTTCGAGGTGCGAAGCAGCCCTGAAATTCTCCGCGCTCTCGAAAATGAATCAATTGAAATTCTTCGAGAGACTGCCGCGGCTTTCAAGAATCCAGTCCTGCTCTACTCGATTGGTAAAGATTCCACAGTAATCCTCCATCTCGCACGTAAAGCTTTCTACCCCGCCCCTATTCCATTCACTCTGCTCCACGTTGATTCAACTTGGAACTTCAAAGAGATGATCACCTTCCGCGATGAAGTTGTGAAGATGCATAACTTGAAATTGATCGCGCATATAAATGAAGAGGGAGTCAAGAACGGCATTACTCCATTTAGCCACGGAATCTCTGAATATATTCGAGTTATGAACACCGTTGCCCTTAAGCAAGCCTTCGATAAGTATGGGTTTGATGCTGCCATCGGTGGTTCAAGGCGCGATGAAGAGCGTAGCCGCGCTAAGGAGCGAATCTTTAGCGTCCGTGAATCAGGACATCGTTGGGATCCACGTCAGCAGCGCCCTGAGTTATGGCGGACTTACAACACGAAGATCCGTCCCGACCAGACCATGCGCGTCTTCCCAATCTCTGATTGGACTGAGTTAGATATCTGGAGCTATATCCATCTTGAGAATATCTATGTCAATCCACTCTATTTCGCAAAAGAGCGACCAGTCGTAAAGCGTGGCAACCAATTGATCATGGTCGATGATGAGCGTTACCCGCTTCGCGAGGGCGAGAGGCCGGAGATGAAGATGGTTCGCTTCCGCACCCTTGGTTGTTACCCACTCACCGCGGGCGTCGAATCAAACGCCAAGACACTTGAAGAAGTCGTTGAAGAGGTCATGGGAGTGAAGTTGAGTGAACGCGCCACCAGATTGATTGATGGCGAGAATGAAGATTCGATGGAGAAGAAGAAGCGCGAGGGATATTTCTAATGGAACTCACGCCGATTGTTCGTCTCGTAACCTGTGGAAGCGTTGACGATGGAAAGAGCACTCTTATTGGTCGACTCCTCGTTGAAACCGATTCGGTTCCTCATGACACTCTCGATGCCACAAAGAAGACACGACGCCCAGGATCGATAATTCCGGCTGGCGAGATTGATTTCAGCTTACTAACCGATGGTCTTGAAGCAGAACGTGAACAAGGCATCACTATCGATGTGGCATATCGATCAATGTCTCTTCTTGATGGAAGACGTTTGATAATCGCTGATGCCCCGGGACATGAGCAGTACACAAGGAATATGGCGGTCGCTGCTTCGCGCTCAGATATTGCGCTTGTTCTTGTAGATGCAACAAGAGGAATTCGCCCTCAAACGCTACGTCACCTGACGATCTGCTCGTTAATGGGCGTAAAGAAAGTAATTGTCGTAATAAACAAACTTGATGCACTTGGATTCAATAAGGATGTTTATGACGCTCTAATCGCTGAACTTCAACCGACAATCCAACGTCTAGAAATGAAATCAATATCCTTCATACCGGTGAGCGCACTCGAAGGAGATAACGTCACATATAGGACAGAGCGCACTAGTTGGTATGACGGTGGTTCCTTACTAGAGGAGATCCAAGCTTGGCGCGATACTGAGAGCGCTACCGACCACTCCCGGATGTGTGTCCAATTAATCTCTCGGGCCGATAACTTCCGCGGGGTTTCTGGAACTATCTCTCAAGGTGAGTTCAAAGCGGGAGATGAAGTTGTAGTTCTACCAAGTCAGCGAAAGGCAAAGATCGCCCGCTTAGTCACCTTCGATGGCGACCTCGAAAAAGCGCCGACTGGTAAGGCTGTAACGATGGTCCTTGAGCCCGATATTGACGCTACTCGAGGTGATTTCATTGAGCGAGCGTCTGATTACACCAAGCCTGCTGATCGCTTCTCTTCACATCTCGTCTGGTTTGATGAAGAGGAGCTCATACATAGCCGTTCTTATTACCTGGTCAATGGCTCATCGATGGTTCCAGCGACAATCACGACGATCCGCCATAAGTTGAATATAAACAATGGCGATCATGAGTCAGCTCGTACGCTCCATATGAATGAGATTGGAGTCGTCGAGATTGCAACCGATGCAGCGATCCCACTCACTAAGTACTCTGATAATAGAAATTCCGGAAACTTCGTTCTCGTAGACCGCGTCACTCTTCGTACCGTTGGCGCTGGAATGATTGTCCACGCGCTCCGTCGCGCAACAAACATCACTAAACATAGCTATGAGATTGATAAAGGAGCTCGTTCACAACAAAAGGGTCAACGTGCGAAGTTAATCTGGATGACTGGACTATCCGGCTCTGGAAAATCAACGATTGCAAACGCGCTCGAAACAAGATTGTTCGCCTCAGGAATACATAGTTACATCCTCGATGGCGACAATCTAAGAATGGGATTAAATAAAGATCTTGGTTTCACAAAAGAAGATCGCGCAGAGAATGTAAGGCGAGTTGCTGAAGTCGGTAAATTGATGGTCGATGCTGGATTAGTAGTAATCGTCGCACTAGTGAGCCCATTCAAAGTCGATCGCGATCACGCTCGAGAGTTATTTGAAGATGGCGAATTCATCGAAGTCTGGGTGAAAACTCCTGCTGAAGTCTGCGCCCAACGTGATCCAAAGGGCCTCTACAAGAAAGCGAAAGATGGTTCATTGCCGAACCTGACAGGAGTCGGTCAAGATTATGAGCCACCTACTGAGGCAGAATTAGTTCTCGACGGAACCGATGAAATAGCATCAAATGTCGAGAAATTAATAACCAAAGTCCTATGAATTGGCTTTTTTTCGCACTTGCCGGATCGATCGCCCAACTAATCGATGGCGCACTTGGAATGGGTTTTGGCCTCACTAGCTCAACTCTTCTCTTAACTCTTGGGACATCCGCTGCTGTCGCATCGGCTGCAGTTCATGCCGCTGAGATCGGAACCACCCTTGCCTCAGGAGTCTCACACTGGCATCGCGAAAACATTGATTTCACAATCTTAAAGCGGCTCGCTATTCCAGGTGGAATCGGAGCCTTTGCTGGAGCGACCTTCTTGTCGTCGATAGATCTCTCTGGTGGCACGATCTTCATCTCGACGATTCTTCTCTTGCTTGGTCTTGTTCTTCTATATCGCAATGTCTTTCAAACGAATATCAAACCGAATATGGCGGAGATAAATAACCCTCGTTACCTGACATTCCTAGGTGCAACTGGCGGATTTGTTGATGCATCAGGTGGTGGTGGCTGGGGACCTGTTGTTACCCCAACACTACTTGCTACAACGGAACATGAACCGCGGAAGATCATTGGAACAGTAAGTGCATCTGAATTCATAGTTGCTGTTTGTGCAAGCATCGGATTCCTCGTCAATATAAATCGCATCAACCTTGATTGGTCAGTTGTAGGCGGACTAGCGCTCGGTGGAATGATCATGGCTCCATTCGCAGCCAAGCTCGTCTCAATCGTCCCAAGGCGCCCGCTTGGAATAGCGGTTGCTATAGCGATTATCGTAATTAATGGAGTGCGTTTAGTTACTAGCTGATTGCTTGATTCGGATTCGCTTCCATCTTGCGGAGCGTTTCAATCCGCTCATGGATCGGCGGATGAGTTGCGAACAACTTAGAGGCAACAGAAGCATCAAGTGGTGATTCGATATATAGGTGAGCGACTGCGCTAGAGCGAGCTTCAACTACCGTGTTATCCCGCGCAAGAACCTCCAAAGCAGCCCGTAATCCAGCGGGATTTCTAGTAAATGAGACAGCGGTGGCATCAGCTAGGGATTCACGCTTCCGTGAAACCGCAGCTTTAAGCATCGTTGCAGCGATCGGAGCGAGAATCAATGGGATTATCGCGAGGAAGATTGGCATCTGGTTTCCATGATGATCGCGATTACGCGCGCCACCAAACCACAACATCCGCATCAAAATATCCGAGGTTAGAGCGACGATTCCTGCAGTTGTGGCAGCAACAGCCGATACCAAGGTATCTCGGTTAGCAACATGTGCCATCTCATGAGCAACTACTCCTTGGAGTTCATCTCGATCCATCGCACTTAGTAGCCCGGTTGTGAATGCAATCAAGGCATGATCAGGATCTCGTCCGGTTGCAAATGCATTAGGTGCCGGATCATCGACGATTGCGACTTTTGGCATTGGAAGACCTGAAGCGATACAAACTTCGTGAACGAGATTGAAGAGTTTTGGATTATCCGCCTCTTGAATAAGGTGAGCCCGAGTCATCTTCAAAACTAATTTATCTGATGCGTAGTAAGAGCCCCAGACAGATACAAGCGAGATCAATACCGCTAGTGGAATCACTCCAGCGCCGCTTCCACCAAAAGTTGTGATGGCGATGTAAGAGATAGCCCAGACAAGTACTCCCATAAAGAAGAGTAAGAAGAATGTCTTACGACGGTTAGCGCTTTGCAGGGCGCGGAAGTTAGACATCTTTAGAACTTAACGTTAGGAGCATTACGAATCGTCGGATCTTCGACTTCGTAGAACTCTCGCTCGCCAACTTTCGCTAACCCGACAAAGAAGCTTGTGGGAATCGTCTTTACTGCTGTGTTTAATGTGCGGACTGAATCGTTATAGAACTGGCGTGAGAATGAGACTTTGTTCTCGGTAGTAGATAACTCTTCCTGTAGCTGCAAGAAGTTAGTTGAGGCCTTCAAATCTGGGTATGCCTCGGCTACCGCCAACAAGCCGCGGAGCGCATTTGTGAGCATGCCATCGGCTGCAGCAACAGCTGGAAGTGTTGATGCTGTGGTTGAAGCAGCGCGTGCTTGGACCACTTTCTCAAGCGCCTCACGCTCATGCGATGCATAGCCTTTGACAGTCTCGACCAAGTTCGGAATGAGATCCGCGCGTCGCTTTAGTTGTACTTCGATCTGGGCAAATGCTTCATCGACTTGGATATTCAATCTAACAAGCCGGTTGTATTGAATGATTGCGTAGACAACGAAGAGTCCTACTGCGATGATGATTAAAAGTGAGGCGTCCATATCCCTAATCTACTTAATCTCTGTCTTATGGAAATTCAGCCAAGATTTGCTTGGGGTTGGTCCACGCTGGCCCTGGTAACGGGAACCATACAAAGCTGAACCGTAAGGATGCTCTGCGGAAGATGAGAGTTTGATGAGACAGAGCTGTCCGATCTTCATTCCTGGGTAGAGCTTTACTGGAAGATTCGCGACATTAGAGAGCTCCAAAGTTATATGTCCACTAAAGCCTGGATCGATGAAGCCAGCAGTTGAGTGTGTGAGTAAACCGAGACGTCCTAATGAGGACTTTCCTTCGAGGCGACCTGCAATGTCATCTGGAAGCGTGATTACTTCATAGGTTGAAGCAAGAACAAACTCGCCTGGATGGAGGATGAAGAAGTCGTCAGGGGCAACCGCTACCTCGCGGGTTAACTCCGATTGTTCGATTGAAGGATCGATGACCTCGTACTTATGATTCTCAAAGACGCGGAAGAATCGATCGAGGCGGAC
>DAIOSM010000039.1:0-2311 GCA_036752585.1 Candidatus Nanopelagicaceae bacterium
AGGTCGAATTAACTATCTCGACGCCACTTTAACCTTTAGCTGCTGCACTTTGATCAATGGGACGAGCGGGGACGAACAACTCTTTGCCCTGAGGCGAAGTCCAAGTGCAGGAACCATCAGAGTGGCTCTTGAGTTTCCAACCGCCATGAGTTTTCAATCGATGGTGGCGCCTACATAGAAAGCCTAGATTTTCAGGATTCGTTTGACCACCTTCTTCCCAACTCTTCGCATGATCAATATCGCTCAAGCGAGCGGGATGACTACAACCCGGGAATCTGCAGGTTCGATCTCTAGCCGTCAAGAAATCAACTAAGTACTGCGAAGGCAGGTAGTGACTCCTACCCATATCTAGCAAATTTCCAGTGAGTGGATCGGTGACAAACTTTCGCCACTTACCATCAGCGGCCAGTTTTCTGGCTAAAGTTGCGGGAATCGGCCCGTGCCCCTCAAGTTCCGCAGGATTTTCAGCAAGACCCAAAAGCGTAGGTAGGTCCACGGTTACATTGATTGAGATTGGACGTTTCGACTTTTCGATTTTCTCTGAGTTGGAGCTAAGGAAATCAGTAGCGATTGCAGTTAGAGCATCAGCACGCTTCATTTCAATGTTGCGCGCATCGACGCTGCGAGACTCTCTGTTGCTAGCATCAGTATGGACTGGTTCAGTCTTGCAGGATTTAAAGGCTCGAGATTCCTGAATGTGTTCATCGGCGCAAAGAAGTGAATTGAATTCCCGGCTAGCTGCACCATTAACTTTGGATGAACTAAAACCGAGACTTGATGCCTGATCATCTCCAAATGGAGAAACAAAATTACGCTCCAATTCTATTCTCGCATTAATTGCAAGGTAAATGGTCTGGGCATCTTCAGATGGGAGCAGCGCAATGAGCGTAGACATCCCATCGCCTTCAGGGTAAATGGAGACACTCCTTGTATCTCGAGCAATCTCATGCTTCTCCTCCAGTACTTCTGGGGCGTATTGAGCAAAGAGAGTCTTTATCTTCTTACCAACTTGAGCGGCTGTATGGAATTCAGAGTGAGCTAGCGCCTTGCTCTCTATCAGGGGGAGAATGTCGGGGGAAACGCCTCGTTCTAAAGCATCAGCTGTTTCTCTTGCAATCAAAGTGGCATGGCTTGAGCTGATGTCACCATTTGAGAGCGCCTCACAAGTAGCTGGTAAATGATTAGAGAGAGTTCGGGCAACATCAATTCTCATCTGAGCAGTGTTTGGGGAGAGTTTTAGTGCGGTGGCAACATCCTCTCGCTCTGCCTCATCAACCCCTTCCCACATGTTGGAGGCCTCATGAGGTTCACTGCCGGCGATGGCTAAGGTCGCCTCTTGAATAAGGGCATAGAGCCATGAATATTGCTTTTCAAGCGCGGCTAGATAGTCAATTCTTGCTGAGGCACCAAGATGCTTTGGATCAATTTCAATTAACTGGCCCAAATTCTCATAACTACCCGGACGAGTTTGAATGTAAGCAACCCTGGCTTCAATGGGATCAGACGCAGTGCTTACTAATTGGGCAAGGCTCATGAATGAATAATGGAATCTTCCACTGACAGCGGAATGGAGAAAATGGGGAATTCCACAGATTATTTGGAATCTCTTAATTAAATCGGAGAAAGTTATACAGAGCGGATATCAATTCTTTTTGTGGAAGTAAATCTTCTCTTAGGGATGTAATGTCTTAGAACCTTGGAACACGGTAGAGGCCAAGATTCTCAAGTCAATTGATGTTCATCCCCACTGCTCATCTGTACTTCTGGTGCATTAAAGATGCAAAGATCCTCAAGTCGCCTGATGCTCATCCCCACTACTCATTAGCAACTCCAATAGAGTTTGCTGTAGCCAACCCAGCCATGAGTAAACAGCGTAAACGGCCTTCATTGGATCACTCTCGGTCATAAGCTCGTACTTTTTATGTATCTCCGAGGATTCAGAGTTACTTTGGGCGTTCTGTGGAGAATCATTGGAGAACTCTCGGCTTATCCCGAGACGAACCGCGAGAGCTAGTCTCAAGTCATTCAGAGCCCCCAACCAAGCCATCGCCTCACTTTCACCGAATGCGACTTCGATAGATCCTCGATCAATTGGTTGATCGGCATCCCAACCCTCATCTTGAGGAATCAGCGCTTCATAGACAGTAAGCGCATGCGCACGTTTCTTCTCACGCAATCCATGCTCGGTATAGCGACGGAATTCGGAGGCAGACTCTTCATCTTTGTATGCGTTAGGGAGCAAGCGACGCAAGACGGGATCTTCCGGAGGCTGCTCGCTCCCGCTCAATCCAAAGGTCGAATCGTGGCCAAA
>DAIOSM010000039.1:2411-4086 GCA_036752585.1 Candidatus Nanopelagicaceae bacterium
GGCCCATCGCCGAATCTAGGTCCGTGGCCGAGCCGAGTCCCATCATCTGAAAGAGGGGATCTACATCAATCTCTGAGTTGATAGCTCCATCGCCCAAGAGCTCCAGAATCTGCTCTGTTAGGTTGATTAGTACATGCGCCTCTTGAGATGTGAAGATAATTCGAATCGATCCATCTTCGCCACGAACGAATTTTGAACTCATCTCACGCCACCGCTAATCACTAGGACCACAAATTGTCGAAACACTTCGGGGCATACTTCAAAACCCGCTTCAATCACAGGACTTTTAGCGCCGAAACGACTTTTGTTAGTGATGCCTTTGCATCGCCGAACAAGAGCGTTGTCTTCGGGTCGTACAAGAGTTCATTTTCGATTCCAGCAAATCCTGGTCGCATCGAGCGTTTCAAGAAGATCACATTGCCAGCAAGTGAGACATCAAGGATTGGCATTCCATAAATAGGACAACCTGGCGTCGTCTTCGCCGCTGGATTAACAACATCATTTGCACCGATAATCAGCGCTACATCGGTTTGTGGGAAGGTCGGATTTACTTCATCCATCTCTGAGAGTTGCTCGTAAGGAACATTTGCCTCAGCAAGAAGAACATTCATATGACCTGGCATACGACCAGCTACCGGATGAATTCCATATGCAACATCGATTCCCTTTGCCGTCAAGAGATCAGCCAATTCGCGGACAGTGTGCTGCGCTTGTGCTACGGCAAGACCAAAACCAGGAACAATCACAACGCGTCGAGCATAGTTAAGTAAGATCGCAACATCATCTGGCGTTCCTGACTTAACTGGTCTCGTATCAGCAGATGCGCTACCGGATTGCGCCTTGGCAGTAAATGCACCGAATAGAGTTCCAAATAGCGAGCGGCCCATCGCTTCAGCCATCAGTCTCGTCAAGATAGTTCCGGAGGCTCCAACCAACGTTCCAGCGATGATCAACAGCGTTGCGTTGAGAACGTATCCAGAAGCGGCGACTGTTAATCCAGTGAAAGCATTCAATAATGAGATGACGATAGGCACATCAGCGCCACCGACTGGTAGGACAAAGAGAACGCCGAAAAGAAGCGAGAGAGCAGCCAAAATCAGTAGCGGGGTAGTTCCCATCTCGACCATGACCCAGCCAGAGACTCCGATGACTCCACCGAGAGTTCCAGCAATTACGGCACGTCCGCCGGGGAATACAACAGGAGCGGTTGTCATCAACTCCTGCAACTTTAAGAAGGTGATAATCGAACCCGAGAAAGAAACACATCCAACGACAACAGTGAAAACGGTCGCGAGAACCACGGCGAAGGATGCGGAATCGCCGAGCTTCATGTATTCAACAATCGCAACAAGTGCAGCAGCGCCACCACCGACACCATTAAATAGAGCTACAAGTTGGGGCATCGCTGTCATTTGAACGCGCCGTGCAGCGGGAACACCGACTATTACGCCGACGATGATCGCTCCAATGATCCAACCTAAATTCTTACCTTCATTCTCAGAACGGAAGAAGACAAGTACCGTTGCAATCGCAGCTCCAGCAGCCCCAAGAAGGTTTCCACGCCGCGCAGTCCTCGGATGAGAGAGACCCTTAAGGGCAAGAATGAAACAGACGCCGGCGACTAAGCCGATTAAGTCATAGAGAAACGGGCTCACTTTCTATCACCTGAACCCTT
>DAIOSM010000039.1:4186-7437 GCA_036752585.1 Candidatus Nanopelagicaceae bacterium
TCAAGCATTCGATCAGTCACAACAAAACCGCCGACCATATTTATCGTCGCAAGGACAATGGCTGCGACCGAGAGACCTAACTCAAGAGCTGTCTCAGCATGATCGGCGACAATGATTGCGCCGACAAGGATCACTCCGTGAATTGCATTAGCGCCACTCATTAAAGGCGTGTGTAGAGTGGAAGAGACCTTTGATACGACCTCAAAGCCTACGAATACTGCGAGAACGAAGATCGAGATGATTGCAATTGCTTCCATTATCTCCTCCTCACTTTCCAGCTCCGGCGCCATTTGGAGTACGCCTTGATCCGCCATGTGTAACGGCGGCCGCATCGATGATTTCATCGGAGAAATCGATGTTTAGAGCGCCATCTTTGACCATAAGCAATAGAAGATTTACGACATTGCGCGCGTAAAGAGATGAGGCATGAAAGGGAAGTTGGCTTGGGACATCTCGACCGCCCCAGATCCGCACACCATTCTCGGTTACAACAATTTCTCCAGGTTTTGAACCTTCGACATTTCCACCTGATTCAGCAGCGAGATCCACGATTACAGAACCTTCAACCATCGCTCCGTACATCTCTTTTGTCACAAGACGTGGGGCTGGCTTTCCGGGTACGGCAGCAGTAGTAATCAAGACATGGGATTTCGTGATGAATGGAGTTAGAAGTTCACGCTGTTTTGCGGCGCGCTCCTCACTCATCTCGCGCGCATAACCTCCCGCACCTTCAATCGCTTCAAGTTCGAGATCTACGAAAGTAGCGCCCATCGAGCGGACCTCATCGGCAGAGGATGGACGGACATCGTATGCAGAAACAACTGCACCGAGTCGGCGCGCAGTTGCAATCGCTTGCAATCCGGCAACTCCCGCACCAAGGACAAGAACGTTAGCTGGAGTAACAGTTCCTGCGGCGGTCATAAGTAGCGGGAAGAATCTAGGAGAGAGTTCTGCTGCAACTAACGCAGCTCGATATCCAGCGCAGAGCGCCTGAGAGGTTAATGCGTCCATCGATTGTGCACGTGAGATTCTTGGAACTAATTCGAGCGAGAAGGCGGTCGCGCCAGAACTTGCTGCTGCATCGATGTTATCTACAGCGCCAGTAGGGGATAAGAAGGAGATAGTTATCGCTCCCCGCTTCAATAACTTGAACTGTTCAACTGTGAGCGGTTGAACCGAGAGCACGACATCCGCAGATGCAAGGGATGAGTTCGCTTCAGAACCGCTTACTACTTTCGCACCAGCATTGGAGAAATCTTTATCGCCCGCACCGGCACTAAGCCCTGCCCCGCTCTCGATGGTGAGCTCAAAACCTGCTCTGGTTAGCTTTGATAACACATCTGGGACGAGCGCTACCCGCTTCTCTCCAGCGCGGCTCTCCTTGGGAACGTGAATCTTCATTAGTGGCCTAGTTTCCCTTTAACTCGCCACGAGTCAACAGATAGAGAAGAGCTTGAATCGTCGTTCTTCGGTGGAAGGCCTCTCGCCAGACGACAGACCTCTCGCCATCGATTACCGAAGCAGCAACCTCTTCGCCGCGGTGCGCAGGCAAACAATGCATGAAGATCGAGTCCTTAGCGGTAAGAGCCATCAGTTTTTCATCTACTGCGAAAGGAGAGAGAGCTTTGAACTTCTCAGCTCGCTCACTCTCTGAATCGCCCATCGACATCCAAACATCGGTATAGATGACGGAAGCCCCATCGGCTGCAGCCCTTACATCATTGGTGGTCTCGACTTTTCCACCACTTAACTTTGCAATTGATTCTGCTTTAGAAATCACCTCACTTGAGACAGCAAATTTTCCTGATGGCGTGGCCGCTACGACATGTGCGCCCATAATCGCACCCATCAATAACCAGGAGTTTGCGACATTATTTCCATCGCCCACATAGACAAACTTTCGACCTGAGACATCTCTACCAAACTTCTCGCGAATCACCATCCAATCAGCGAGTAATTGTGTTGGGTGATCGACATCAGTTAATGCGTTGATGACTGGAATCGAAGCGTGCGCTCCAAGTTGATCAACATCGCTCTGGGCATAGGTGCGAATGATCAGCGCAGAACAGAACTGGCTAACAATTCGTGCGGTATCTTCAATCGTCTCTCCGCGACCCATCTGCAATTCATCTCCGCGCAAGAAAATCGGAGTTCCGCCCAAGTGTGCGACAGCGGTCTCGGAGGCAAGGCGTGTTCGAGTTGAAGGCTTTGTCATATAGATCGCCACCGATTTATGTGCCAACGCGCTAGAAGACTTTAAGGGATTCTCTGCGAAATCTGCTGCGGTGCTCAAGATCAGCTCAACATCGGAGCGCGATAGATCCTCGGTGCGGCGGAGATCTTTAAGGAAACCATCTTGATGGCCGGTCATCGGTCTAGTGTAGTTATGGGCCTACTGCGGCTGCCGGTCTAGTCTGGGTTTTGGCTTGAGCCTTATGATTTAGCAATGAGTACCGGAATGAGCTCCAGATTGAGCCCAAGAATAAGTTCGGGAACTAGCCACAGGATGGGTTTATTCACGCGCCGTGGCGGCGTAATCGAAGAGAGCGGCACCCAGGTAGATCTCGAGGGCGACACCATCCTCGATGAAAAGACTAAAGATGAATTGGATTCGGGCGACCACGAGCGATTCGCTCACTATGTGAAAAAGGAGAAGATCGTCGAATCTGCCGTCAGCGGAAAACCAGTTACTGCGCTCTGCGGAAAGCGATGGATTCCAAATCGTGATCCGAAGAAGTTTCCAATCTGTCCAACCTGTAAAGAGATCTATTCCGGGCTACGTAAAGGTCCGGATGACTCGGGGGCAAACGGTTCGGGTTCGAATAACTCAGGCTTGAATAACTAAGGCTCTGGTGATTAATCATTGGTCGCTATCGGAACGCTCACTGAATCAGAGAGTGAATTAAATCTAAAGGCAGATCGCCCATGGGTCTGTGTTGTGTGGGATGACCCAGTAAATCTGATGACCTATGTAACCCATGTGTTTATGGTGATCTTCGGTTATTCAAAAGAGAAGGCAACAGAGTTGATGCTTAAGGTCCACAACGAGGGGCGTGCAACTGTTTCCTCGGGAACTAGAGAAGAGATGGAGCGCGATGTTCAGCGACTTCATGAATACGGTCTATGGGCAACTTTGCAACGCGATGATGAGTTCTAGTTAAAGCGAGTTCTAGGTTTAGTAGGTACTAGAAAAAAATCAGGGCCCGGTTTCCCGAGCCCTGATTCTTTGAGAACTTTTCTAATTTCTCATT
>DAIOSM010000040.1:0-4336 GCA_036752585.1 Candidatus Nanopelagicaceae bacterium
CGACCTCTGGGTTATGAGCCCAGCGAGCTACCGAGCTGCTCCACCCCGCGTCGGTGCCCCTAACTTTAGGGGCAAGTAAGCAAACTCCAAAATCCTCACAGTATTTCTACTGCAATTGGTTCTGAAGAGTTAACGATTCTGCGCTGCGACCGCCGCTTCGATTGCTGCCTTGAGACGATCTTGAGCCTGGCCATACGCTGTGAAATCACCGCGTGATAGCGCTGCTTGAGCATCAGCTAGTGCACGTTGCGCACTCGCAAGAGCTTGTGCGAGATCTTCTTGCGCTGGCGTTTGGTCACCAGAGCCACCAGTCGAAGGACGCGATGGCGCCGCAGTTCCGCTGTCACCGCCGAATACTTGATTTAACGCGCCACTTAGAGTGTCGTCGAATCCGATCTTCTCACCAAATGCGACCAATACCTTCTGCAGTAACGGATATGCAGCTGCATTCGCTGTTGCGCGAACATAGACCGGCTGAACATATAGAAGTCCACCACCTACCGGTAGCGTCAACAAGTTTCCAAGGACTACATCAGAACCACCCTGACGAAGTAGTGAAAGCGATAGCGCCACAGTCGGATTCGCCTCGAAGTTAGAGGCTACTTGTGATGGACCTGCGATATTCGTTGAGCGTTGCAATTGCAGAACAGTGAATTTTCCATAGTTCTCACCTGGGTCAGAGTTCACGACTGCGAAGGCAGTTAGATTCTCTCGACCACCTCGCGGAACGAATGGAGTTGTGAGTGAGAAGGATGCATCTTTCTCACCTGGTAATTGCAAGGTGTAGTAGTACGGAGGCTGGGCTCCTGCATTTGCACCGAGCGTTGAAGGATCGCGAGGTACGCGCCAGAAGTCCTGGCCACCGTAGAAAGCGTTTGCATTCTTCACGTGATAGAGCGCTAGAACATCGCGTTGTACGCGGAAGATATCTTCCGGATATCTAACGTGCGAGATCAAAGCATCGCTCATCTCAGACTTCGGCTTAACAACGCCAGGGAATGCCTTCATCCAAGTCTGTAGGACAGGGTCCTTTTCGTCCCATGCATAGAGCGTGACCGTGCCGTCATAGGCATCGACTGTCGCCTTTACCGAGTTACGGATGTAGTTGATTGTCGAGTTCGGGACCGCAGTAAGTGGATTGTTGTTGATATTCAAGGCATCAGTTGTTGCGCCAGAGATATCGACAACTCTTGAATATGGATAACCGGAGCTAGTTGTATAGCCATCAATCATCCAGACAATTCGGTTATCGACGATCGCAGGATATGGATCGCCATCGATCTTCAACCATGGAGCAACCTTCGCAACGCGCTCTCTTGGAACACGATTGAAGATGATGCGGGAATCGGCATTGATTAGATCAGTTAAGAGAATCCGTTGCTCTTGGTAATGGATTGCAAAGAGCAATCTTGAGAAGAGTGAACCCATCGGGACGCCGCCGGCACCTGTGTAGGTGTAGAGCTTCTGGCCGTTTGGAGAGCCATCATCTGGGTAGTCGAATTCGACTGGCTCGCCGCCCTTTGGTGCGCCGACGATCGAATACTCCGGGTTGTTCTCACCGAAGTAGATGCGTGGCTGGTAATCGCCAAGAACACCCTTTGATGGGATATCTCCGCTAGAGAAGACTGGCTTTCCATCTACATCTTGGGCATTTCCATAAGCTCCGACAAATCCGAAGCCATGGGTATAGACAAGGTGATCATTAATCCAGTTTCGATTCGGATTACCTTCGATGTTCAATTCGCGGACCGCAACCACCATGTCGCGGGTCTGGCCATCAATCTTGTAGCGATCGATATCGAGTGACTCATTGAATGCGTAGTAAGGGCGGATCTGCTGTAGCTGACGGAATGTCGAGGAGAGGACATTTGGATCCATTAAGCGGATATTCGCGATGGTTGATTGATCATCAGCAAGCTGACCAGCGCTTGTGTCCAAAGTTGCTTGATAATCGCGGATTTCTACCTGGTCTAATCCATATGCAACTCGAGTAGCTTCGATATTGCGCTGGATGAATGGGGCTTCCTTTGAGGATTCTGTCGGCTTCACTTGGAATTGTTGAATCAGCGCGGGATAGACGCCGGCGATCAAGAATGAGGAGAGTCCAAGAAGAGCGGTTCCGGCAGCCGGTAGCACCCAAGAACGTCGGAAGATGTTCGCGAAGAAGAGAAGTGAACAGATAACTGCAATTCCCGCGAGGATCGATTTCGCAGGTAGTACTGCATTCACATCGGTATAGGTGAGACCGGTGATGATTCCCTCATCTGAGGTCGCGAGTGCAAAACGATCGAACCAGTAAGCAACAGCCTTTAACGCAACAATCAATCCCAAGAGAATTGAGATCTGCACACGTGCGGTAACGGTAGTGCGATCATCGCGGACCTGTGGGCGGATTCCGCCGTAGATGTAATGCACTACGCCAGCAGCGATGGTCGCCAATATCAGCGTGGAAATTCCCCAGCCGACAAGCGATTGCCAGAAAGGCAAGGTGAACATGAAGAAGGAGACATCGCGACCGAATTGTGGATCGTTAACGCCGAATGGAGTCGCGTTTCGATAGAGCATCCATGCTTCCCAGAAGCGCGCTCCTGCAGTTCCAGCGAAGTAGAAGATCGCTAGAGCAATACCGATTATTGCCGCGCGCTTGATCGGCTCAATCTGTGCACGGTAGCGCTCGAGATTATCCGCTTCGACAGTGAGTGGAACATAAATTGGTCGACGCTTGTAGGCGACGATGATGTTGGTGACGATAATCAGTGAGGTCAATAAACCAAAAATGAGAAAGAGCGCTGCTCGCGTTGTGAGCAACTTTGTCCAGACATCGCTGTACTCGACAGAGCGGAACCAGAGATAGTCGACATAGAAACCACTCAGAGAGACAAGGATGACTGCGATCGCTGTGAGGATGATGACTGTCAGCGGAAGTGCGCCGATCTTTCTTCGCTCACCAGGATTTCGTCTTGGGAAGTTCAAATTACGGAAGGGATTATCTGGATTATCGCCGAATGCCATGGGGCGAGGTTATCCAAGAGTTAGCAGGTAGGAAATCTGAAGTCATCCGGAGCTCGCAGCGCGGCGATCGCCTCGCTTAATGTTGAGACCGGGATTACTTTTAAACCCTCTGGGATGTGCTTTATATCGGGGCAATTCTCTCGAGGCGCTAAAAAGATGGTTGCGCCTTTTCGAGATGCTCCAATCATCTTCTCTTCAACTCCTCCGATAGCTCCTACTCGACCATCTGGAGTTATCGACCCAGTTCCTGCGACCTTGCGACCTCTAAGCAAATCCTCAGGTGTCATCTTCTCTACAACTCCAACAGCAAAGATCAACCCAGCGCTCGGTCCCCCAACGCCGCGGATGTTGAAATCGATATCGACAGGGAACCTGGCAGTAGTTCCAACGAGAATTCCAATTGCAGGTCGCTCAGGATCTGCGCCCGGTTCCTGATTTGAAACCAAACGAATCTGCTCCACCGATCTGCGAATCTCTCCATTTATCTCGCGCTCTACCTCAATTTCGATCACATCACCGATCTTCTTATCAGAGTAAGCGCTTCTGATCTCTTCAATCTCATTGATGGTGTCGCCATCGACAATGAGGATGCGATCGCCCGGTTCAAGCTTTCCTTTTGCATCCGAGTAATCTCGGACTCGGCTTACAAAGTAGATCTCCTCGATTGCATAGCCCAGATAGCTAAGAGCTGCAGCGGTTGCCGTCACTTTCGAGCCCGCCATCTCAGCTCGAGAATCTCGCTCAATCACTTCTCCTTCAACTGCGGGCGGATAAACCACCTCTCTCGGCAGCACTACATGTGGTCCGACTGCCCAGTTGTAGAGAGTTTCTGCGCCAAATACAGGCGAGCTCGGGTTTGTGACAAGTATTGAAGTTATATATAACTTGCCATTTGCTTTATAGCTCTCAACATCGTTTATCTCGATGAGTCTTCCAGTTACATTATCTGGAACGCCCGGCTTGAAGAACACATATGGAATGGGTGCGGCGAGGGTGGCGATAGTCAAAATGAAGAAAAATAGTTTTGCCGGGAAGGACCACCTATAGCGAAGTGGAGAGATTGAATTGAACATCTTCCCTCTTACCGGTCCTTTGATCTCTCATCACTTGCGTCTTGATCAAAAGATTGTTGGAACTTTCTGAATCGACCGACAGATCTCTCTGTCTGGTTGTCATATTTGCTCTTCAATCGTGTGACCCAATAGGCGTAACCAAGTCCACCTACCAATGCGGTGATTGGGATGATCCACCATACGAGCGCTGAGACCGGCGCCTGTGCTTCCGCTCCCTGGATCAACAGCGTTAGCCCAATGAGCGGACTCCC
>DAIOSM010000040.1:4436-7363 GCA_036752585.1 Candidatus Nanopelagicaceae bacterium
GCGCCTGTGCTTCCGCTCCCTGGATCAACAGCGTTAGCCCAATGAGCGGACTCCCTAGAAGAATCCCGAGAAAACTAAGCATGTCCTAAGCCTAGGTCAGCGAGAGGCATTGCGCTTCACGGGAAGAATTTCGATATCTTCGTGGTTTAACCCTGCAATACTCACCAGTCCCCCAATTCTGGTGAGAATCGCCAATACTGGTGAGCTAGAGAATTGAAGAGGAAGGAATCCCATGGCTGGCTTCGGATTTACACCGCCAGATGACCCAAACGATTCCAATAGTGATTCCAATAATGATTCACAAGATAATTCCAGGGATAAGAATCCAAATACCAATCCCTTTGGGAATTTTGGCGATATCTTCCAACAATTCTCATCGATGGGTCTCAATCTCCAAGGCCTCATGTCAGCCCTCTCGGGCCAGAAGTCACCCGCAGCCCTCTCTCGCGAAATGATCCGCGATATCTCAAAGAAGTTCCTTTCAGCCCACGGTGATCTACCAGTCTCCGTAGCTGATCTCACGGCAACTCAAGAAGCGATGAATATCGCTGATCTCTGGCTAAACGAGGCAACGGTGTTCCCGCCACTACCCCTTAGCGATAACTGCGCTTTAAGTAGACGAGAGTGGATCGACTCAACTCTTGCTGGTTGGGAAGAGATAGCACGCCCGCTTGTTGAAGGGATGAGCGATGCGATGTCCGGGATGTTGAAAGAGAATCTAGGTGAAAATGGAATCTCGTTAAATGATCTAGGTGAAGGAGTGCCCGGATTCAATTTACCCGGATTCAATTTACCGGGCATGAACCTATCGGGCATGCAGATTCCGCAATCACTTTTGGCAACAATCATGGGAACATTCATGAGCTCGCTCATCAGCACCCAACTCGGACAGACGATTGGAAATCTCTCAACAACCGTTACTGGCTCAAACGATGTCGCTCTTCCGCTAGCGAAAGAGATTCGTCCAGCTTTGATACCCCAGAATGTTCAGAATTGGGGATCCGGCCTTGGCATCGATGAGAATGAGGTACGGATCTATCTTGCGCTTAGAGAGCTAGCTGCAGCACGGCTATTCGTGAGTGCGCCTTGGCTACGTGATTACATCAAAAACGCAATCGCTTCTTATGGAAAAGGAATCCGTGTGGATATCACGGCCATTACAGAGCAGGCGCAAGAAGCAATGAGCGCGGGTGATCTCGACCCAGCAAATCCCGATTCACTAACGCTCGCACTCTCCGGTGGAATGTTCACACCAGAGGAGACTCCAACACAGAAAGCCGCGCTAGAAAATCTTGAGACTGTACTTGCTTTGATCGACGGATGGATAGATGCCGTCGTGACTATGGCAGCAGCAAATCGACTTCCCTCGCTCATTCAACTTCGCGAGACACAACAACGCAGACGCGCAACAAAGTCACCCACGCAAGAATTATTCGCAACTCTGGTTGGACTTGAGGTTTCACCTCGACGCACTAGAGAGGCCATTTCCTTCTGGGAGAAGGTTGTTGAGTTGAAAGATATAAAGAGTCGAGATGAGATCTGGGACGAGTCATTTCTCCTCCCAAGAGGCGATCAGTTGCAAGATGCTGAAGGTTTCCTGAAGAGTCGGACTGTTCCCGATGATCTATCGGGCCTGATTTAGCTAACCCATAGGCCCTAAGAAAAAGCGAAGTCCCCGGGCGCACAATTCGGTATCTGCCTTCCCCTTGCAGATACTGAACGGTTATCCGAGGACTTCGTGCGCGCAAAGTACGACATCTTCAAGCATGAAGGCAACTCCCCACTCGAGAAATTCATCTAGCTAATCAAGGCTTGGTTGAATCGGGTATGGCCAATTCCCAAACTTTGAATCATCGCTGAGTTAGGCTCTACAAGTCACGAGTATTTAAGGCCAAGCTCTCGTACTCTTTTCCTGAGGGTGTACCTGACGGTGAGGTGGTTGTGTGGATAACTTCATTCAAGAAGAGATCTTCGAGGCTAACCTCCCCGCCGTGCGCGCCCAAGCCTCAAAATCAACTAGCGAAGTTCGAATCCCCCCTACAGAAATCGCAGGTGGGGCCGAGGTCCGAGTCATCAAGAGCTCAAGGCGTCGCAGATCGATTAGCGCCTACCGTGAGCATGGCGCGATAGTCATACAAGTACCTGCCCGACTATCTAATTCGAAGATTCAAGAGGTCATACCAGAGATGGTCGAGAAGATTCTCTTGAGGGAGGCGCGAGAGAAGATGAGCGATGAGGCTCTCTACGCACGCGCAATCGAACTCCTATCCGAATATCTCCCCGACTTTCGCGTTAAGCCTGTGAGCGTGGTCTGGCGGAGCATGAATGAGCGCTGGGGCTCCTGCACAACGCTCGACCGAACTATTCGAATCTCAGACCGCCTCAATGGCGCTCCTGATTATGTTGTTGATTATCTACTCGTGCATGAATTGATCCACCTGGAGGTCGATGACCACGGTCCTGACTTTGAACGCCTTCTCGCTAGATTTGAGCGGAGCGATCTCGCCAACGCCTACCTTGAGGGTTACGAAGCCGGCACCCGTGGGTAGTCGACCCTAAAGAGGGGCAAATCGGTCAAAACTGCCATTTGAGCCTGCTTGACCTCGATTTTCCGCAAGGAAACGCCCCCGCTGAGCGTGAATTGCGAGGGTTTGAGCGTGGCTCGGGGGTATGGTGAGCGTATTCGCAGGCAGAAGAACCTGTGAGGATCGGAGGAAAAAATGGCTGAAACATATAAGGGTGAGGCCTACTGCGTTAAGTGCAAGGAGAAGCGTCAGTTCGAAGGAATTGTGAACGTTTCTGACTCTGGTCGTCGTATGGCGAAGGGCAAGTGCCCTGTGTGCGGCACCACGGTCAATCGCATTTTAGGCAAAGCCTAAGACCCATCTAGAAGTAAGGGGGCGGGCCGCTACGGCGCCCCGTTTCTC
>DAIOSM010000041.1:0-6751 GCA_036752585.1 Candidatus Nanopelagicaceae bacterium
CGATCATCATCGTCTCAAGAACGAGCATCAAGATGTAGAAGGTCTTTACGCTGAAGCGTCCACCCTCTGACTCATTCCATCCAGCGAGGATTACAACCGGGACAAGAATCGTTGAGAGCAGAATCAAGATAAGCGAGATGCCATCGACCCCAACTTGGAAATTGACCCCAAGAGAAGGAATCCAGGAATACTTCTCGACGAACTGGAATCCTGGACGATTGATTTCGAAATTAATCGCCACGAGGACTGTGGCAGCAAAGGTAAGGATGGAGGTAAGGAGAGCGATCCGCTTGATGTTCTCCTTCTGAGAGTTACCGATAAGTGCGATGAGAAGCGCACCAAGAAGAGGCAGAGCGCCAACAATTGTTAACGTCATAGCGTCACCACCCAGATTGTTGCGAGAATCAACATCGCTCCGATGAGAATTAGAAGGGCGTAGTTACGGACATATCCGCTCTGAAGTTTGCGCATGCCACGCGCACTACCAAGCATCGTCGCCCCGACTCCACGAACAGCGCCATCGATTACCTTCTCATCGGTAGCGAGTAACGCTTGGGTCAGCTTCTGACCAGGGCGCATAAACATAAACTCATTTGCATCATCTTGAAGCAAATCTCTACGGGCAGCGCGAGTAAAGATGCTTACATCACTTGGGGCAACGTCAGCTTGTTCGCCGCGATATTTAAGGAGCGCAATCGATACGCCGATAATCACCGCAGTCACCGCGAGTATCGAAACGACAATCGGCGGCAAGAATTCAACATGCTCGTGCTTATGTTTATCTACAACTGGAGCTAGCCAAGTAACGAAGGCTTTTCCGCTATATAGAAGGTATCCGGAGGCGACCGAACCAACGGCTAGAACTGCCATCGGAGCCCACATCAAGAATGGGGATTCATGTGGATGAGCGTCATCAGCCCAACGCTTATTGCCGAAGAAGGTCAATAACATAACGCGAGTCATGTAGAACGCGGTGATGATTGCTCCAAGTAGCGCAGCTCCACCAAAGATGATTCCCTGAACACCTCCAGCATTAAATGCTGTTTCGATGATCTTGTCTTTCGAGTAGAAGCCGGCAAATGGTGGCACACCGATAATCGCTAGATATCCAAGTCCAAATGTGATCGCAGTTATCGGCATATATCTTGCTAATCCACCGTAGCGACGCATATTCACTTCATCATTCATTCCATGCATCACCGAACCAGCGCCTAAGAACATTCCGGCTTTGAAGAATCCGTGAGTTAGGAGGTGCATGATCGCGAAGGCGTAACCAGCAGGACCGAATCCAGTTGCAAGGATCATGTAACCAATCTGGGACATCGTAGAAGCCGCAAGCGCTTTCTTGATGTCATCTTTCGCCATTCCGATGATTGCACCAAATAGAAGAGTGATGACGCCGATGATCACTACTGCGAGCTGTGCAGTTGGCGCTGCATCGAATACAAAGTTTGAGCGAGTGATTAGGTATACGCCAGCCGTGACCATTGTCGCTGCGTGAATGAGGGCAGAGACTGGAGTTGGGCCTGCCATCGCATCGCCGAGCCATGCTTGAAGTGGGAACTGTGCGGACTTTCCAACAGCTGCAAGTAACAACATGAGTCCCATTGCGGTAAGTGCGGTCTCACTCGCCCCGCCAACCTTCTCTTCGATTCCACTGAAAGAGACGCTTCCAAAGGTGGCAAAGGCGATCATGATCGCTATCGAAAGGCCGAAATCACCTACGCGATTCATTACAAAGGCCTTCTTAGCAGCCGTCGCGTACTCGGGTTTCTGGTTCCAGAAGCCGATCAATAGGTATGAAGCAAGGCCCACGCCTTCCCAGCCCACATAGAGATTTAGGTAGGAGTCGCCGAGCACCAAAAGGAGCATCGAGGCGATGAAGAGGTTTAAGTAGGCGAAGAATCTACGACGATCGCGATCATGGGACATATAGGCGATCGAATAGATATGAATCAGAGTTCCAACTCCGGTGATCAATAAGACGAAGGAGATCGAGAGCTGATCAAGCAATAACGCCGCATCAACCTGGAAGTCGCCGACCGAGATCCAAGTGAAGAGTTTCTGAGTCACAGCGCGCATCTCAACAGCGCGATCGCGCATCGCGAGGAACTCGGATACGCCGATAAAGAAAGTGCTCGCCGAGATTAGAGTTGCAAATACATGGCCCCACTTATCGGCCTTGCGACCAAGGAGCATCAATAGGGCTGAGCTAAAGAGCGGCAGCGCGATGAAGTAGACCAGATTCGATGATGTCATCAGCGACTCAACAGACTTGCATCATCAACTGATGCGGATCGACGGGAGCGATAGATGGAGACGATGATTGCAAGACCGACCACAACCTCACAAGCGGCAACGACCATCGTGAAGAATGCGATGACCTGCCCCTCGAGATTTCCATTCATCCGGGCGAAAGTTACGAAAGCAAGGTTTGCAGCATTAAGCATCAACTCGATGCACATGAAGACGACAATCGCATTGCGGCGGATAATCACGCCGACAGCGCCAATCGAGAAGAGCAGCGCTGAAAGATAAAGGTAGTTAGTTGGATTCACTTCTTATCCTCGCCATCTAACTTTGGCAGGCCTTCGAGTGAATAGCGCTTGGTCTCTTGAACATCTCCGCGCTGTGCGATGAGGTTAGAGATCGAAAGATCTGATGGAGTCCCATCTGGAAGAAGCGCAGGAACATCTACTGCGTTATGACGTGCAAAGACACCTGAGCCAGGAAGTCCCGCTGCAGTTCCGATCGACTCTCCGCGGAATCGAGCGGTCGCACGAACCCGCTGGGAGAGGCGAGCTTCTGGAGATTTCTGTGTGTGGGCTAGAACCATCGCTCCCAGAGCAGCGGTAATCAAGAGCGCTGAGATGATCTCAAAGGCCCAGACATAAGTTCCGAAGATGAGCCCAGCCAAGCCTTGGACATTGCCCTCACCATTAGCGACCTCTAATCCAACCGGTTCTCTTCCTGTCGTTGCACGCGCAATCAAGGAGGTTAGGGCTGCAGCAAATGCAAGCGAGGTGAAGATCGCAACGCCACGAAGGCCCTTGATGTTCTCAACTAATGAATCTGATGAGTCGACGCCAACCAACATCAAGATGAATAAGAAGAGCATCATGACCGCGCCGGTGTAAACGACTATCTGGACGACGCCAAGGAACGGAGCATCTTGAATCAAATAGAAGACCGCAAGCGCAATCATCACAAAGGCAAGCAGGATCGCAGAATGCACAGCCTTCTTAACTAGAAGCATTCCCAGCGCCGCAAGAACAGTAAGTGGTGCGAGCGTCCAGAAGAGGATTACTTCACCGGTCACTTAGCCACCTCTTGTGATGGGTGAGATTCCTTGATCTCGCCACGGTAATAAGTGTGGTGATCAGCGCCTGGATACATCGGGTGAGGTGGCATCAACATTCCAGCACGGAGTGGTGCAAGAAGATCCTCTTTCTCCCAGATCAACTTCTCGCGCTTGTCGTCAGCGATCTCATATTCATTTGTCATCGTAAGTGCGCGGGTTGGGCAAGCTTCGATGCAGAGCCCACAGAAAATACAACGGAGATAGTTGATCTGATAGACCTTGGCATGACGTTCACCTGGTGATAGGCGATTCTCTTCAGTGTTGTTCTCGCCCTCTACATAGATCGCATCAGCAGGACATGCCCAAGCACATAGCTCGCATCCAATGCACTTCTCTAAACCATCTTCATAGCGATTTAGTTGGTGGCGACCATGAAAGCGCGGCTGGGTTTCAACTTTGACCTCTGGATACTCAACAACTAGTGGCTTCTTGAACATGGTCGAGAAGGTGACCCAGAAACCCTTTAGCTGCTTGAAGAATGGCGAGGCTTCTTGGCCGGTGACTGGAACGCTCTCGCTAGCAGCCTTCTCAATCGCATCAGAACGCTTCGGTTGAAGTTCGAAATCGCTCATTATTCGACCTCCTCATTCTTTGCTCTATTTGAAGTTGTTGGTAGCGCTGGAACTGGGAACTTCGGAGCTGGCATCTCTGGAACGTATCGAGCTGCTTCTTCCGCTCTCTTCTTACTTGATTCATAGAGTGAAGTTGCAATCAGAACTGCAAGAACTACTCCGCCGGTAAATGCAGCGATCAAGAATTGTGAAGCGCCTTGTTGGGTCAAGAGACGGAGAGTTGCAACAACGAGGATCCATGCGACGCTTACTGGAATCAAGACCTTCCAGCCGAACTTCATGAACTGGTCATAACGGAGTCTTGGCAGCGTTCCGCGGAGCCATACAAAGAGGAAGAAGAATAGGAAAACCTTTAGTAAGAACCAGATGAATGTGAACCAACCACCTAGCCAGCTCTCGGTAAAGCCAAGTCCTGGTGGCGCTGATGGCCCACCAAGGAAGAGAGTTGTGGCAAGAGCAGATACAGCGATGATGTTGACGTACTCGGCCAAGAAGAAGAGTGCGAACTTCAGAGATGAGTATTCGGTATGGAATCCACCGACCAACTCACCTTCTGCTTCAGCAAGGTCAAAGGGAGCGCGGTTTGTCTCGCCAACCATTGAGATCACGTAGATGACAAATGATGGGAAGAGCACGACTGCGTTCCACCACTGTGATTGCGCTTCGACGATATCTCCAGTCGACATCGAACCGGCATACATAAATACCGCGACGAAAGAGAGTCCCATCGCGATCTCATAAGAGATGACTTGGGCGCTGGAGCGAAGTCCACCAAGAAGTGGATAGGTAGATCCAGAAGACCAACCCGCTAGGACGATTCCGTAGACTCCAATTGAAGTTGCGGCTAATACATATAAGACGCCAACCGGGATATCGGTGAGTTGCATGACCGTCTCTTCACCAAAGAACATCACCGTGCCAGTCATTGGAATAACAGCGAAGGCTAAAAAGCAGGTAGAGACGCTGATAACTGGAGCGAGGATAAAGACGACTCGATCAGCCGCCTTAGGAATTATGTCTTCCTTAAGCGCCAACTTAACGCCATCAGCGAGGCTGACGAGGATTCCACCAGGGCCAGCTCTATTTGGGCCGACGCGAAGCTGCATTCGAGCGACGATCTTTCGCTCGCCATAGACAGCAGCAAGAGTAAGAAGAACGCAGAGTATGAAGACCAAAAGGCCTTTGACGACGATCATCCAAACTGGATCATCTAGAAGTATCGATGCGTATTCGCTCATGCCTTCACCACCGATACTGGTCCATTTACGGCTCCAAGGCTTGCAATCGCCTTACTCGTTGCGGAGTTACGCGGAATCCAAATTGAACTCTCCTCGATATCGCTGATCTCGCAGGGAAGAGTTATTGAGCCAGTTGAAGTTGAGATGCGAACCAGGTCGCCATCCTTAACACCAAGTTTTGCAGCTCGATCTCTTGAGATCACTGCGACCGATGGGTGAGCCGTTCCAGCAAGATTCGCTTCACCATCTTGTAATGATCCAGCATCGAGAAGTAGGCGCCATGAAGAGAGAAGTGCATCGCCGCTTGCATGTGCAATCTCTTTAGCAGGGGTAGGCGTAAATGGCGCGCGCTCTTCCCAATTTCCAAGCGAGCTGAATTCTTTGGCAGCTGCTGAGACTGTTGGAAGATTTATCGGTGTTCCCATCTCATCGGCAAGGATTGAAAGAATGCGTACATCGCTTCGAGTAAGTGCTTCAGCGATTGCAACATCGAATGATCGCGAACGACCTTCCCAATTCACGAAGGTGCCGCTCTTCTCGACGACTGCGGCGACTGGAAGTACTACGTTTGCAATATCGGTGATTGCGCTCTTGCGGATCTCAAGTGAGACTACAAATGCTTTCTTCAAGCCATCATGGAGATGAGCTGAGATATCAAGGGGATCAACGCCACCAATCAAGAGTGACTCGATCTCGCCATCATGAAGCGCCTTCAAAATCGCTTCGGTGTCGCGACCTTCGCTCGAAGGGAGCGAATCAACGCCCCACGCGGTCTGGATATCAACACGAGCCTTCGCATCGCTAACTGGGCGGCCACCAGGCAAGAGATTTCCGATTGCGCCAGCTTCTAGAGCGCCTCGTTCACCAGCGCGCCGTGGAATCCAAGCCAACTTCGCACCAGATGATTGGGCTAGCGCGACAG
Organism: Candidatus Nanopelagicaceae bacterium; assembly: GCA_036752585.1. Lineage (GTDB taxonomy): Bacteria > Actinomycetota > Actinomycetes > Nanopelagicales > Nanopelagicaceae > MAG-120802. The sequence goes on from DAIOSM010000041.1 coordinate 6,094, forward strand.
CAGCAGATAATCCGCCAACTGCTTCTGCTAGCCGCTCGCCTACCAAGATGACTGATTTTGCAGTCAATCCAGTAATCGATGGGATGACGCTCGCTTCATTTCCAGCTGCGCTCTTCACTAACTTCGCATTCAACTTCTCACTTCCACGCGAAGCGAATGGAGCGACTGTGGTTATGGAAAGTGAACGCTTGCGGACTTGTTTGTATAAGCGCAAGAAGACGATTGGTGATTCTTCTTCTGGTTCAAAACCAAGTAGAAGAACATGATCAGCGCGATCTAGATCTTTGTAATTTACTTCCTTACCGACTACATAAGTAGCTAGGAAGTCGCGTTCTTCTTTGCTAGAGACACGAGCACGGAAATCAATATCGTTTGTCCCAAGTGCTACGCGAGCAAACTTTGCATAGCCATATGCATCTTCAAGGGTAGCGCGACCACCAACTAGGACCGCAGTTCTATTCGCTTCAAGTCCAGCTGCAGCTGCCTGTAAAGCTTCTGGCCAAGATGCCTCTCTTAGCTCACCACTCTCATCACGAACGAGTGGTGTGGTGATCCGATCTTTCTGAGTCACATACTTAAAGGCCCAGCGACCTTTATCGCAGTTCCACTCTTCATTTACCTGGGGATCATCGCCGGCGAGACGACGGAGCGTCTTTCC
>DAIOSM010000042.1:0-6631 GCA_036752585.1 Candidatus Nanopelagicaceae bacterium
GCGAGCTCAACAACTATTCGCCTAAGAAGGGGTTAGTTTTGGGCCAGATAAATGTGACCGGCGTTGAGTATGCCTTATCTGATGGTCGCGTATTGCTTAGTGATGTCTCGTTCCGAGTAGGAGATGGTGCAAAGGTTGCGCTGATCGGGCCAAATGGTTCTGGAAAGACAACTCTCTTTCGGATGATTGCTGGAGATCTCGAACCAGATAGCGGAACGATCATTGTCACAGGTGGCCTTGGAATCATGCGCCAGTTCATCGGATCGATCCGTGATCAATCGACAGTAAGGGATCTACTCATCTCGGTCTCTTCACCGAAGATTCGGGCTGCTGCCCAGAAACTCAAAGATGCTGAGGCAGCGCTTGCGGCAAACGATGCTGAGAAAGAGCAGATGGCATATGCCCAAGCTCTCTCTGATTGGGGCGATGCTGGCGGTTATGACGAAGAGGTCTTATGGGATATCGCATGCTCGAATGCGCTAGGTAAGACCTTTGATCGCGTTGCAAATAGAGAGGTGAACTCTCTATCTGGTGGCGAGCAGAAGAAGCTCGTTCTTGAATCACTTCTGAAAGGAAGCGATGAGGTATTGATCTTGGATGAGCCGGATAACTACCTAGATGTTCCGGCTAAGCGATGGCTTGAGGAGGAGATACGTAACTCGAAGAAGACAATTCTCTTTATTAGCCACGATCGGGAACTTCTAGCTGCAACCGCTAACAAGATTGTTTCGCTGGAGCAGGGTATAAACGGAAATTCAACCTGGATTCATGGTGAAGGCTTCGCTACTTATCACGAGGCTCGAAAGGCAAGAAATGCTCAGTTCGCCCAACTTGTAGAGCGTTGGGAAGATGAACATAAGCGTTTGAAGGAGTTGGTACTAACACTCCAATGGCAGGCTGCATCTTCTCCAGATATGGCATCACGTTATCGAGCGATGCAGACGCGACTTCGTAAGTTTGAAGAGATCGGCCCACCGCCACCTCCGCCGATTGAGCAGCAAGTCAAAGTTAATCTTCGTAGCACTCGTACTGGTGAACGAGTCGTTACATGCGAGTCGCTGACACTTGAGAATTTGACTGAGCCATTTGATTTTGAGATTTACTATCAAGATCGAGTAGCGATCTTAGGAAAGAATGGAACAGGTAAATCTCACTTCTTACGTAGATTATCTGGGGACGAAAGCGTTAGATACACCGGTACTTTCAAGTTAGGTGCGCGAGTTATACCTGGGTTCTTTGCCCAAACCCATGCACATCCAGAGTTTGAAGGAAAGAGCCTCTTAGAGATCCTCTGGGAACAGAACTCATTACAACTTGGTGCTGCAAAGAGCGTTCTTGGTAGATATGAGTTAGCCGAACAAGCTGAACAATTATTTTCAACGTTATCCGGTGGACAGCAAGCTCGCTTCCAAGTTCTACTACTTGAATTAGCTGGCGATACTCTGCTCTTGCTTGATGAGCCAACCGATAACTTGGATCTCGCTAGCGCCGAAGCTTTGGAGAGAGCGTTAGCTTCTTATGAGGGGACGGTCATCGCGGTCACCCACGATCGTTGGTTTGCTCGGGGATTCACCCGATTTCTCATCTTCGGCGCCGAGGGCCAGGTCTATGAGAGCCCTGAGCCCGTATGGAGCCACTGATTTTGACCCTCCCGAGAGGGGCGGGTAACCTTCCCCTTCTGCCTCCGCAGCCTCAATTGATGCGTGGAGCTGACTAAATAAAGAAGCAATAAAAGAAGTAAGAAGAAAGCGAGTTCGCCGTGCGTACCTTTACTCCGACCCCTAACGACGTTGCGCGTAAGTGGTATGTCATCGATGCCCAGGATGTTGTACTCGGACGTCTAGCAAGTCACGCCGCAACGCTTCTTCGCGGTAAGCATAAAGCGACCTTCGCCCCACACATGGATATGGGCGACTTCGTAATCGTCATCAATGCCGAGAAGGTTGTTCTTACCGGAAGCAAGATGACTGAGAAAGTTGCCTACCAGCACTCCCAATATCCAGGTGGTCTAACTGAGCGTAACTACACGCTCCTAATGGAGAAGTTCCCAACTCGCGCAGTCGAGAAGGCAATCAAGGGAATGCTTCCTAAGAATTCAATCGGTAAGCAGATGGCTTCCAAGCTAAAGGTTTATGCCGGACCTAACCATCCACATGGATCACAAGCTCCGATTCCATATGTTTTCACACAAGTCGATCAAACCAAGTTGGGCAAGTAAAGGATGATGATGTCAGAGAACGAGACAACAACCGCATATAGCTCCAGCACTCCTGCTGGTGCAACAAACCGCGCCGCAGTAATCGCTCCGGGCGCTGGCGTTGGTCGTCGTAAAGAAGCGGTTGCTCGTGTTCGTCTTGTCCCAGGTTCTGGTCGCTGGACAGTCAATGAGAAGACTCTTGAAGCGTATTTCCCAAATAAGGTTCACCAACAATCCATCTCTGAGCCACTTCGCACTGTTGGCGCAGAAGGAAAGTACGACGTAATCGCTCGTATCGATGGCGGCGGAATCTCCGGCCAAGCAGGCGCGCTCCGTCTAGGCGTTGCACGTGCGCTCAATGCAATTGATGTTGATGCCAATCGCCCAGCTTTGAAGAAGGCGAAGTTCCTAACTCGCGATCCACGCGTAATCGAGCGTAAGAAGTACGGTCTAAAGAAAGCTCGTAAGCGCTCCCAGTACAGCAAGCGCTAATCCTCTAGCGTTTGGGTCATGGCCCTATTCGGCACAGACGGTGTCCGAGGCGTTGCTGGCGTTGATTTAACCGAGCAACTCGCTCACGATCTAGCTGTCGCTGCAGCACACGTTCTCACCGATATCGGTGAATTCGCCGGTCACCGACCTAAGGCGATCATTGCTCAAGATTCGCGGGAATCAGGTACATATCTAGAGCGCGCTATTTCGACAGGGTTATCTCAATCCGGAGTCGATGTAATCCAAGTAGGGATACTCCCAACTCCTGCAGTCTCATTTCTCGTCACTGAGCTGGGTTGTGACTTAGGAGTGATGATCAGCGCATCGCACAATCCCGCAACTGACAATGGAATCAAATTCTTCGCGCGCGATGGTCGCAAACTCGCAGATTCAGTAGAAGCCCAGATCGAAGTGCAACTCGGTAAGCCTTGGTCTCCAAATGGCAATACTGGCGTGATCACAAGAGATGAGAGCGCAAAAGAGAGATACATCGAGCACCTCCTAGGAACAATCAGATCTAGATTTGATGGTTTGAAGATTGTCGTTGATTGCGCGAATGGCGCTGCATCCTTCGTCGCACCTGAAGTATTGCGACGGGCGGGAGCCGAAGTGATTGCAATCTCTGATAAACCTAATGGAACCAATATCAATCAGAATTGTGGATCGACGCATCTTGAGAATCTGATTGCGAAAGTGAAAGAAGTCGGAGCTGATCTAGGAATAGCGCATGATGGTGATGCCGATCGAGTCCTTGCGGTCGATCACGAAGGAAGCGTTGTTGATGGCGATTTCATCTTAGGGATCCTCGCTCAACACACTGAACTTCCAACCAAGAAACTAGTTGGAACAGTCATGACTAATTTAGGTTTGATCCGAGCCTTGGAGAAGAAAGGGATCGGATTTGTAGCGACCCCAGTTGGCGATCGCTATGTTCTTGAGAAGATGCTCGCTGAGGGGCATTCATTGGGGGGCGAGCAATCCGGCCATGTAATCATGCGCCGATTTGCCACTACAGGTGATGGAATACTGACTGCGCTTCATCTCATCTCGGAAGTAGCAACTAGCAAGAAATCTCTTAAGGAACTAGCTAGCTTCATGCATCGATACCCACAGGTTTTGATAAATGTAAAAGGCGTAGATAAGTCCAGACTCAATTCAAATGAAGTGGTCAGGTCAAGAGTCGCTGAGATCGAGAGAGAACTAGGAGATAGCGGGCGGGTATTGCTTCGGGCATCTGGAACCGAGCCATTGATTCGAGTGATGGTGGAAGCTGATTCAGATGTAAAAGCCGAGCAATTCGCTTCTTCGCTGGCAGCGCTAGTAAAATCAGAACTCGCGCTGTAAAGGAGCACTCAAATGTGTGGGATCGTTGGTTACACCGGTCCAAATCCAGCGCTATCTAGAGTCATCGAAGGATTAAGAAGACTCGAATATCGTGGCTATGACTCAGCTGGAGTCGCCCTTGCTGCTAAGCAAGGAGAGAGACTTGTTGTCGAGAAGAGAGCCGGAAAGTTAGCCAATCTCGAGAGCGCTTTAACCAGTGGGCATGAAGGTGCAACCGGTGGAATCGGACATACGCGGTGGGCTACTCATGGTGGTCCTACTGATGTAAATGCACATCCCCACCTCGATGAGAGCGGGAAGTTAGCGGTCATCCATAATGGAATCATCGAAAATTACGAGGAGTTAAAGGCTGAATTAGAGAGACGTGGACACAAATTTAAGTCAGAGACTGATACTGAGTCAGTCGCACATCTCCTCGGTGAAGAGTTCAAATCATCTGGTGATCTTGCTGCCGCTATGCGAAGCGTCTGTGCGAGATTGCGCGGCTCATTCACGCTCCTAGCGATACATTCCGATAATCCAAATCTGATTGTTGGTGCTCGTCGAAATTCTCCTTTAGTAGTAGGAGTTGGAGAGGGTGAGAATTTCCTTGCATCGGATGTATCAGCATTCATCTCTCACACTAAGAGAGCTTTGGAACTAGGACAGGACCAGGTAGTAGTTGTAACTCCGGAGAAGATTGAAGTAACCGATCTCAGCGGAAAGTCTGTAACTCCTAAAGAGTATGAGATCACTTGGGATGCAAAGGCGGCTGAACGTGGAGGCTTTGAGCATTTCATGCTTAAGGAGATCTACGAACAACCTAAGGCGGTAGCCGATACCTTGTTGGGGCGCTTTCCGACTCCCTCCACAATTGAAATTAAAGAGTTAGAGAATCTCAGCGGAGATTTCGATCGAATCCTCATTCTTGCTTGTGGCACGGCATATCACGCAGGTTTGATTGGTAAGTATGCGCTAGAGGAGTGGGCGAAGATCCCCGTTGATGTTGAGCTTGCATCTGAATTTAGATATCGAAACCCGGTAATCTCAAAGAAGACTCTTGTTGTGACGATCTCCCAATCTGGCGAGACTATGGATACCTTGATGGCGCTTCGCCACGCTAAATCTCTTGGAGCAGAAACGCTCTCTATTTGTAACACCATGGGATCAACTATTCCGCGCGAATCTGATGCCGTTCTCTACACACATGCTGGCCCAGAGATCGCAGTCGCCTCTACCAAAGCGCTATTAACCCAAGTAATTGCGCTAGATCTACTCGCTCTATATCTTGCAAGCAAACGAGGTTCGATTGACACGATTCGAATCAAATCTCTGATTGATGGTCTTTTGCAACTACCTAACAAGATCGAAGAGATACTTGAGACTGTAGAACCGCTACGTGAGATGACGCGCCGTTTTAAAGATGCAACCTCCGTCCTATTTCTAGGTCGCCATGTAGGTTTCCCAGCAGCCCTTGAAGGGGCGTTAAAGTTAAAAGAACTCGCATATATGCATGCCGAAGGTTTTGCCGGAGGTGAGTTGAAACATGGTCCAATCGCGTTAATCGAGGAGGGAACTCCAGTCATCGCGATTCTCCCGCCAGCAAAGAGTGAGATTGCTGAGAAGATGCGGAGCAATATCCAAGAAGTAAGGGCGCGTGGAGCTAGAGTGATTGCAATCGCTGACCAGAGCCACTTGCTAGATCTCCCAGAATTGATAAGAATCCCAGAATCAGAGGAGATTCTTCAACCGATTCTCTCTATAGTTCCGCTCCAGGTCTTCGCTTATGAAATGGCGGTGGCTCGCGGAAATGATGTGGACCAACCTAGGAACCTAGCAAAGTCGGTAACAGTCGAATGATCGCAAGATTTGATGACGTTGTTGATCAACGTCTGGAAGTGCGGCGCCATGAAATGGCAGTAGCGCTCCGATGGTCAGTTGGATTGTTCATAGCGTTCGTGCTTGTGACGCTCGATGTCCTCTTTGAAGGGTTGTTATGGCGAGTGGATCAATTCATCGCCGATATCGATCGACCAAAGCTAACTGGTTTCACTGAATTCTTAATCCTAAGGATCGATGATCTTGGACTTAGATGGGTTACTGCCGCTATTTTGATAATCGCTGCGATTCTAATTGGAAGAAGATTTAAATCCTGGCGACCGCTCAATCTTTCAATTCTCTCGTTACTCTTTTTGAACCTCTTCGTAGGTGCAGCGAAGATCGGATTCGGACGCTGCAAAGCGCGCGAAGATTTCGATATCTGCATGTTCACCGGTGGAATGGCTTATCCGAGTGGTCATACTGCAAACGCCCTAGTGACTTGGGGTTTGTTCGCCTACATAATCTTCCGCTACACCCATAGAGATCCCTTTGAGGGGCTTCGACTCTATTGGTTAGTTGGGGTAATCACCGTTGCTGTATGTATGGCCTCACTCATTAGAAACACCCATTGGTTCACAGACCTTCTCGGCGGGATGTTCCTGGGAGGCGCAATTCTCGTTTTGGTGGTCGCGATAGACCGTTTCATTCCATCAGATAAGCAACCTTCTTAGCTGCCGATTAGGCTAGTTCCATGTCCAGCCATCGGGCTAGAGCTGAAGCACTTATTGATCTCAGCGC
>DAIOSM010000043.1:0-6601 GCA_036752585.1 Candidatus Nanopelagicaceae bacterium
GCGATTCATCAAATAGGACGGGCCTTTTGATGAAGGGCGCTAAGACTATCCCCGCTCTCTGACATTGAGAAATCCGTGCTCCGGCTGCTGTGAATAAGGGCTCGGGCAAACCAGGCGAGGGTGGCGACCCGGATAAAGATGCTCAGTGCGTATAAACCCTCGGGTAATCCAAATTTCGCTCCGGTGTAGCTCGCTAGGTACTGCCAGATCGCCAAGTGATAGAGCGCTTCACCGCCCTGCCAGATCCAAAAAGCGCTCCGGTCTTCTTTTCGCCGTAACGCGATCAGTGCAAGCGGTGTCAACCAGATTACATATTGAGGTGAATAGACCTTACTTATAGTCACAAATGCAGCAACAGTTAAGAAAGAGATGATTGCGAAAGTCTCGAATCGAGTTACCTTCGATTGATTAGCGACGCTGGCGATTGCAACAGAAGCTAGTAGTACTAGCAAAATTGAGAGAAGTGTGGAATTACCAAAAGTTATATCCCTAAGTTCAAGTGCGTACCAGATCGAACCAAGATCACTACTTCGATCTAAGTTCATCTTGTAGAAGCGAGACCAACCATCGAAGTTAGTTAGCGCTACTGGAAGATTTATTGCGACCCAAGAGAGTGATGTGAGAGCGATGTAGCGAATCATCTTGGCGATATCAGTCTTGAAATAGAGAATGGCGGGAAGCAATAAGACAACCGGGAAGAACTTAGTTGCGATTGCAACACCTAAGGCAAGAGCAGAAAAATCGAAGCGTTCTTCCTTAAAGAGATAGATAGCAAGGAGCGCAGCAGCAACGGCCCAGAGATCCCAATTTATGTAAAGCGATCCGATTACAGCTGGAGAGAATGAGAGTAAAGGTGCAAACTCAGGTTTTATCCGCCATAACAACCAAGCGGAGGCGATAAATAAAAGCGCCAGAAGTGCGACATTTATATCGAAGTAGGCTCGGTAACCGTTCTCATCGCTAATCAATTGGCCCGTTGCCCACATGACTATTCCGGTAACAACTGGATATTCAACAGAGTTATCCGGTGACTCATATGGCCATCGATCTACATTTATCTCACGCGCACCGTAGAGGGCTGAGAGGTCTGAGTAGCACATATGGATATAGACATCAGGTGAGCCCCAACCAGCGCTTCGACAATGTTGGAATTTAGCGAACGATAGGGCTGAGGCGAGGAGGGCCAATATGACTATTAATCGGGCGCCCCTAAGCATGGAGAACTTGAAGAGTTGAGTTTGGATCATGGAGCGGGCGATGGATCAGGCGTTGCAAATACATATTTCTTCAACGCTTTAGTGCAGAACTCCTTGAGGTCTTTCATCGTTCCTTCGAGATCAGCCGTCGAGCACCATCTAGCAGCATCAACTGGTGCGATTGTTGGGATTGGATCCGGAATAGCAACTCTCTCAGTACCACCGATATTTGCTGGCGCTGGGAAATCTAGTTTGGGCTGACCCTTAAGCGCTGCTTTCATATAAGCGTTCCAGATTCGCGCTGGGAAACTTCCACCAGTTACTGAAGTTAGACCACCGATTCCATTTAGCGATTGGGTTGCATCATCTCTAAAGAATGCGATTGATGTCGCAAGTTGTGGTGTGTATCCGGTAAACCAAGCTGAAGCGTTCTGTTGAGATGTTCCAGTCTTTCCAGCAGCTGGGCGACCGAAGTTACGGAGCGCTGATGCAGCAGTTCCGGAGCGAACAACTTCAGCAAGTGCGTAGTTGAGATCTGCCATGACTGCTTCGTCGAAAACCTGCTCGGTCTCTATCCGAGATTGATAGAGAACTCCTTTATTTGGCCCTAATACCTCTTTTATCAAGAGCGGCTTTGCCCGCACGCCATTGGCGGCAAAGGTTGCAAAGGAGTTAGCAACATCGATTACCCGTGGACTTGAAACGCCAAGCACTACAGATGGTGAAGGGAACATAACGACGCTCTCTGGGATTCCAGCGCGACGAGCTGCATCAATTACCCGCTCTACGCCAGCTTTAATTCCTAGAGGTACATAAACCGTATTAACTGAATCAGCGCTTGCATCAAGTAAAGAGACCTCGCCAAATGATTTGTTTCCATAATTTGAAACTTCGTATGGTCGTCCGATGAAATCATCAAAAATGAGCGGGCTCTTTCCATTCCAAATAGTCTGAAGTGAGATGCCCTGTTCTAGGGCTGCAATTAGCGCAAATGGTTTAAAGGTAGAACCGGCCTGGGTAATCGCTTGGGTGGCATCATTTAATTGCCGCTCCAGGTAATCACGACCGCCATACATCGCAACGATTTCACCGGTGCCAGGTCTGATCGAAATCACTCCAATATGAAGGTCTGCAGGGGCATCCTTTGGGGCCTGGCTAAATACGGCCGCTTCAGCTGCGACTTGGGCATCCTTCTCAAGAGTGGTGCGAACAACCAAGCCACCGATCATCAACTCTTCATCTGGAAATCCAAGGTTGTTCAATTCTTTTCTTACCGCTTCGACTAGATGACCTTTATTTCCAGCAAGTTGGCCAGTTGATAAGCGTGGCCGGATCGTAGGAAGTTTCTTCATCAAACGATCAGCTTCTTCCCGCTCTAACCAACCTTCATCGACCATGTTGTTCAAGGTGTACTTGTAACGATTCTCCAACCGCTCCTTATTACCTTCACGGAAATCTGGATCGTAGAAACCAGGGGAGCGAAGAATCGAAGCCAATACCGCAGCTTGAGCGACATTTATCTGGTCGACGCTCTTACCGAAATAGACGCGAGCGCCAGTCTCAACACCATAAGCACCTCGGCCAAAATAGATGGTGTTCAAATAATCTTCGAAGATCTCATCTTTTGTTAATTGATTCTCTAGCTTGATAGCAATTATTAACTCACGGATCTTCCGTTGGATAGTTCGATCTGCAGTTAGAAAAGCGGTCTTGGCATATTGCTGGGTGATAGTGGACCCACCTTGTAGCCCTCTTCCTAAAGCGGTGTTAATCGCACCTCTTAATATTGCAATTGGATTGAAGGCGCCTTGGGAGTAGAAGTTCTTATCTTCCGCGGCAAGAACTGCTTGGCGAAGATCCAAGGGAATCTTTGCCAGCGGGATGATGGTCCGGTTCTGGGCGCCGATTCTTCCAATCTCATCACCATTTGAATATTGGATGATCGTTGCTTGCGAGTTCACATAATCATTTGGATCTGGGATATCGGTTGTGAAGTATGCAATTGCAAAAGCGGTTCCGCCAGCGATTGCGAAGAAGGCGGCGAGCTTTATCAATAGCTTTGCGGCTCTACCACGCAACCAATTCATGAAAGAAGGCTACCGAGTCTTAACTTTGCGAGGCGGCTTACGCTCTATGCCATCGCCTAAAAGATATGAAGCTGTGAGGTGATTCCAACCGCAACCTAAGCAAACCTCGACGACATAGACGCGGAACTCTCCATATTCGCTCTGCATCTCATCTAACTCATCATTGGTCTTGATTCGGCCTGAGTATTGGCCGAGTTGATCACCGAAGACATATTGAAGTTCTGTGACTTTATCTTTTCGGCACATGGGGCAATCGCGAGTGGTCAGCTCACCATGGAACTTTGCTGCTCTCCTAAGGTAAGGGTCAGCATCACAAGCATCGGATGTCGTGTTGAGTCCACGGTAGATACTCGCGATCGTCGCCCGTTTCTTGAGGGCGAAATCGACATATGCGCGCTTGGACCACATAAGGAGAAGGATAAATCGGAAAAGATAACTACGCTTACTGATTGTGAGATTCACAGCCGCCATAAAGATTCCTGCGGTTCGTAAACTCCTTGCTGTCCGATGGACCGGTCAATTGACTGATGGAATCTTTCAATCGGCTCTCGCTTCATTCGTTTTATTCTCTCCAGAGCGCCAGCCAGATGCGAAATCAGCTGCTGCAGCATTTGCGGTCGTATTACTTCCATATTCATTTATCGGTCCTCTTGTTGGGACGATCTTGGATCGAATATCGCGCCAACGGATCATCCTCTTCGCAAACCTATTTCGTGCACTCACTCTCATCTTCATCGCAGGATTGGTTAGGAATGGTGCGACTGGAATCGAGTTAACTATCTTCGTTCTGGTCGCATTTGGAGTTAATCGCTTAATCCTTGCCGGACTTTCTGCTGGTCTCCCACTCCTTCTAGATACAACCGGTGCTGAAGGTAGAACAACTCTTGTCTCAGTAAATGCAACCGCAGTCACCGGTGGAACAGTTATGGTGGTACTCGGCGGTGGTATCGGAATCGGAATCCGAAATCTTCTAGAGGGTCGCGTCACCGCAGATCAAGCAGATGCATTTCTTATATCTCTCGCATCATTGACCTTCTTCATCGCCGGATTGTTAGCGCTCTTATTGAAGAAGGGTGATCTCGGGCCTCTTGCTCACGAAGTGCGCAAAGAGAGCGTCACCCAGGCTTATCGAGAGATGGTTGCTGCTTTTATCTTCTTGAAGCGGATCCGTGATTGTTTCCTTGGAATATCAGCGACCGCTATCCAGCGAAGCGGACTTACCGCACTTACTTTGATGGCGCTACTACTAAATAGGAATACCTTCAATGATCCAAGTAATCCAGAGAGCGGTCTAGCAGGCTTTGCATTTGCAATCACGATTGCGGGCATTGGAATCACAATTGGTGCGATTCTTGCACCCTTCGGAGTAGCGAAATTCGGCCGCCACAAATGGATCCGGTTATCGCTATTTGCAAGCGCGACCCTTCCAATCCTCCTAGCTTTGGAACAGAACGAACTTCTACTTGTTGCGACTGGATTCTTTGCGGGAATGGCTGGACAAGGCGTGAAGGTGACTAATGATGCACTCGTGCAATCAAAGATTGCAGATGAATATCGTGGTCGCGTCTTTGCTGTCTACGATGTGATGGTCAACTTTGGAATTGTAAGCGGCGCTGTTATCGCAGCCTTCATTCTTCCTGCGAGTGGTATCTCTTCTATTCTTCCCGCACTTATCGCAGCCAGCTATATTCTCTTTGCAGCACTTGCGTTACGAAAGCGCAATTTCAACTCTGATTTTTCTTCCACCAATTGAGAAGTTCTTCTTTAGCGCGATCGGTGCCCAGCGGTCCATGCTCAAGTCTTAGCTCAAGGAGAAATTCATAGGCCTTTCCGACTACAGGTCCTGCCTTTACTCCCAAGATCTCCATAATTGCATGGCCATCTAGATCAGGACGGATCTTCAATAACTCTTCTTCTTCCATCAACGCAGCGATCCGTGACTCTAAATGATCGTAATTATTCGCAAGAGTTTCAGCCTTCTTCTTATTGCGAGTTGTGCAATCAGCGCGAGTTAGGACATGAAGATGTGTAAGAAGTTCACCGGCATCACGGACATATCTACGAACTGCCGAGTCAGTCCATTCACCACCGCCATAGCCATGGAAGCGCAGATGGAGGAAGACGAGTTGAGCGACATCTTCAACGATTTCATGCTCAAATCGGAGCTTCTTCAACCGCTCCTTCGCCATCCGGGCTCCTACAACTTCGTGATGATGGAACGAGACTCCACCGCCTGGAATAAGAGCTCGGGTCTTTGGTTTCCCAATATCGTGAAGCAGCGCTGCAAGACGAATAACCAGATTTGGACCGCCAAGCCGTTCCTCTAGCGCCATCGATTGTTCCACCACGGTAAGTGTGTGTTCGTATACATCTTTATGGTGATGATGCTCGTCGATCTCAAGCCTTAACTTTGGAATCTCAGGTAAGAACTTCTCACATAGTCCAGTATCTACAAGTGTTGTGATTCCGATCCGTGGACTAGGTGACATCATGATTTTTACAAACTCATCATGAATTCGCTCTGCTGAGATGATCTCTAGTCGACCCGACATCTCACTCATCGCCATTAAGACTTCTGGAGCGATCGCAAAACCAAGTTGAGCAGCAAAGCGCGCAGCGCGCAGCATTCGAAGTGGGTCGTCACCAAATGAGAGTTCTGGCGAACCAGGAGTCCTAAGCGTTTTGACCAATAGGTCACGCACGCCATTATGTGGATCGATAAATGTTGGTGAATCAGTTGTTAGTTCAATCGCCATCGCATTAACTGTGAAGTCGCGGCGATATAGATCGACCTCGATCGAATCTCCAAATTTCACTTCTGGTTTTCGTGATTCAGAAACATAGACTTCACTTCTATATGTGGTTATCTCAAATACCAACTCATCGCGCTTTGCACCGATAGTTCCGAACTTCGCGCCAATCTCCCAAACATCTTCCGCCCAGCTCTTCATGATCTTCTTGATCTCATCTGGGCGTGCGTTTGTAGTGAAATCAAGATCATTACCTAGACGATTAAGAAGTATGTCGCGCACTGATCCACCTACGAGCGCGAGGGTGAATCCGCCCTTCTTAAATAGAGTGGCAAGCTCTAAAGCCTGTGGGGCTTTATCGCGGAGCGCAGAAATCGCTATTTCACTCGCTGCTGATACTGGTGTTTCCATTAGAGCGTAAGGCTACCGAGTAGGCTTACACCCATGACCCCGGCACCAAGTGCGGGCGGCGAAGGTAGTAAAAAGAAGCGTAATCGGCGACGTTCACGCTCAAAATCTTCAAAACGTCCGTCACTTAAGAAACAACCTTATGCAAAACGCGTCGATG
>DAIOSM010000044.1:0-6076 GCA_036752585.1 Candidatus Nanopelagicaceae bacterium
TAAGAAGGCTGCTGCAAAGGCTGCCCCAAAGCGTCGTCGTAAGAAGAAGGCTGCTAAGTAATTTAGCTCCGAGTATTACGGAAAAAGCCCGGCTGCATATGCGCCGGGCTTTTCTCTTTGCCTAGATTCCCTCTTTTTTGAACTGGCTCCGCAATTCCTCTGTTAGCTGGGCAAATGTTGAAGTCAGACTCTCCTGCTCTTTAACCGAGAGCTGGTCGATAAAGCGCTTTCGAACGCTGGCCACATGATCTGGAGCGGCAGCAACAATCGCCTTCCATCCCTTCTCGGTCATTACCGCCCAATAGCCGCGGCGATCCTCGGAACACTCTTCTCGCTTAATCCATCCAGCCTTCTCCATGACCTTCATTCGGTGGGAGAGTCGAGACTTGGAGATCATTGCAACCTCGGCTAATTCGCTCATGCGCATCCGGCGTCCGGGGGCTTCAGATAATTGAGCCATTACCTCGTAGTCGGCCATCGAGAGATCATGTCCCTCAAGATCTGATTCCAAGGCATCCAGTAATCGACGAGATGCGATTATGTAAGAGCGCCAGGCCTTCATCTCGCGTGGGTTTAACCAGCGAGTTTGGCTCTTTTTTGCGGGCATAGGCCAAGGGTACGACAAAAATGAAATAGTTGAAAGTTGAACAATCTGATTGATTTCTCAACTTATTGAGTTAGCCTTCCCTCCCATGGAAGAGATGGTGGGCAGGATGGATGAACGTCCGAAACTCTGGCGTTGGATCCTCGGAACATTCTTGATCTTGATTACTTGGTTTATCCTCGGTGCGATTCTGACCGCAGTAATTGCAGCCCTATTTGACCTAGACCTACTTGCGCTCACTGGCACAGATGATGAGAGTCTCGCGATTGTCCGTGGCTATGAACCATGGCAGGCCGCCAGCGCCGTCCTAGTCTCCTTCCTACCTCTACTTATTGCCCCGATAATCCTCCACCGCTTCTTGCTCAGGCGCCCTCTCCGAGAGCTATTCACTCGCTCAACGCGTAACTTCTCCCAAGAGGTACTCAGGGGCGCTGCCGTTATGTCGCTCCTTCTGCTACTCCTAGGGCTACCTGATTTCATTTTGAACAACTCGACCTACTCATGGAGCTTTGATGCCACCAGGTTCCTTCCATATCTCCTAATTGCATTCACGCTCATCCCAATCCAGACCACCGCCGAAGAGGTCTTCTACCGCGGCTGGATCCAGCTGCGCTTGGAGAATGGAAAGCGCTCAATCTGGATAATCTCCATTGTTGGTGGCGCGCTCTTCGCCCTTCCTCATCTGGGAAATCCTGAAGTGAGTGGCAACCTGCTTCTTCCAGTAATTGGTTATGGCTCTACCGGCTTCATGCTTACTTGGGTAACTATGCGCGATCAATCTATGGGCCTTGCGGTCGGAGCACATGCCGCCAATAACATCCTGGCCGGTTTGCTCGTATCTAGCGCTGATTCGGCCCTTCCGGCAGCGAGTATCTGGGTTACACCGGAGATTCAATGGGGTTCGGCAGCTCTCGGCTCTGTCCTCCTTGTCCCAGTTTTCATTTGGCTCACCGGAAAGTGGAGAGGTAGGGTCACTGTATGAGCGAAAAAAGCGGCATTTTTCAAGGAAATTTCAAGAGTTCGATCCGTCCCCAAGATGACCTATATCGCCACGTCAATGGCGCATGGCTAGATAAGGCTGAGATCCCATCGGATCGAGCCGCTGATGGCGCCTTCTATTTCCTCCGCGACGAATCTGAGAAGAGCGTTCGGGTAATCATCGAGGAGATTGCAAAGAACGGTGGGACGCCTGGAAGTAATGCCCAGAAGATCGCAGATCTCTATAACGATTTCATGGACGAATCGGAGGTAGAAGCTCTCGACATCTCTCCAATATCTGCAGATCTTGAGAGAGCTCAATCAATCTCCGGTCTTGAAGAGTTCACCACGGCCCTTGGCCATTTCGAAGGTCGAGGCCTCGGTGGCTTCTTCAATGGTTGGGTAACGGCAGATGCTTCTGACCCCACAACCAATATCGCCTACTTCTATCAGGGTGGACTTAGCCTTCCCGATGAGGCCTACTATCGTGAAGAGAAGCACAGCGCTCTTCGAGGGAAGTTGATCACTCACATCGAGCGGATGTTTGAATTGGCAGGCATCTCTGATGGTCCGGCTCATGCAAGACGAGTCATGGAGCTTGAGAGTGAGATCGCATCCCACCATTGGGATACCGTGCGCAGCCGCGATGCCGTCTTAACCTTCAACAAGAAGAACTTTGCAGAGGTCCAAGGGCTAATCGGCCAATTCGATCTAAAGCTATGGGCAGAGAATGCGGGAGTTCCCGGCCATGTCCTAGAAAGTGTTGTTATCGCCCAGCCAGATTTCGTCGAGAACTTGGGCAAGATGCTCGAGCGCTTCGAAGTAGCTAAGTGGCGTTCATGGCTGACCTGGCACTTACTCTCAAGTGCCGCTCCATACTTAAGTAGTCGATTTGTAAATGAGAATTTTGCCTTCTATGGAACAGCGCTGACCGGAATCCCGGTCTTGAAGGAGCGCTGGAAGCGTGGCGTAGCCCTTGTCGAGAGCGCTCTCGGTGAGGCGGTTGGCGAGTTCTACGTAGAGAAGCACTTCCCGCCCGCTGCAAAGGCCCGTATGAGCCAATTAGTAGCGAATCTAATCGAGGCCTATCGCGTAAGTATCAATGACCTTGCCTGGATGGGCGAGGAGACGAAGAAGAAGGCGCTCGAGAAACTTGGGAAGTTCACCCCGAAGATCGGTTATCCCGATAAGTGGCGTGATTACTCGAAGCTTGAGATCAAACGTGGCGATCTAATTGGAAATCTCGCCCGAATCTCGAAGTTCCGCGGCGATTTCGAATACAACAAGGTAGGTAAGCCAGTCGATAAGAGCGAATGGTTGATGACGCCACAGACGGTAAATGCCTATTACCACCCATTGATGAATGAGATTGTTTTTCCTGCTGCGATATTGCAGCCGCCATTCTTCGATCTTGGTGCCGATGATGCCGTCAACTATGGCGGAATCGGCGCTGTGATTGGCCATGAGATCGGACATGGATTCGATGATCAAGGATCTCGCTACGATGGCGATGGAAACTTGAAGAATTGGTGGACCGAAGAGGATCGGAAGGAATTTGAGAAACGGACCTCAAACCTAATTGCCCAATACAACGCACTCGCTCCTGAAGAAGCTCCTGATGTAAACGTAAATGGAGCGCTCACAATCGGAGAGAACATTGGTGATCTCGGAGGAGCAACGATTGCCTACAAGGCCTACAAAATCGCCCTTGCTGGAAAAGATGCACCAGTAATCGATGGCCTTACTGGAGAGCAGAGATTCTTCATCGGTTATGCCCAGGTCTGGCGGGGCAAGATCCGAACTGAAGCGATGAAGGTTCGCTTAGCGACTGATCCGCACTCCCCTGGCGAGTTTCGCTGTAATCAGATTCTCAAGAACCTTCCGCAATTCCATAACGCATTTGGTGTGAAGCCGGGAGATGGCCTTTATATGGCTCCAGAGGAGCAAGTAGCTATTTGGTGATGGTTTGCTGGCGGGTCTCATCGCGATGTTTGCGAAGGTAGACCATAAATGGCGTTCCACCAGTTCCAATTGCTGAGGGGTTTCCTGGGGCTTTTTGAGCCTGGGCGTGGATGTATTGGCCCGCATACTCAAGGTGCATAGCTCGGAAATCTCCCACTAGTTCTACTGATTGGTTGAAGAGTTCTGAGGTGGAGCTACGTCCTAACTTATTTACAAAGTCACGAACGCTCGGTCCGTTCTCAACTGCTTCGATGAACTTCACATGCTTCGGTGGCATGTATTCGCGCATCTCCATCAAGTACTCACGGAGTTCATCTCGCTCATGTTCGATCCCCAGGACCCCATCAAGGGCTGGGACGATCGCACTCTGTGCGCCAGTCTCTCCGCGATATTTCATCCCCTTACCGCCCAATTCATCTACACCTTCGTAGACAACGCCATTTGGAAGCGCTGGGTTATTTCGCCATCCGAATATGTATGGGCGAACGCGGTGGAAGTAGACATATGGGTCGCACTTTTCTGGCATACGTGCCAGCACGTCATACATACTCTTAATTCCATCGCGTAATTGAGTAAGAGCGATGTCGAGTGCGTCGGCATCATTTGCAACTACCGCTCTCTGCGCTAATTCGATCGCATGTAGCGCAACGCCAGCTTTCTTCTCAATATCGATATGAATGATGATGAACCACTCTTCATCTTGTCCGCCAAGGAAGCATTGAAGAAGGGCGATATTTCCGCACTCGACGCCTTTTTCTGGACTAAGGCGATACCAGTTATCGATCGAATACGAGGCGTAGCTAAGGATTGGTGGACGTCCTACTAACTTCCCGACCTCATACCAAGGCTTCGCTAGTACAGCAGGAATTACGTGAGCCGCTTCCTCTTCAGACCACTGATAGGCCATTCCGATGTAAGAGAGCGCAAGCATCGCTCTTCTAATCTCACCTTCGCTCTTCAAGGCACCTAGATCAAATGGCGGTAGTTCAGCAACGCGTTTGCGGAAGTTGGAGGCCATCAAATACTTAGGGAGATTTCTGGCCATCTCATCCCAAGCTTCATTTTCCCTCGAGAGCGAGCGAACCGGATCTTGGTGCTGCATATATCCCCACTCAGGGGATAGCCCGAACTCAGCTAGAGATACAGGCTTTCCAGTCAAAATTATTTGGCGGCGAGACGAGCCTCGCGGCGCTTCCTCTGCTCTTCAGGATTTGGAACCGGAACTGCAGCGATTAGTCGCTGGGTATATGGATCCTTTGCATGCTTAAGAATTG
The DNA here is from genome assembly GCA_036752585.1 of Candidatus Nanopelagicaceae bacterium. Classification (GTDB taxonomy): domain Bacteria; phylum Actinomycetota; class Actinomycetes; order Nanopelagicales; family Nanopelagicaceae; genus MAG-120802. The sequence continues at coordinate 4,819 of DAIOSM010000044.1, forward strand.
CATCGCGCTCGCCTACCTCGACAAGCCTTCCATCCTGCATAACCGCGATTCGGTGGGCAAGGATGTCCACGACTGCAAGGTCATGGCTGATGAATAGACATGCGAATTTCAACTTATCCTGAAGATCAAGGAGTAGATCCAAGAATCGAGCCTGAACAGAAACATCCAGCGCCGAAGTTGGCTCATCCGCAATCAAGAGATCTGGGGTCAATGCGAGTGCGCGGGCGATACCAACGCGCTGACGCTGTCCACCAGAGAGCTCATGAGGGAAACGATTTCTGTATGAGCGTGGAAGTTCTACTTGCTCTAGTAGATCTTCGACCCGCTTGTTCAACTCATCGCCCTTTGCCAAGCCAGCGATGAAGATCGGCTCACCGATCGACTCACCGATTGGAAGTCGTGGATTCAAGGATGAAGCCGGGTCTTGGAAGACGATTCCCGTATGGCGACGGATTGGGAAGAGTTCCTTCTGGGTCGCCTTTGTGATGTCTTTACCGACGATCTCTAATTTTCCTGCCTTTATCGGAAGAAGTCCGATAGCGGCGCGACCAACGGTCGTCTTTCCTGAGCCTGATTCGCCGACAAGTCCAACGATCTCGCCTGGGAAGATCTCAAGTGAGAAATCCTTTACCGCCACGAACTCAGGAACGCGACCGCGCTTTGGATAAGCGATCGTCACATTCTCCATCTTCATTACTGGCTGCTTATTAGTGTCGACCGCAGCTCGCTTCTTACTTGTTCCAAGCTTTGGAACCGAGGCCAAGAGCGACTGGGTATAAGGATGTGTTGGGCGATTGAAAATTTGATCAGCACTGCCATGCTCGACAGTCAATCCATCCTTCATAACTAGAATCTCATCTGCCATATCTGCAACAACGCCCATATCGTGGGTGATGAGAAGGATTGCAGAATTCAATTTCTCGCGGAGTCCGCGCATCAAATCGAGGATTTCAGCCTGGACTGTTACATCAAGAGCTGTGGTGGGCTCATCGGCTACCAATAGACCAGGATCGCAGGCCAGGGATTGGGCGATCATCGCTCGCTGGCGCTGTCCACCAGAGAGTTGGTGCGGATACTTATCGAAGGAGCCTTCTGGATTTGGAATCTCTACGAGAGAGATCAGCTCGATAGCACGAGCCTTCGCCTCTTTTGGACCCATATCGAAGTGGTTACGAAGAGTCTCGACGATCTGGAATCCGATTGTGTAGACCGGATTGAGCGCCGTCATCGGCTCTTGGAAGATGTAAGCAACTTCGCG
>DAIOSM010000045.1:0-6029 GCA_036752585.1 Candidatus Nanopelagicaceae bacterium
CCTCGACCTGCTCCGACAGTTACTGTCTTTGTAACTCCATCGCCTAGCGAGTAAAGATGTCAATCAATCGATTGCCGATAAGTGGTGGTTTGCTCTTTGTTGTCTTTCTAATTCAAGAGGCATTCGTCAATCGAATCAATTTCTTTCTCGGTGGCTTTGCTCTCTACTTAGCATTTTCCATCGCCTGGATTCTTCGTGAAGAGAGGTCATCCGCAATACTCATTGGATTCCTAGCTGGGTTGATCGCAGATCTCTCGCCTACGCTGGAAGCTCCATTTGGCTTATGGACTTTTACTATGACCGGACTTGCATTTTTGATAGCAACATATGTCCGAGGCTCGCTGGATTCGACCCTTAGCCCGCTAACCCTCTCTGTCGTCACAACTGTCTTGAGTAGCTTTGCTCTTATGCTCTTTATTATTTTTGGTGCGATTCTCGGCCAAGATGTTCCTTCAATATCAGCGTTGGCGCGTGAATTAGTCGGAAATGCGCTCTGGTCATTTGTGCTTGCACCGATCTACATCCCAGCTGCTATTAAGACCCACCAACTCTCATTGACAGCTCGGGAGCGCTGATGAGAGATAGAACAGCGCTTGCAATTATCGTCGCCCAAATCTTCGTTGCCTCCTTGATGATCGCTCTCTTTGGCCGACTCTTCTATCTGCAGATCGCAGATGGCCCGCGCTACCAGCAGGCTGCACTGGATATCCAGAGTCGCGACATTGTTACGCCAGCGCTTCGCGGTCTGATCGTAGATAGCGAGGGTGAACCACTAGCCGCAAATAAGGCCGGATTGATGGTTACCGCGGATCGATCAGTTCTAGATCGTGAGGAGGATAAGGGAAGAAGTGTGCTCAATAGAGTGGCACAAGTCCTCGAGCTAGATCCAAATGATGTTTATGTAAGAACTAGGTTATGCGGAGAACTTCCCAAAGAAGAACAGAATGGTTGTTGGAATGGAAATAGATACCAACCCATCCCGATTACAAAAGATGCGAATGAAGCCCAGGTATTGAAACTTCTTGAACGCTCTGATGTATTCCCGGGCATAAATGCGGAACCAGTTTCAATCAGGAGTTATCCGAGTCTCTCAGGCGAGCGAGGTACGCATGTTCTCGGCTACATAGGTCCTGTTACTGAAAGGGATCTGAATAACGAAGAGGGCAAGCGCTACTATCGAAGTGAGTTGATCGGAAAAGCGGGAATGGAATATGTATACGATGAGGAACTTCGCGGAACCCCTGGAGTAAGAACTGTAATTGTGAATTACAAGGAATCAGTTACTCGTGAATCTAGGAATATCGCACCTATTCCAGGAAACCATCTCGTCTTAAATGTAAACGCACGGCTCCAAGCTGTCGTAGAACGAGAGCTAAAGAATTCTGTATTGAGAGCGCGCTCAAATGGCTTTAGAGGCGACGCTGGAGCTGCGATCGTCACTGATCTCGAAGGAAGAGTTCTTGCGATGGCTTCTTATCCAGATTACGACCTAAATATCTGGGAGAATGGCATAACAGTTAAGCAGGCAAAAGAGTTATATAGCGAAGCATCTGGAGTCCCAGCATTATCTAGAGCCGTCCAAGGAGTCTTTGCTCCTGCATCCACGTTCAAAGTCGTCTCGCTAGCCGCAGCAGTGGCCGCCAATTACAGTCTGAAGACAAGTTATGACTGCCCAGCTACTGTTCAAATTGGAGATCGAGTTTTCAAGAATTTCGAGAGTAAGGCTGCTGGAAGAATCTCGATGACCACGGCCATGGCAATTTCTTGTGACTCGATTTGGTATCAGATTGCCTACGATGAATGGGTTCGCGATGGCGGACTTAAGCCTAAGGCCAACCTGAATGATCACTTCTTCAAGGCAGCGGCTGGATTTGGCGTTGGAAGGAAGACTGGGATCGATCTGCCTTCGGAGCAGAAGGGGCGCCTACCGAATCGCGAGTGGAAACTAGCTTGGTATGAAAACAACAAGGACTTTTACTGTAATTATGAGAAAAGGGCCAAGAAATCTCAGCGCACTGCTTACCTAATTGAGATTGCTCGTGAGAATTGCCTCGATGGCGACAAGGTGAGAGCAGGAGACATGGTCAACTTCTCTATAGGCCAGGGCGATGTACTAATGACTCCAATTCAGATGGCAATCATGTATGGAGCGATTGCAAACGGTGGAAAGTTGATGGAACCAAAGGTGGCGAGAGCGGTTGTTTCGCCAACGAATAAGGTACTAAGAGAGTTCGAACCGAAAGTAACTGGCGAACTCCCGATTTCTCGTCCAACGCTCAAGTTCCTACAGAACTCTCTCCGGGCTGTAGTTACTAATGGAACTGCAACCGGCGCCTTCTCCGGTTTACGCACAGAGGTGAGTGGAAAGACTGGAACTGGTCAAGTATTCGGTCTGAACTTAGATGGTTCTGCAAAAGATGACACATCTTGGTTTGCATCCTATGCACCGACAAAGAATCCACAGTTTGTGGTTGTGATGATGGTTAGTCAGGGTGGATTCGGCGCATCAACAAGCGGTTTGGGAGTAAGACGCATCTACGAGGATATCTTTGGCGAAGGCGGCAAAGAAGCTATTTTCCCAAGTGGACCATCAAAGAGAATTCCCACTATTAAGAGTAGTTTGGTATCAAGATCATGAAGAGTGCGATGACAAAGTCAAGATCAGAGCGTCGACGCTTCCTTACGGGTAGTGATCCAGTGCTCAATATCGCGGTGCTTTTGCTCTCCATTCTAGGAATCATCCTTGTCTACGCGGCTACACGCGATTGGTTCGCTGCTAATGGTCAAGATCCTGAGTACTACCTAAAGAGACAGATAATCAACGTTGTCATCGGGATAGCACTTGCTTATGGTGCAACTTTGGTGGATTACCGAGTCTTGCGCGCTTACACGCCGATTCTCTGGGGGATTGGAGTATTGGGGCTTACTGCAGTTCTCATCCCGGGATTGGGAAGCGTCGTGAATGGAGCTCGATCTTGGATCTCTCTTCCCGGCGGCTTTCAGATTCAGCCCGCAGAATTGGCCAAGATAACGATCATTGTTGGAATGGCGCTGATTCTCTCTGAGCGAGAAGCAGGAGATAAGGGCCCCAGCGATCGACAGGTTCTTTATTCACTCATTGTTGCTGCAGTTCCAATTCTTCTGATTGTCCTCCAGCCAGACCTTGGTACGGTTCTAATTATTAGCGCAGCAGTGGTTTCAATCATCGCGATCTCGGGCGCTCGACTTCGCTGGGTTGTGGGATTGCTCGTAGTTGGAATTACTGGCGCGTATGTTGCGGTTGCAACTGGCGAAGTTAGTGATTATCAATTGAATCGGCTCCGCTCCTTTATCGATCCATATGCCGATCCACAAGCAAGCGGTTATCAATTACGGCAAGCAAGAATCACAATTGGTTCCGGGGGATTACTTGGCAAAGGTCTCTTTGATGGCCCTCAGACAAATGGACGATTCGTTCCTGAACAGCAGACTGACTTCATCTTTACAGTCTCCGGAGAGGAACTAGGATTTTTAGGATCCTCATTCATATTGTTCCTATATGCCGTGATACTGATGCGTGGATTCTCAATCGCAAAACGCACAAATGATCTCTTCGGTCGCCTCGTCACCATGGGAGTCGTTGCTTGGTTTTCATTCCAGATATTCCAGAACATCGGTATGACTATGGGATTGATGCCGATGACTGGAGTCCCCTTGCCCTTCCTCTCCTATGGAGGTTCAAGTATGTTTGCAAATATGATTGCGATCGGGCTCCTACAAAACGTTTATCAGCGCACCAGATAACGCTCAAATCGCTCTAATTAGGCCTCACTCTGCATCTATGACATACTTCTCCAGCAATCGCCTCGACTCCTCGAGGTCGCCAGACCGCTCTTTAGGTGCGGTCGGCTGATCCGGTAACTGAGGCGCCACCGAAGGTTTTTTAGAGAAATCGCCCTAACGGGCGGGGATTAAGGATTTTGCTATGGCTGATGAGCCAAAAAAGACGCGCAAGCGCGCTGTAAAGAAAAGTACCGCGAAAGAGAGCGGCAAAGAAGAGAGTACGAAGGCCCAGAGCTCTAAGTCTGATAACACCAAGTCTGATAACAACAAGTCTGATAACAACAAGAGCGAGAGCAAGAAATCGAAGTCAGCGGCAGTCATTCCGACCCCGATCTTCCAAGCCGCACCAGTAGCTCCAGCGGCATCTACTCGAAAGCAAGCCGTAAAGGCAAACAACAAGGCTTCCGCGAAACCTGAATCAGATAACAGATCTGAGGGAAGGGATAGCGAGACTCAAGATAACGAGAATCGTCGCCGCAGACGCCGCCGCGGAGGTCGAGGTCGCCGACGCTCTGATCGTGATGATGCACCTGAAACAAATTCTGATTCCTCTACAGATTCAAAGGATAAAGAAGAATTTGTAGTAGCAGGTGAGCCTGTTTTCAAGAAGCGTCGTAGACGCCGCCGTTCGGGTTCAGATGGCGTAGTTCCTGGTGAGACCGTCGAAGAAGATGGCGTAGTCACTGTTGTAAAAGTTCGCGAGAACAAGCCGCAAACTGAGCGACCACGCGAGAAGAAGAGCTTTGAACGTAGAGATAGACGCGATCGATTCCGTGATCGAGATAGAGATCGCGATAGGGATAGAGACCGCGGAAGAGATCGAAACCGCTTTGGCGAGTACCGTGAGAATCGTCGCCGCGGCACGATCCTTACTGATGCCGAATTCTTAGCGCGTAGAGAATCTGTTGATCGTGAGATGTTGGTGCGCCAACAAGGCGATAGGACTCAGATTGCGATCCTTGAAGATAATGTCCTCGTCGAGCATTATGTAAATAAGAACAGCAATATCTCGTATGTAGGAAACGTGTACCTTGGAAAAGTCCAGAATGTTCTGCCTTCTATGGAGGCAGCTTTCGTCGATATTGGTAAAGGTCGCAACGCCGTTCTCTATGCCGGTGAAGTCAATTGGGATGAGTCAGGTCTCGCCGACAACAAAGAGCGGAAGATCGAACGCGTTCTAAAGACCGGCCAGTCAGTTCTAGTTCAAGTAACGAAAGATCCAATTGGCCAAAAGGGCGCTCGACTAACCAGTCAGATCTCACTTCCTGGTCGTTATCTTGTTTACGTTCCTGGTGGTGGAATGAGCGGAATTTCGCGCAGGCTTCCAGATACGGAGCGATCACGCCTAAAGGAGATTTTGAAGGGCCTTATCTCTGATGATGAAGGTGTAATTGTCCGTACCGCTGCAGAAGGCGCATCAGATGAAGAGCTAACTCGTGATGTAGTGAGATTGAAGGCGCAATGGGAGGATATAAAGAAGAAGTCGGAGACATCCTCCACTACCGCCCCATCGCTTCTTTACGGTGAACCCGATCTAACAATCCGTGTTATCCGCGATATTTTCAACGAGGATTTCCGCAAGCTCACTGTTCAAGGTTCTGATGCATGGGATGACATCAACAACTACTTAGGACATATTGCTCCGGAATTGATGACAAAGGTCGAGAAGTGGACTGGGGTAAAGGATTTATTTACTGAGCATCGTGTCGATGAACAACTTGCTAAAGCTCTGGATCGAAAGGTCTACCTACCATCTGGTGGATCGCTAGTCATTGATCGAACCGAAGCTATGGTTGTTATTGATGTGAATACTGGAAAGTTCATCGGCAAGGGTGGAAACCTCGAAGAGACTGTGACGAAGAATAACTTGGAGGCTGCTGAAGAGATTGCGCGTCAATTGAGACTTCGCGACCTTGGCGGAATCATCGTCATCGACTTCATCGATATGGTCCTTGAATCAAATCGTGAGCAGGTCCTAAGAAGATTGGTTGAGTGCCTCGGCCGAGATCGCACCAAGCATCAAGTCGCTGAAGTAACCTCGTTGGGACTAGTTCAAATGACTCGTAAGAGAGTAGGACAGGGTCTAATCGAAGCCTTCTCGACGACTTGCGAGAGTTGCGCGGGACGCGGAATCCACGTACACATGGAGCCAGTTGATAAGAAGAAACTTGATCGCGAGATGAAGCCAGTCGCTCAGGCAGAAGAGC
>DAIOSM010000046.1:0-5371 GCA_036752585.1 Candidatus Nanopelagicaceae bacterium
AAGAACCGCTAGCTTCTTAGGATTGCTTCGGCAGCCTTAACTTCTTTTTCGAAGACCATCACTCTCGGCCCACGTTTTGTTTGTGTAAGCGTCGCCTTTATTCCGCTCTCCAAGAGCTTCTGGCGAAGCATCTCACCTTCAATATGATTTCCCGGACTTGCGACGACGCGCAATAAACCATACTCCTCATCATCGCCAACTCTTAAGGGTCGAGAGACTACAGAGTTACCTCGAGCAAATGCCCACTTCAAAAGAGCTATGAAAACTAACATTACAGCGAAGCCAGCTAATGATTGGAAGAAGAGCTGATTGTTGATTCCGCCTAACATCAGTTGCCACTCGCTGTTATCGGATTGTAGATATTTGCAGGCTTAGGGATGTTCGTTGTCTCTCGATGGCAGATCACGCGGATATTTCCTACAGATACGCTGAGATCTACCGGTTCTTTACTGACCAAGAAGATAGTTCCTTGTTCGCGGGCATCTGTGCCTTTTGCATAAGTTATGAGAGTACCAATCCGCTCTTTAGCGAAATTAGCGGGATTTACTTTGCGAACGGCGGAATTGACCTCCCACCAAGTACAACCACGCTCTGCTGCAACAAAGACTGCGCCACAGGCAAACTCCTCGCATTGCTTCAAGAATCTCTGTAATGAACGTCGCGCCGAGAGATGGCCAATCAATTCATCTGTGCTTGGAACTTTTGCGAAGACGCCCTCAGTCTCTTTGAATCCCTTTGGCGGCCATACAGGCTTAGGAGAGGTTGCAGGTGCTGGTCTCTTCTTCTCGGCAGCAACCAGATGCGCTCCTGGAATTGCGGTAAAGAAGAGCGCTAACGAGAGCGCGATTGCTCCGATGCTCCGCTTCTGCATGGCTCAATCTTGCCCGAAATAGGTAAGAATCTCCCTGTGAGTCCCCGGAGAAACCACCCCAAGAAGCGCGGAGCAAAGAAAGCGAATGACATTCGGGGTGAGGATGAGCGTGATCTCGCTGCTTCGCATGAGACTATCGAAGAGCATGATGAGGGAATCTACCGCGTTAGAAAGATAACCGGTTCAAGTTCTACTAAACCTTATCGCTGTCCTGGCTGTGATCAATTGATTCGAACTGCTACACCGCACATAGTGGCATGGATTGAAGGGGATGTTGATTCACGTAGACATTGGCACTCAGCTTGCTGGACAAAGCGGGAGCACCGTCGACCGAGAGTTGAGCGGACTCGTAACGCCCCACGTTACTAATGGATTGTTAGCGGATTCTCCGTTTGTGTAACAACTTCACAAGTCTTACAAGTATCCGGTCAGCACGCTCGCTTCTATCGAATGTCGTGAACTCAAGAGGAATGCGGAATCTGCGCTTAACAACGGTGCGGGGATAGGTGAATTCAAGTAGACCCTCAGCGCCGTGAATTCTTCCGTAACCACTCTCTTTGACGCCACCAAAAGGAACTGCGCCGATAGCTGCAAAAGAGAATGCCGAGTTGATCGAGACCATCCCACATTTGAGTAAGGAAGCAATTCGCTTTCCATTCTTCTTCGACCACACCGCAGCCCCAAGTCCATAACTTGTGGCGTTGGCAAGATCGACCGCTTCATCCATATTTGAAACGGTGTTTATGACAAGGGTCGGGCCAAAGGTCTCTTCAGTGACGGCGAGTGAATCTTCTGGGACATCAGCAAGAATTACTGGCTCTACATAACCGCCCTTTATCGAATCCTTACCTCCGAGGAGGAAGGTGCCACCCTTCTTGACGGCATCATCGATATGGCTTTTGATCACCTTTAATTGAGATGGCATCGTCGCAGGTCCATACTTCGCATCTTCTTCAAATCCGGGCTTTATCTCTTTTGCGCGAGCGACAATCTCAGCCTTGAACTGATCCGCAACTTGGCGATGAACATAGACTCGTTCTGCGCCAATACAAGATTGGCCCGCATTGGACATCGCATGCCACAAAGTCATCTCAGCAGCTTTTGAGATGTCGGCATCTCTATCGATGAGAACTGCATCTTTGCCGCCGCACTCCAAAACAACTGGTGTCATATTCACGGCACATGCAGCAGCTACCTTCTTTGCGGTACGAGTCGAGCCAGTGAATGAGATCTTGTCTACGTTGCTCTCGGTTAGCGCTACGCCCGTATCTGCATTTCCAGTGACGGTAGTAAAGACATCCCTAAATGGAGCTACTCGCTTCCAGCTCTCCTCTAGAAATGCGCCGATCGCAGGTGTGTACTCACTAGGTTTGAAGACGACAGCATTTCCAGCTGCTAGCGCATACGCAATCGAGCCAACTGGAGTAAAGATTGGGTAGTTCCAAGGTCCGATTACTCCGACAACGCCGAATGGAACTCGCTGTACTTGGGCTGACATGTTGAACATCAACAATCCTGCGGGACGGTTCTGACGTCCCAAAACACGTGGTGCGAATTTGCCAGCCCAGCCGATATGTTCGATTGCGAGCGCGACTTCTAGCGTCGCATCACTCAAGGGCTTTCCGGTTTCGCGATGGATCAATTCGGCAGCTTCCCTCATATCGCGCGTCAAGATTGATGCCCAATCGCGCAGCGCTATCTGTCGAGCGCGGAAACTCAAGTTTGCCCAGCGTTCTGCAGCTACTTTTGCTCGCGTAACAACTTCATCTACTTCGCTCTTGGTGAAGATTGGAAATACGCCTACGACCTCACCAGTTGCGGGATTTACTGATTCGAAGGTGGCGGGAGATTTCGCGCGAACGGATCTGGGTTTGGTGGCCATGGGCTAAGACTAAACTCTTCTGCATGCCTGAGCAGACTGGACCTGAGCTCATCAGACCGAGCACCGTGCTTCCAGCGGAGCGTGAATCCATAACGATAATCACATCAGATGGACTCAAATTGATTGGCGAGGTTGCAACGCCAGTAAGCGGCGATCGAAGTCGCGCAATTCTCTGCTTGCACCCCCTGCCAACTCACGGCGGGATGATGGATAGCCACATCTATAAGAAGGCAGCAAATCGATTGCCGGCTTTGGCTGAGATCACCGTCGTTCGATTCAACACTCGAGGGACTGCAAGCGAGCAGGGCAAGAGTGAAGGTGAATTTGGTGGAGGCGTGACCGAGCGAGCAGATGTCATCGCAGCAATCGAGTACTGCTTCAGCATATTGAAGGTGAAAGAACTCTGGGTTGTTGGATGGTCATTTGGAACGGATCTTGCGCTTCAACACGCCACCGATCCAAGAGTGAAGGGCTTGATTCTCTTGTCGCCTCCGCTACGAACCACAACCGAAACAGATTTGCGATTTTGGAGTGAGGATGGACGTCCGGTGATTGCGCTCGTTCCAGAACTTGATGACTTTCTTAAGCCTGATGAGGCGCGGAAAAGGTTTGTGGCGTTGCAACAATTAGAGTTAATTGCTGTTGCTGATGCTAAACATCTCTGGGTTGGAGAGCCCTTTGTGCATCGAGTATTGAGCGAGATAGTTCGGATTGTTAATCCAGAGAGACTCCCGCTCCCTACAGAGTTTTAATCAAATACAACAAGTAGGATTCTTCAAATGCGCGCCAGTCTGGCTACCTATAAAGAGGTAGTTAAAGCTCCCGGAGCCCTCCGTCTACTTCTTGCATCATTACCCTCGCGCACTGCCTACGGAATGATCTCGCTCTCTATCTACTTCAAGGTGCAACAGGAGACCGGCTCTATAGCCATCGCAGGTCTTGCAACCGGCTTGAATGGATTGGCTGGTGCGCTTACCGCTGGAATTCGCGGCGCTGTTATCGATCGCTTCGGAATGATCTGGCCACTTCGAATATTGGTTCCTTCTTATGCAGCGCTCATAGTCGTCCTTAGTCTGGGAACCGGACGAACTGAGTTAGTCGTTCTAGCGACTCTACTTGGACTGACCGCTCCGCCGATAAATCTCTCGGTACGACCGCTCTGGAAGATAACAGTTCCTGCCGAGAAGATTAGAACTGCATTTGCACTCGATACCGCCACCATGAATTCGGTCGGAGTCTTCGCACCAGTGATTGCAACGACTCTCTCACTCTCGATAGATCCCGCGGTCGCGCTTCAAGTTTGCGCTGCTTCAATGTTAATCGGCGGAATACTCTTGCTCCGAACTTGGCAGGTCCGTAAGTGGCAACCAGAGCGTAAAGAAGAGAAGACCCCTGCTATCTGGCAAGTTCGTGGAATTCAATTACTTGCCGTCGAAGGCGTAGTGATGGGGCTTGGATGGGGAGCTTTTGATATCGGCCTTCCAGCTTTTGGAACGCTAGAAGGAGTACCGGAACGCGTCGGTATCTTCTTCTCGATTATGGCGGCATTCAATGTGATCGGTGGACTAGTTGCAGGAACCATTAGTAGGAAGATCTCACCGTTGCGCGCATTTCGCGCGAACTATCTTGTCTGGGCAATCCTCTCGATTCCGCTTGCTTTCACTCACATGGATTGGAGCATTGCTTTAGTAACAGCGATACTCGCATTCTTTGGCGGCGCTCAACAAGTCTTCTATTGGGAGATCACTGAGGCGGTTAGACCAAAAGGGACTGCGGTCCAGGCAATAGCTTGGTTATGGACCATCGAAGGTACAGCAGCCGCAATCGGAGTCGCATTAGGCGGTTATATCGCTGAAGAGTTCTCACCACGAATTTGTTTTGCTGCAACGACCGTTGCTCTCTTTATCGGCTATCTCATCATCTCGAGTGGAAAGCGTCACCTAAAGAGTGCAGACGATATTCCTACTCCAGAGGAAGATGTAGCGGCTATGGAAGATAACGTCGACAATACTCGCTAGAAATTCCCGATAAAAGTTCTACGAATTATCAGTCTTGGGAAATACGACTTCATCCATAATCAACAAGATCGCAGCGGCGATTGGGACAGCTAAAACTCCGCCAACCAATCCAAGTAAGGATGTACCAAGTAGTGCGGCCACAATCGTCACAAGGCCAGGAATTGCAAGGGTGCGCTTCATGATTCTTGGAGTGATCAGATAGTTCTCAATTTGGACATAAAGGGTATAGAGAAGAAGCGCTAGCACGCCTTTCGTTGGGGATTGAGTGAGTGCGACCAACGCGACGATGCTGCCACCGATGAAGTGACCCACGAGTGGGATAAGAGCAACAAAGAGAATCAACATTCCTAGGGCGGCGGCATAAGGAAGATCGAGCGCAAGCCCCAAAAAGAAGACGAAGATGGATGCGAAGAAAGCGATGAGGATCTGACTGCCGACGAAGGCGCCAACTCGAGCGATGATCGCATCGCCAATCTTCGATACCCGCTCACGTCTAGTTGCAGGAGCTAGGCGATAGAAGACTTTTGTCACGGACGGCAACGAATAGAGAAAATAGAGCGTCAAAATCAAGACAGTGAGGGCGGAGAATGCTCCCGATAG
>DAIOSM010000047.1:0-5334 GCA_036752585.1 Candidatus Nanopelagicaceae bacterium
TAAGTGATAGGTACGATTCGCATATGAGTCGTACCTATGTAATTCAAACTCTGGGCTGCCAGATGAATGTCCACGACTCTGAGCGGATTGCCGGCTCATTAGATGCCGCTGGATATATCCCGGCCATAGAAGGCCAAGAGCCTGATCTGATTGTCTTCAACACCTGTGCTGTTAGAGAAAATGCCGATAACAAGCTCTACGGACACTTAAGTTTCCTAGCCCCCACCAAGCGGGCTAATCCAGAGCTGCAGATCGCGATCGGCGGCTGCCTTGCCCAGAAAGATAAGGGCGGAATAATCAAGAAGGCGCCTTATGTAGATGTTGTATTTGGAACACATAACGTCGGTTCACTTCCAGCTCTTCTGGAACGAGCGCGAATAGAACAGAAATCTCAGGTTGAGATAAAGGAAGCCCTCGAGCACTTTCCTTCGACCCTTCCCGCAAGGCGACATTCAGCTTTTTCAGCTTGGGTATCAGTCTCGGTCGGTTGCAATAACACCTGTACTTTCTGCATCGTTCCACAATTGCGAGGGCGCGAAAAGGATCGTCCGAGTGGCGAAATCTTGAGTGAGATCCGCGCTCTGGTAAACGAGGGCGTTACAGAAGTAACTCTCCTTGGACAGAATGTAAATGCCTACGGCGTAGATTTCGGTGATCGAGAGGCCTTTGGAAAACTCCTTCGAGCATGCGGTGAAATCGATGGACTTGAGCGGGTCCGATTTATGTCTCCGCACCCAAGAGATTTCACCGACGATGTAATTGCAGCCATGGCTGAGACTAAGAATGTAATGCCCCATCTTCATATGCCACTTCAATCTGGCTCAGACAAGATTCTCCAAGCGATGCGACGTTCATATCGAGTAGATCGTTATCGGGGAATCATCGAGAAGGTTAGAGACGCGATGCCACACTCAACAATCACCACCGATGTGATTGTGGGTTTCCCCGGCGAAAGTGAGAGCGATTTCCAGCAGACCCTTGATCTATGCAGCGAATTACGATTCCTTGCTGCCTATTCATTCAAATATTCAAAGCGCCCTGGGACACCTGCAGCTGAGATGCCTGATCAAATCGACGAAGATGTAGTAGCAGAGCGCTATGACCGCCTTCATAAGAAGTTGAACGAGGTATCGCTCTCAGTAAATGAAGAGGTAGTTGGAGAAGAGGTCGAGGTACTAATCACCGATATCGATGGCAATAGAGCCCAGGGCAAGAGTCGCGATTTCCGCTTGGTCCACTTTGAGGTTTCCGACGGAGAAGCGCGGCCCGGAGATCTTGCTCGCGTCAAGATAACAAATGCGAAACCACACTTCATATTCGGCGAGAGAGTTGAAGTAAAGAAGTCGCGCGGTGGCGATGCCTTTGAGCTCCGTAAATTTGAAGCAGAGAACAACGGAGTATTCCTGGGCGTGCCACAGCTGAAGAGCTCGCTGAATAAATGACCTTAATCTTCGTAGTGGGCGCTACCGCTACCGGCAAGAGTGAGCTGGCGTTACAGATCGCAGAGCGGCTAGAGGGCGAGATAGTAAATGCAGACTCCATGCAGCTCTATCGGGGGATGGATATTGGGACTGCGAAGCTAGCCCCAAATGATCGACGCGGTATTCCGCACCATCTAATTGATGTTCTAGATGTGAACCAAGATGCCTCAGTTGCCGATTACCAAGGCTGGGCCCGGAAGGCGATCGATGAACTAATGAATATCGGCAAAGCCGTGGTCGTCGTCGGAGGAACTGGTCTTTACATTAAGTCGATCTTGGATGAGTTGAATTTCCCTGATACCAATCCAGAGGTAAGGGCTCGTTTGAGTGAAGAGGCAGAACGAATCGGTGGCGATGCGATGCATGAACGCCTTGGAAAGTTGGATCCAGCTGCCGCAGCTGCGATTCCAAAGGAGAATATTCGAAGAGTTGTTAGAGCGCTAGAAGTAATCGAGATTACCGGTAAACCCTTCACGGCTAATCTTCCTCGAGCAGGTGCTTCTTACTACCCACGCGCGATGCAATTCGGACTGGTTATGGATAGGGATGATTTGAAGGAGCGGATCGATAAAAGGGTAGATCAGATGTGGGAGGCAGGTTTTGTCGATGAAGTGCGATCACTTATGGATAAAGGCATAACTTCCGGAAAAACAGCAAAGGCCGCTCTTGGTTATAGCCAGATCATTGAGTACTTAGAGGGTCGCATAAGCGAGAGTGAGGCTTGCGAGGAGACGAAGCGAGCCACACGAGCCTATGCGCGGCGACAGGAAACCTGGTTCTCTCGCGATGAGCGGATCAAGTGGCTCAAGGGCGGAACGAAAGAGCGCCTTGAAGCGATTCTCTCATCTACGATTAGCGGATAACGATGAGTTCACTAATCGGCACTTACGGTCATGGAACCGAAAATGACTTTGTTCTCGTATTCGATCCTGAAGACTCAAATAATCTCTCCAGTCGAGTTTGTGCAGCAATCTGCAACAGAACTAGCGGTATCGGGGCAGATGGACTGATCCGGATAACCAAGAGAGATGGCAAGTGGTTCATGGACTATCGGAATGCCGATGGCTCCCTTGCAGAGATGTGTGGAAATGGCGTTCGGGTGATGGCTCGTTACTTGGTTGATCGCGGCCATCAGAGCGCTGGAATCTTTCCGATTCTTACAAGAGCGGGTTCTAAGTTCGTAAAGGTTCCCGAAGTCGGCGACATAACTGTGAACATGGGTCCAGTAGTTCAAGAGGAGGGCTCAATAACCGCATTCTCGAATGGAAAGACTTGGAGTGGTTACAACATCAACGTTGGCAATCCCCACGCTGTCGTCTTCGTTGATGACCTCGAGGAGGTTGGTGACTTAAAGAATGAGCCTGTCGTAAGGCCAAAGGAACTCTATCCAGAGGGTGTAAATGTTGAGTTTGTGAAAGTTCTGGAGAATGGTGAGTTGGCTATGAGAGTGCACGAACGGGGAGTTGGCGAGACTCGCTCATGTGGAACTGGAACTTGTGCTGTTGCCCTCGCTGCGACGATTCTGAAAGGAAAGACGCCGCCAAGCAAATGGGTGATCCATCCTCCGGGTGGGCGCCTTGAGGTAGAGATCGATCCACATTCGAATGCAATTCTTACCGGTCCGGCACTTCTCATAAGGGATGTGGAATTGAGCAGCTATCTTGGATAAGCGAGAGAGCGAAGTCGAACTCGAACGCCTCCTCCAAGAGAGCGCAGACTTAGCGGCAGAGTTCGACTCTGAGATCTTTATTCCGGATTCATTTGACTCAACTCAACGTGACTTAAGTGATCGCCAAGCGCTACGAAGGGTCGTAGGCCTCTCCACGGAATTAACTGATATCTCAGAGGCTGAATATCGAAAGCTTCGATTAGAGCGGGTCGTTTTAGTAGGCGTATGGACCGAAGGAACGATTAAAGATGCCGAGAATTCAATGGCCGAGCTTGCTGCACTTGCTGAGACTGCCGGATCTGAAGTTCTAGATGCTCTAATTCAAAGACGAGATAAACCGGATCCTGCAACCTTCATCGGCTCTGGAAAAGTCAGCGAGCTCAAGGGCGTCGTTAAATCAACGGGCGCTGATACCGTTGTGTGCGATGGCGAATTAAGTCCATCGCAGCTTAAGAATTTGGAAGATAAAGTGAAAGTTAAAGTGGTCGATCGAACTGCGCTAATTCTCGACATCTTCGCCCAACATGCAAAGAGCAAAGAGGGTAAAGCTCAAGTCGAGTTAGCCCAGATGAGTTACATGTTGCCGCGCCTTCGTGGTTGGGGTGACTCACTTTCTCGCCAGGCAGGCGGTATCGGTGGACGTGGACCTGGCGAAACCAAGATAGAAGTTGATCGTCGTCGTATTCGCGACAAGATGGCAAAACTCCGCCGTGAGATTAATGCGATGAAGACAGCTCGTGACACTAAGCGCCAAGAACGTCGCCGCAATTCAATTCCATCGGTGGCGATAGCGGGCTACACCAACGCCGGAAAATCATCACTTCTCAATCGCCTCACCAACGCGGGAGTACTAGTCCAAAACGCACTCTTTGCAACCTTGGATCCCACAGTGCGTCGTGCAGAAACTTCAGATGGCCGCATTTACACATTGAGTGACACAGTTGGATTCGTAAAGCACTTGCCGCACGACTTGATCGATGCCTTCAAATCAACGCTAGAAGAGGTTTCTGGCTCCGATTTGATTGTGCATGTCGTCGATGGCTCTCATCCAGATCCCTTGGGCCAGATCAAGGCGGTGAGAGAGGTTATTCGCGATGTCGGGGGAGAGAAGATCCCTGAAATTATCGCTTTAAATAAGGCTGATATCGCAGATCCGGAGATGATGCGCTTGGTCATGCGGGAAGAGCCAGATGCCTATCCAATCTCAGTCCATACCGGTGCAGGAATTGAGGCGCTCATTCATGCGATAGAGGCTTCGCTCCCTAGGCCGAAAGTTGAGGTTCGGACTCTGATTCCTTACAACCGAGGAGATTTAGTAAGTCGCATTCATGAGGAAGGTGAGATCTTGGAGGAGGAGCATCTTGCGGATGGAACAGCGCTACATGCAAGAGTGGATGGAGCGCTTGCTCACCTTCTCGAGAAGTTTGTGCGGGCCTAACGTACTGAGCGAAGTACCGCGGTCACCTTGCCAAGAATCTCGCAATCATCGCCATTGATCGGCGCATAATTTTCATTCGCAGGCAGAAGCCAGATGTGGCCATCCTTCTTTGAGAAAGTCTTTACCGTTGCTTCGCCATCAATCATGGCTGCGACAATCTCACCCTTATTGCAATCTTTCTGGGCGCGGATTACGACATAGTCACCATCGCAGATTGCAACGTCAACCATCGAATCACCGACAACTTTGAGCATAAAGAGCTCACCTTCGCCGACGAGTGATGATGGAAGCGGGAAGAGCTCCTCAACATTCTGCTCGGCCAGAATCGGACCGCCAGCAGCGATACGGCCAACTAGTGGGACGTTATAAGTCTTTTCAGGTTTGATATCTTCAAATCTCTCATCGCCAGGAGTGAGTACTTCTAAAGCTCTTCCTCTAGATGGATCGCGACGGATCCAGCCCTTCGCTTCGAGCGCCTCGAGTTGATATTTGACGCTAGAAGGGGAGGCCAAGCCGGCCGCCTCACCGATCTCACGCATCGTTGGCGGGTAACCCTTCTCCTCCATGGCGCTCTTGATCGCTTGAAGGATCTTGAGTTGACGGGAGGTCAGGCCATTCTCGTCAACGGGGCCATCTGGGAGCTCAGAAACTTTTGGGGTCATGGGAGTAGGTTAGAACAGAATTACGAATATTTCAAACAAATGTTCTAAAAAAACTTGCCGATGTCAGTGGCGGGGTGTACCTTT
>DAIOSM010000048.1:0-5168 GCA_036752585.1 Candidatus Nanopelagicaceae bacterium
CGCGCTGCGCATATCGTGAAGCATACTAGACTCGCTTTGTGAGTACGTTGCGATCTTTTCGTCATCGCAACTTCCGAATACTCTTCGCCGCAAACTTCGTATCCAATATCGGAACTTGGGCCCAAGGCGTTGCACAAGCCTGGTTGATTCTTGAGCTTACAAATAGCGGCTCCTATCTGGGAATCGTTACTGCACTCCAATTCGCCCCCACCCTCTTTTTCAGTATCTCTGGTGGAAAGATCGCCGATAAATTCAATAAACGAAAAGTCCTACTGCTTACTAACCTAACCGGTGCGATCTCTGCGCTATCTGTTGGAACCTTGGTGCTTCTAGATCAGATTCAGATCTGGCATGTCATGTTCTTTGCATTCTTACTGGGAATGGGTAATGCGATTGATGCGCCCACGCGCCAGAGCTTCAACGTCGAAGTAGTTGGAAAAGAGGATCTTCCCAACGCCGTTGGTTTGAACTCGACCAATTTCAATATCGGAAGGTTGGTCGGTCCAGGGCTCTCCGGAGTACTAATCGCCGCTTATGGAACCGGATTCTCATTTATTCTCAATGGAATCTCCTACCTCGGCGTGATGATCGCGCTTATGAACATTAGAGAGCGTGAGCTCTTCATTGAGATCCACGAGCGAAGCTCCACGAAGATTCGCCAGGCCTTCAAATACGTCTCAGCTCGTCCTGACATCCTGGCGGTGATGCTCACGGTCTTCTTCGCAACAAGTTTCGGATTGAATTTCAATATCTTCAACACGATGATGGCGACAGCTGTTTTCGACAAGAGCGCGGCTGAGTATGGACTTCTTGGAAGTATCTTGGCGATCGGTTCACTAAGTGGAGCGATAGTCTCGGCACGTTTAGAGAAGAAGCGCGACCCAAGGTTCGTTATGCGCGGTGCGATGCTCTTTAGCTTGGTCTTGATTATTTCTTCTTTCGCGCCTAATTACCTTACGTATGCGATCTTGCTTCCGATTATCGGATTCATAGCTCTCGTAACTTTCATCGCTGCAAATACGATGGTTCAACTTAGAACCGACTCGGCTATCCGCGGTCGAGTTATGGGTATCTACCTCACCGTCTTCTTGGGAGGAACCCCAATCGTCTCTCCGCTGATCGGATGGATGACCCAGGAGTTAGGAACGAGACCCACAATAGCTATCTGTGGTGCGATTGCATTTACTGCAGCTGCGCTCACTTATGCGAAATTCAAAGATAAGGGCGATGCGCCAGAGAGCGTCTTGGTAAGCGATGTTTTAGAGGCCGCTTACGAGGACAAGAAGGATTAATCCAAAGAGGATCACGAGAGTTACAGTCCTGCGAAACTTGTAATTCATCTATCTGCCCTTCGATTGAGTTTGTTTTATTGGGATGGCGATAACAATAGCGAAGGCGATCACCATGAACACCGGTACAAGTAGGAACGCAGAGGTGATTCCGACCCCATCGGCAAGTGCTCCTAGTACGAAGGGGGAGCCTGCGATAGCGATTCCTGAGGCTAGCGCGACATAACCCATCGCAAGATCGGTCTTGCCATCACCGAAGTTCAAGAGCCGAAGCGTTGTAAGAGTGAACTGCATCGATGTTCCAAGTCCAACTAGGAAGAGCGCGATGAAACTTGTGAAGACGATCTCGGATACCCAGAAAATGCCGAAGCCGAAGAATTGCAGCGCAAGAATCGACTTCAACCTAGCGTCGATTCCAAGTGATGGCTTCACATAAGTGCCGAACCATCTACCGATGAACATTCCTAATGGAAATGCAAGTACGAGAGTCGTGGATAGCGATGGGCTCGTTCCAGTCCGCTCTCTAAGAAGTGCGGCAGCCCAGAAGATGATCGCGAATTCAGTGCTGATTGTGAAGATGAGCCCAACCCACGACCACCAGAATCTTCTGGGAAGTGGACCACGTTGACGGCCATCAACATCTGGAATGTGTTCTGGTGAGTGCGCTCTTCCCATTGTGAGATAGATAAGTGCGGCAAATGGGAAACAGGCGAGCAAACCAAAACGCCAAGAAACAGCGGTCGATGCGAGCAAACCAATTGTCACAGTTCCAATCAACGAGAAGAGCGAGGTAATGCCATTGTTCTGGGAGACAGCACGCGGTGCATGCTCTTCATAGTGCCCGGTCAGATAAGTAACCGTATTTGCAATCGCGATTGTTACTCCTACGCCGACTACAAAGATCGCAGAAATCGTTTGATATGGAAGGGGGAGAGTTACGAAGAAGAATGCACCGAATAGGAAGAGCGCGATTCCGATCCATGCAGATTGATATCGACCAAAGCGATGCACTAATCGAGCGTTGAAGAGACCGGCCAAGATTGAAGATAGACCAAGCGCGGTTCCGTGTAGCCCGGCAATCGCTCCAGATGTTCCTTGATCGGCTTGAAGTAGAGGAACGGCTGGGCCGAATCCACCCATAAAAAAGCCATAGATTCCAGTTTGAAGTGAGATCAACCAGAAGACCCGGTCGCGTTTATAGCTAGTCTGCAATTACTACTTCTTCAACTCCGCTACGACGTACTCGATGCACGCAGTTAGAGCCTTTATATCTTCCGGATCGATAGCTGGGAACATTCCAACTCGTAGCTGGTTTTTTCCTAGTTTGCGATATGGCTCGGTATCAACGATGCCATTTGCGCGCAGGACCTTCGCAATCTCAAGTGCATCGATACCATCTTCGAAATTAATTGTCGCGACTACATTAGAACGCATTGAGGGATCTGTTACGAATGGCGTTGTGTATGAAGTCTTCTCAGCCCACGAGTACATGATTTCTGCAGACTTCGCGCTTCGGCCAGCTGCAAATGACATTCCGCCATTGGAGTTCATCCACTCGATCTGATCAGCAAGGAGCATCAGAGTTGCAACAGCAGGGGTGTTGTATGTCTGATCGAGGCGAGAATTTTCAATAGCGATCGAGAGATCGAAGAATGCTGGGACCCAACGTCCGCTCGCCTTGATCTTCTCTACTCGGGCGATCGCAGCAGGGCTCATCAGAGCAATCCAAAGTCCGCCATCGGATGCAAAAGATTTTTGGGGAGCGAAGTAATAGGTATCGAACTCCTTGGCCGAGACAGCTAATCCGCCGGCGGCGCTTGTTGCATCCACAAGGACTAGCGCGCCATCACTTCCAGCTGGGCGAAGGATCGGCATCGAGACGCCGGTTGAGGTTTCATTATGGGTGAGGGCGTAACTGTCGATTCCAGATTCAAGAACAGGTAATGGATGTGATCCAGGTTCGGCTTTTATTACCGATGGATCATCGAGAAATGGCGCTTCCTTAGCAGCGCTAGCAAACTTCGATGAGAACTCTCCAAAACTTAAGTGTTGTGATTTCTTCTCAATCAAGCAGAAGGTTGCGATATCCCAGAACGCAGTAGAACCGCCATTTCCAAGCACTACTTCATATCCTTCGGGGAGTTCGAAAAGTGATTGCAATCCGGTACGAACGCGGTTTACGACGTTCTTAACCGCCTTTTGGCGATGCGAGGTGCCCAAGATCTTTGAACCACTAGCGGCGAGGTTCTCTAACGCCTCGCTTCTTATCTTCGAGGGGCCACAACCAAAACGGCCATCGCGGGGCTTTAACGAATCAGGGATCTTGATATCGGACATGGTTCGGTAAGCCTATCTAGAAATCAGGGATAGAAGCGTTCCGGCTTCCAAGCAGATCCAGTTTTGCTGTAGCGAATGCGGTCGTGTAGCCGTGAGTATCGTCCTTGCCAGAACTCAATCATGGTGGGAATCACAAGGAATCCACCCCAATGTGGTGGCCGTGGAACTCTGGATCCTTCAGGGAATTTCTGCGCGAACTCAGACCAACGCTGCTCAAGCTCTTCTCGCGATGAGAGCGGTGCAGATTGATCACTTGCCCATGCACCGATCTGGCTCGACCAAGGGCGAGTTGCAAAATATGCATCGGAATCTGCTTCATCGATACGAGCTGCGCTTCCCAATATTTTTACCTGCCGCTCCATTGGGTACCACGGAAAGAGTAGTGAGACCTTTGGATTCGCTTCTATAGTCTTCGATTTCGCAGAGTTGTAGTTAGTGAAGAAGGTGAATCCAGCATCTGTGACATCTTTCAAGAGCACAGTTCTTGTAGTGGGTTGATCGTCATTGACGGTCGATAGAACCATCGCATTCGCTTCCACGACCATGGGATTATCGGCAGCATCCTTGAGCCATAGTTTGAATTGCGCGATTGGATCTGGATTAAGGTCGCTCTCTCGCAGGCCGATCTCGCCATAGGAGCGGCGCATCTTCGCAATCTCGTCGCGGTCCATAGCTGCCATAGGTGTATCTAACGTCACTTACCGGCTCGGGTCATCTTGGGTTTCGCACCGGAGCCACTTGTGGGCAGAATACGCGCCATGGCAGATGACTTTAAGCCCGGCCTCGAGGGCGTCATCGCCTTCGAATCAGAGATCGCAGAACCAGATAAAGAAGGAAGCGCACTTCGCTATCGCGGAGTCGATATCGATGACCTAGTAGGTCGCGTCACCTTCGGAAATGTCTGGGGACTTCTAGTAGATGATCAATTCAATCCTGGACTTCCACCAGCCGAACCGTTTCCAATCCCAGTTCACTCTGGCGATGTTCGAGTCGATGTTCAATCTGCAATCGCGATGCTCACGCCTGCATGGGGCCTGAAGCCACTTCTTGATATATCTGATGAAGAGGCTCGTTCAAATCTTGCTCGCGTCTCAGTAATGGTTCTTTCATATGTTGCCCAATCTGCTCGTGGAACTGCACCTGCAATCCCACAGAGTGAAGTTGATAAGGCGCACACTGTTGTCGAGCGCATGATGATCCGCTGGCGCGGCGAACCAGATCCAAAACATGTTCGCGCAATCGATGCTTATTTTGTATCAGCTGCAGAGCATGGAATGAATGCATCCACATTCACTGCTCGTGTTATTGCCTCAACTGGAGCTGATGTTGCTGCATCGATTTCTGGTGCAATCGGCGCAATGAGTGGACCACTACATGGTGGCGCTCCTTCTCGCGTGCTTCACATGATTCAAGCTGTAGAACAACGCGGTGATGCAAGGGCTTATGTAAAGGAATTACTTGATAAGGGCGAGCGCTTGATGGGATTCGGTCATCGTGTCTATCGCGCACAAGATCCACGCTCGCGCACACTCCGTCGCACTT
>DAIOSM010000049.1:0-4904 GCA_036752585.1 Candidatus Nanopelagicaceae bacterium
GATAGAGCGGCGTTGCTTCTGCCATAAGGCGTAAGCGTAGTTACTGCTAGACCCGACCTCCATACGGCATCAATCCCTTGATGCTGTACATATTTGAGAAGAGTAGGCCTTTGCCCTTTGAGTTTGCCTCCCACATCATCCCGTTTCCGGCATAGATCGTGATGTGGTGAATCGTGTTCACAGTTCCCTTATATGAATAGAAGAGAAGATCTCCTGGCTCAAGATCCTTGAGCGGAACGTGTTTTGTATAAGAGAAATAGAGCGATGAATTTAGGCGATCCCAGTTCGGCCAACCCAGACCTGCAGAGCGATAAGCAGCATAAACAAGTCCTGAACAATCGAAGGCATTGGGACCCTCATCGCCCCAGACATATGGTTTACGGGCCAAGACTTGTTTCTTAGCGAACTCAACAGCTTTAGCTCTCATCTCTGGCGTTGAACGCGATGTAGAGCGGCCTTTGAATCCGATATCCGGCCAGACTCTTGTGTAAATAGCTGTGCCTTGGGCGATGGTTGCATTCGCTTCTTCCAAGAGCGCGAGTTGTCGTTGCTGTTCAAGAGTTACGCGCTTCTTACGAGCTGCATTCAACTCTCGCAATACTTGATCTTGGATCTTTTGAAGGCGATCGACTTCTTTCTGTTGTGCATCACGCGCGGCATCAGCTTCTGCTTTCGCAGCTGCTACCTTTTCGGTAGCCACACGTTGGCGTTCTCTCGCAGCATCGGCGACCTTCTTTGCTTCACGAGCTGCTACCTCGGCGGTCTTAAATCTAAAGAGCGCTTGGGTGTTCTGGGTTCCGAGTGAATCAAGGGTAGAGAGGCGATCCATCAAATCTTGTGGACCATCGGAGTGAAGTAAAGAATCAAAGTCCGTGAAACCGCCGCCCATGATGTATGCATTTGTGGCGAGGCGACCGATTGCATCGTGTGCTGATTTAACGGCGGCCATCGCCTCTTCATAGGCAAGGGCGGCTGCTTCTGACTCCTTAGTGGCGCGAGCTAACTCAGCACGCGCAGCTTCATAACGAGCTCGAGCAGTATTTGCGACGCTTATTAATTGTCGGAGTGTGAGATTGGCTTTCGCTAACCGTGATGCTGCGGCATCAGCAGCCTTCTTCGCCTCAGCCTCTAACTTCTTGGCGGCTTCAATTTGGGCAAGCGTTGGTTTCTTTGGATTAGCAAATGCAGGCGTCGTCGAGAAAAGAAGAAGTGTTGCAAGCATGAGCGCTAAACGGCGCGCAGAACTAAATCTCACTAATTGGCTCCCTGGGGAAATGGGGGTCAGTTACTGATGAAAAGGGTAAAGGTATGAGGTCGAAAATCTTTGGATTTGCCCCGCGACTTTCCTCAGATTCTCCTTAGAAGAACTCTCACTTATGGAGTCGGTGAGAGGCCCATCACTTTCAATTCACCGCTTCGCTTTGCCCGAACTAGGACCCCTTCGCCAGATGCCGGAGCGATTCCAGTGAGAGCAGTGATATTCACTTGATGAAATACCAGCACTAAGAGACCACGTTTGTTGCGATGTTTTGCGATTAGCTCTTTGGTGGCAGCGGTACGTGGATCAGCGCTTGGATCATCATCTTGGAAGAGTGAATCAAGATTGGGATTCTCTCTAACCTTTCCAATTCCCATCAATCTCGCAGTATCTATCGCTCTACACCACCTGCTTGATTCAACCCGAGCTATCCGGATCTTCTTCGACTTCAACCAGGCACCGATTGCCTCAGCTTGTGCTCTTCCCTCTTGAGAGAGATTACGTTGGGTAGAGCAATCGCCGATCTTTAAGTTTGATGGATCGCCAACTCCGGGAGCGATTGCATGACGTAGCAGAAGAACGTAACCCGTTGCTTTTGGAGCGCTTACTTTCTTCCAGATCTCATCCTCTGCATTTGCAGGAGCCATCGATGCGATTAAGAGAACCGCAAGTGAGATGAGAGCGCGCTTCAGATAAATACACCCACAACCAACATAATCGAGTAGAGACTTAAGTAAGTGATCGAGCCGTGGAATATCGGTCCGGAATTCTTATCGGGCTCCCGTAGTTGATAGGCGAACCCGACTCCCAAGATGGCTGTCACGACATATGTCCAGGTCGAAAGATCAGCGGAGTAAAGCGTTAGGAAAGATGTAACGATCATTGCGATCGTGTGGAACCACATCTGTTGTGAGACCTTACGGATCGGTGCGACGACAGGAAGCATCGGAATACCAGCAGCTTCATAATCATCTTTATATTTGATTGCAAGAGCCCAGAAGTGTGGCGGCGTCCAGAAGAAGATAACCATAAAGAACCAGAAAGCGGTCCAAGAGAGTGAGCCGGTCACCGCGGCCCAACCGATCAATACCGGAAGGCAACCAGCTATTCCGCCCCAGACGATGTTCTGGGAGGTGCGGCGCTTTAAGCCAACGGTGTATCCGAAGACATAGAAGGCGATTGCGCCGACAGTAAGACCGGTCGCAAGTGGATTGGTGAATATCCAGAAGATGACTAGCGAGATAGCGCTGATTGCAAATGCAAAAGTTAGGGCTTGGGTTTCGGTAACTTGTTCATTGACGATCGGACGCTTTGAGGTCCGCTCCATCATCTTGTCGATATCACTCTCGATTACCATGTTAAATGCATTTGCGGCTCCAGCTGCAAGAGTTCCGCCAATCAAAGTTGCGATTGTTACATCAAGTGGTGGAATTCCATCAGCAGCCAAGAAGAGCGCAGGAAGAGTTGTGACTAGTAAAAGCTCTACAACGCGCAGCTTCATGAGGGCGATGTAGGGCGAAATCACGTGGCGAGGCTACCGGGTAGATTGAGCAGGTGAGGATTCGGGTTCTCTTAATTGCGTATCTGATGGTGATTGCCATCTCACCAGCTAATGGCGAGATGCTCTCAGCAGATACAAAGATGAAACTAGCGACCACAATCACCGGGGATATCGCACCAAAATCAGTCCGCGCTTCGAGTAATGGTCTCGTCTCGGCGCATAACATGATGTATCGCCACTCGGTAACGGTCTATGACGGAACGACACTTTCTCTCACAAGGAACATTCCTGATCGAGTCAATCTAAAGTCACTCGGCTTTAAGGGTTATTCCGGAACACATCGTGGTGCGCCCGTTGAAGGCGCATTCTCACCGGATAACGCTTATCTATATGTGACTAACTATGCGATGTATGGAGCTGGTTTTAGCCGTGAAGGTACCGATATCTGTAAACCTGCTGATCGCTATGACCGCTCTTTCTTGTATCGAATCTCTACCTCAACCTGGGAGATTGATGCGGCTTATCGCGTTGGTGTAGTTCCAAAAGTGGTTGATGTATCCCCCGATAATAAATATGTATTGGTCTCTAATTGGTGCTCTTATGACCTCTCTGTGATCTCACTGGAAGAGCAGAAAGTCGTGAAGACAATTCCAATTGGCGCTTATCCCCGAGGCATCACCATCTCTAAGGATTCAAAGTTTGCCTACGTCGCACAGATGGGCGGCTCGGTCGTTCATAAGATCACCTTAGGAACTTGGGAGCGAGAGACTTTAAACGTTGGATCAAATCCGCGTGCCATAGTCCTCTCCCCAGATGATCAGACTCTCTATGTCTCTCTAAATGCAGCAGGTCGAGTTGTTGCTTACGACTTGAATAAAGGCAAAGTTGTTCGATCGGTAAAAACTGGAAACGCTGCTCGAAGCCTTGATATTTCAAAAGATGGCTCTGCTCTCTATGTCGTCAACTACAAGAGCAATACCCTCGTTAAATTGAATTCAACCACCTTCGAGAGAGTGCAACGTATTCGCCCATGTAATGAGCCAATCGGAGTTACCTACGAACCGCTAAATAAGAGAGTCTGGGTTGCTTGTTATGGCGGTGCGATAAAAGTATTTAATGATCACCCTTAACGATCGTCTCTAACAACTTATCCATCGCCGTTCTTGCTCTATTACGTGATTGGAGCGTTGGGGTTATCCCATCAGCAAGAATCGCAAAGGCATACTCTTTCTCGCCGCTCTTCACATAACCAGCAAGGGTCACGCTCCGGTTCACCCATCCAGTCTTTGCGCGTACCTGGCCGATCGCAGATTCAGCTCTAGTAAAACGCTTCACGAGAGTTCCGGTCTCGCCAGCAATCGGTAGTCCGTCATAGATAGAGGAGAATTTCGGATCGTTTCGAATTGCCATCAAAAGTTCCACGACAGTTCTAGCCGAGAGACGATTAGCTTTTGATAGACCACTTCCATCTCTTACCTTCAAGCCTTCGCTAGTTACACCGATTCCGCTCATCACGCTCTTGAAAGTCTTCGTAAGGCCTTTGCCATCAGTTGGATATCCAACGCTTCTAGTGGCTGCGTTCGCCAATCTATCTGCGACGAGATTGTCGCTCCAAAGAGTCAGATGAGAGACCATCTTGCTAAGCGGAGCCGAGGTAAGGGATGCGATCTCTTCCTTTCCTAACTCCGTGGCCTTCGCGCTATCTACTTTCGTGAACTTTGCCTTGATCTTCTTATTCTTCAATGCGACTTGCAGGTTATAGACATCCTTGGGGTATAGACCTTCGTAGAAGATCTTGATGCGCCGAGCGCCATCTGGATTGGCTTTGTTGGTGAGATAAGGAAGATATTTATGGCCGTACTTATCGGAGATCGCTCTACTTGTAGTTAAAAATGGATCAAGTGAGCCCCGGATAAGAAATTCACTCTCATTCTCTGTCTTCCAGATTGAGGTGACATATCGAGTATCTGTTCCCAGATATTGAATCGCGACCACCGCGGTGAGAAGTTTGAGAACCGAAGCCGGTACTCGAGGTGAATCCGGTTTATTTTCAGAGAGAACCTTCTTATCACTCTGATCCATCACCAATAGGCCTGGTGATGCAAGTGCTGCAGAGCTGCTCCGTTTCTCGACGGTATGAAGAGC
>DAIOSM010000050.1:0-4864 GCA_036752585.1 Candidatus Nanopelagicaceae bacterium
CTATGAGCGTACATATCGGAGCAGCAAAGGGCGAGATCGCCGAACGAATCCTTCTACCTGGAGACCCACTAAGAGCGAAATGGGTCGCTGAGAATTACTTTGAGAATGTAAAGCAGTACAACTCGGTAAGAAACATGTTCGGCTACACCGGAACTTATAAAGGTGAGCGCGTCTCAGTCCAAGGAACTGGAATGGGACTTCCATCTGCTTCCATCTATGTAACTGAACTCTTCAATGATTACGATGTCCAAGTCGCAATCCGTATTGGAACTGCTGGCGGCATCCAAGATAAAACTAAGGTTGGCGATCTAGTCCTTGCGATGACTGCATCGACTGATTCAAATATCAATCGCCGTTTCACTAATGGCCTCGACTTCGCACCACATTGCGACTTCCATCTCTTGATGGCCGCATATGAAGCAAGTAAGAAGTTTGAACGGGTTCATGTTGGTGGCGTCTCTTCGATGGATTTCTTCTATGACGAGACCGATTCCGCCAAGAAGCTCCAACAACATGGCGTACTCGCCCTTGAGATGGAAGCGAACCAGCTCTACTCAATAGCGGCTCGAAAGAACCGACGGGCACTTGCGATCATGACCATTAGCGACCACGTATTCACCCATGAAGCGATGGATTCAGAAGCCCGCGAGCGGACTTTGAACGATATGGTCGAAGTCGGACTTCACGCCCTGATAAAGGGTTAACTCCCTTATTAAGGCATCACCAATCCGCCATCTACCGGCACGGTAATTCCAGTTACATAACTAGAGGCATCGCTAACCAACCAGATAAGGGTCGCCGCTAGCTCTTCTGGCTCACCGAGCCTTCCAGCGGGCGCAAACATCTTTAACATCTCGACCATATCTTTCGGTAGCTCATCACTCATCTCTGATGGGAAGAATCCGGGCGCAAGTGCGTTTACGCGGATCTTCTTCCTTCCAGTCCATTGCGCTGCGAGATCTCTCGTTAATCCGATCAGTCCCGCTTTACTTGAGGCATAAGCAGCCTGTGGCAGACCTTGTGGCTTGATTCCCAAGATGCTTGAGATATTCACGATCACGCCACCATCTTTATTTGCTTTCGCAAATGCCTGTGCCATCCAATAAGCGCCCATCAAATTAACATCTAAGACGCTTCTGAATTGTTCCGGAGTCTCGCGAGTTGCAGGTACCGCAGTTCCAACTCCAGCGTTATTGACCAAGATATCTGCTTTGCCGAATTTCTCGATCGCAAATGCAATCAGCGCATCGCACTCTTCAGGTTTAGTTACATCAGTTCGCTTTGCTGCGTACTTGCGACCGGCAGCCTCGACTAACTTCCCAGTTTCTGGAAGGCGATCTTCCCGGCGCGCTCCAAGAACTACATCGGCTCCGGCTTCTGCGAGCGCCTTTGCGAATGCGACTCCGAGGCCCGATGAGGCTCCAGTTACAACAGCGACCTTTCCATCTAAGCGAAAGCGGTCAAGAACACTCATCTTCCCTCTCCTAATTTCTGCGAAGTATGCGTACGGTACTCGCATGGATTTCGGCCTAAGCCCTAAGGCAACCGAATATGCGGCGAAACTGCAAGCCTTTATGGATAAAGAGGTCTTTCCCGCCGAATCGATCTATCGCGAGCAACGAACCGCCTTCTTCAAGGCCGGCACGCCACACAAACTGCCACCAATTATTGAAGAGTTAAAGAAGAAAGCAAAAGCGCAAGGGTTATGGAATCTCTTTTTGCCACATCTTGACCATCATCTAACGGTTACAGATTATGCGACGCTAGCTGAGATAACTGGTTGGTCTCCTGATATCGCACCTGAGGCGATCAATTGCGCCGCTCCCGACACCGGCAATATGGAGTTGCTAGATATGTTTGGAACTGAAGCACAGAAGAAGCAATGGTTAGAACCACTTCTAAATGGCGAGATCCGCTCCGGTTTTGCGATGACCGAACCCGATGTTGCATCAAGTGATGCTCGCAATATCCGCACTAGTATCAAACGCGATGGCGATCATTACGTAATAAATGGAACTAAGTGGTGGACGACTGGCGCGATGGATGAGCGCTGCAAGATCTTGATCGTCATGGGCAAAACAAATCCCGATGCAGAGGATCACAAACAACAATCGATGGTCTTGGTTCCGATTGATACCCCAGGCGTTAAAGTGATTCGCAACCTCGATGTCCTTGGCTATGTAGATCAACATGGACATGCAGAAGTCTCGTTCACTGATGTGAAGGTGCCGGTAAGTAATCTCATCGGCCAAGAGGGTGAAGGCTTCGCACTCGCCCAAGCTCGCCTTGGCCCTGGTCGTATCCATCACTGTATGCGGGCGATTGGTATGGCCGAGCGCGCATTGCAATTGATGATCCAAAGATCGTTAACTCGAACTCCCTTTGGAAAAGAGTTAGCTCGCCAAGGCGTGATCCAAGATTGGATCGCTAATGCGCGGATCAATATCGAGCAGGCTCGCCTACTAGTCCTAAAAGCAGCGTGGATCATTGATAATCAAGGCGCAAAGGCTGCTCGTAAAGAGATAGCTGCTATCAAAGTAGCGGTTCCACGGATGGCGCAAGAAATCATCGACCACGCAATTCAAGCCCACGGTGGCGCTGGCGTCAGCCAAGATACGCCGCTCGCTGCGATGTTTGCCGGTATCCGAGTTCTGCGAATCGTCGATGGCCCTGATGAAGTTCATATCCGTGATCTAGCAAAGTTAGAGCTTAAGCCCTATATCTCATGAGCGATCTGACGCCAGTTCGCGATGAAGATGCCTTCGATATCGCAAAGGTTCATAACTGGCTAAAGAGCTATCTTGATCTCAAAGAATTACCTGAAGTCCAGCAGTTCCGAAGCGGCGCTTCGAATCTCACTTATCTTTTAAAGTACCCAGATCGAGAGCTAGTACTCCGAAGGCCCCCAGTTGGAACTAAAGCTGTCTCCGCCCACGATATGAAGCGCGAATTCCTAATCCAATCTCGTTTGAAACCGGTTTATGACTTAGTCCCTAAGGTCATCGCTCTCTGTGAAGATCACTCGATCCTTGGCTCTGATTTCTACGTGATGGAGCGGATACAAGGCGATATCTTCCGACGCGATGTTCCGCCTTCGTTAACTAAAGAAGATATCGCGATCATGGCCAACAACCTAGTTGCCGGTCTTGCTCAACTTCACTCAGTCGATTCATCGGTACTTCAAGAACTCAATAAAGGCCATGGTTACGTAACTCGCCAAGTTGAGGGATGGTCTAAGCGTTATCGCAATGCGCTAACTGATGATGTTCCAGATGGTGAAGATGTTATGCGTTGGCTAGACGCTAACAAACCAGAAGATGTCGATTCCTGCATCATTCATGGCGATTGGCGGATCGACAATATGGTCTTTGATCTAGGGCAGAAAAAGCTAGTGGGAGTGCTCGATTGGGAGCTCGCCACGGTAGGTGATCCACTTATGGATCTAGGTTCTGCCCTTGCTTACTGGGTCGATCGTGATGATGAACCAAACTTCGCATCGCTACGTCGCCAACCAAGCCATCTTGAGGGGATGCCCACTCGTAAAGAATTCATCGCCAAATATTTAGAGTTGAGTGGGAGAAGATGTGAGGACTTCACCTTCTATGAAGTATTCGGACTATTCCGATTGACCGTAATCATCCAGCAGATCTGGGCTCGTTATCGCGCAGGCCAAACTACAAATCCGGCATTCAAAGGTTTCGGTGTTGGTGTGAACATCCTTATCAATCGTGCGCAAGGATTGATCTCATGAAAGCAGGACGGATAACAGTCTCAACTCGTCACTTCGAAGTGAAAGAGATCCCAACCCCAAGTGCAACCATTGGGCAGGTACGAATCAAAGTTGGCGCGGCGGGCGTTTGTTTATCTGATGTCCACTTTCTAGATGGGACTTTGAAGCCTGGGTACCTAGAAGGTGATGAGGTTACTCTCGGACATGAAGTAGCCGGAACTATCGATCAAGTTGGTGAAGGAGTCGCAAACTTCAAGATCGGTGATCGAGTCCTTGTGATTGCTGGTGAGCGTAATGAGAAGAATCAGATCACAACTCTAGGTTTTGATTATGACGGTGGTTATGCCGAGTATGTGATTGCAAAAGAATCATTGGTAGTAAAGATTCCAGAAAACTTACCTTTCGAACAAGCAGCGATAATCCCTGATGCAGTCTCAACGCCATGGGCAGCAATATCTTCGACCGCGAAGATTCAAGAAGGTGAAACGGTCGCAGTCTTCGGCGTTGGTGGCCTTGGTATCCATGCGGTACAACTCTTGAAGATCATCGGATGCAAGAAAGTGATCGCTATCGACCCACGCAGCGATGCCCGGGCAAAAGCCCTTGAAATTGGGGCCGATTACGCCTTCGACCCAAGTGATGAGGAGTTAAAGAAGCACCGTGGCCTTAACGCCGCCTTTGATTTCGCCGGTGTGACGCCCGTTAGAAAACAGGCGCTTTCTCTACTTGGTGAGCAAGGTCGGTTAGTCATAGTCGGTATCGCAAATGAACCAATCACAATCCCAAATGACATGGCCTTCACATATATGCGAACCCAAGTTCTTGGCCATTACGGATCAGAAGCCCATCACACTGAAGAGTTAGTTGAATTCGTACGAGCTGGAAAATTGAATCTTGCTAAGTCAATCTCTGAAGTCTTGCCTTTAGATCAAGCAGCACTTGCTCTTGAGAAGTTAGAGAAGAAGATCGGCAATCCGATTCGGATAGTTTTAAGGCCATAAAAAAATCCCCGGTTATCTCTAACCGGGGATTCTTATTACTTCTTAATTAACGCGATCCAGCATCGAACTCATCTAGGCGAACTGCTTCACCTGAACCAGTTGATTCGAATGGCGTGTAGTCATACTCATCGTA
>DAIOSM010000051.1:0-4615 GCA_036752585.1 Candidatus Nanopelagicaceae bacterium
CGAAAGAGCAAGTCAAAGCGATCGCTGAGTGGGCGCTAAAGAATGAAATTTGGATCATCACCGATGAGATCTACGAACACCTTCTCTATGACGGTGCTACCGCTCCATCGATCCCAGTCCTAGTCCCTGAGATGGCGGATAAGACGATCATCATCAACGGCGTAGCAAAGACTTATGCGATGACTGGATGGCGCGTTGGTTGGATGATCGGCCCGAAGGATGTAATCAAGGCCGCTACTAACCTGCAATCACACCTAACCTCTAACGTCTCGAATGTCTCACAGCGCGCCGCAATCGCCGCACTTAACAACGACTTGTCCGCCGTGAAGAAGATGGGCGAAGCCTTCGATAGAAGAAGGAAATTGATCGTGAAGATGCTCAACGAAATCCCCGGAATCGAATGCCCCACACCACAAGGAGCTTTCTATGTTTATCCGTCTGTTAAAGGTGTTCTTAACAAGGAAATTCGCGGCCGCCGTCCAGCTACTTCTGCTGAACTTGCTTCGCTCATACTTGAAGAAGCGGAAGTCGCAGTAGTTCCTGGTGAGGCTTTCGGTCCTTCTGGATATGTTCGTCTCTCTTATGCCACATCCGATGAGGACATCATCGAAGGCGTAACTCGGATAAAGAACTTACTTTCCGAGGCGAAGTAGAGCCAAGATCCCAACGCCTGATAGCGCAAGCAATACCCAGATAATCCGAACGATTCCTTCATCTTCAGCGCTCTCTTCTACCGGAGCTGAGATCACTTCAGCGCTTGCAACAGTGAATTGATATTCACCTTCAACTGGATGGCCATCAGCTGAGACAACTCGATACTTCACGCTGTACTCGCCACTGGGTTCAAGGCTTAGATCCAAAGCGGTAAAGATCTCTGGCCCCTCAACAACCGTCATCCCACTTACAACCTGTCCGATTCCATTGACAACTTCAATCCGATTTGGATTCTTTGAATCCACTAGAAGGAGGCTCTCGTTGAACTTAAGACGTACCTCGGCTGGAACTTCACTTAGAACCGCACCAGATTCAGGAGATGAACTCACCAAAGAGGTATGAGCTGAAGCAGGAGCAATCAAGAACAAGGAAAGAACAAGAAGCAATAACCTTCTCAAAGCGTTATTCCCACAAACTGGACTTCTGGCTCCAAAGTTATTCCAAACTTATCTTTGACAGCCTTACGCGAAGAGCGCGCTAATTCGATTAAATCCGAAGCCTTTGCATTTCCATTATTTACTAGGGCCAATACATGCTTCTTACTTACTCCAGCACCTTCAAAGGAATCACCCTTCTTTACTCCCGAGCGTTCCATCAACCACGCCGCTGAAGTCTTAACTCGACCATCACTCTGTGGCCAACGCGGTGCATCAGAAGGCAGCGACGCCGCTACATCAGCGCTAACGATTGGATTTACAAAGAATGAACCAGCCGACCAAGTGTCATGGTCCTTCTTATCTAACAACATTCCCTTTAGCGCCCGAAGTGACAGGACTGCGCTACGAACCTGCTCTACCAATACCCGTTCTTCAAGCTTCACATTCAAAGCCCGCGCCAACTCTTCATACTTGATCGGCAGGCTCATCTCACCGTTCTTAAGTTGGAAGGTCACATCGATGATTACATATCTATCTTTCTCTCTCTTGAAGATAGATGAGCGGTATTCAAAACCACATTCCAAGTTGGAGAAAGTCTTATATGCCCCGGCCTTTCGATCCCAAGTCCTTACTCGCGCAATAACTTCAGATACTTCATGGCCATATGCACCGATATTTTGAATCGGTGATGCGCCCACTGTTCCAGGAATTCCCGAGAGCGTCTCTAGCCCCACAAATCCCTTACTTAAAATCCAAGCAACGAACTCATCCCAATCTTCGCCCGCCGCAACAGTGATCATTCCCCCGCTACATGCATCTACGTGATAACTATTTCCCTTTGTCTCAACTCGGACAACGGTGCCATCAAAACCTTCATCGCCAATAAATACATTAGATCCGCCACCGATTATCAATAGCGGTTCACCCGCAGCGTCAGCTTCCTTGACTGCATTGACTAACTCTTCTTCACTCTTGGCATGCACAAATCTCTTCGCCGGCCCACCAATATGAAGGCTGGTGTAATCGCGTAGGGATTCGCTCACGAGGAAAGGTTAAACCCTTTTATCTAAGTGCGGCTTTATCAAGCCTTGCTGTAACCATCATGTGCGGGACCGTCAA
Organism: Candidatus Nanopelagicaceae bacterium; assembly: GCA_036752585.1. Taxonomy (GTDB): domain Bacteria; phylum Actinomycetota; class Actinomycetes; order Nanopelagicales; family Nanopelagicaceae; genus MAG-120802. The sequence continues at coordinate 2,211 of DAIOSM010000051.1, forward strand.
CGCCCAGACCACCACGAGGGATAACCAGAGAAAATCATCACTTAACTTATCCGGCGTCTGAATTCCGATAAGTAGCGCAACCACAAAGGTTCCAATCAAAGCCGGAATCCCAGGAATCACCGCTTGTCGAAAAGCTTTACCTGCCTGATTAGCCGCGATCGAATTCTGAGAGCTCTTCAGATTCAAAGTGAGGCGCGCGGTATGACGCATCGCATGCCACAACCCAAAGTAAGCAGCAAAGGCAACGAGTGGTGGAGTTAGAAAGGCAAGCGCAGCCAATAAAACCAGATCGATTAAATCTCGAGTCCGCTTCGTAACAAGAAGAACTACAAATGCAAATACAGTGATAACCAAAACCAAGTTCAATAACTCGGTATCCCAACCACCATGCCAATTCACTAGGTCCTCATTCACGGCCGCTAGCGCCCGAGTGCTCTGATCATTAGTAAGTGGCACAACAACCGGTAGCGATCCCCCAGCTAGCGCATATAAAACCTGGGCCGCTCTGGGTGCATGAGTTAAGCCCGCAGCCTTATCCCGCTCTGAGATGAAAGCTGCATCTCCTATCCCAAAGTGCAACGCACTCATCACCACAACACCGATAAACCCAATAACGCTCCACTCCAAAATCGCCCAGACCGCAACAATCGCAATCGCCACATAAATAGAAATGAACACAGTCATCCGCACCACCGATGCTCGAGGCAAGGTAACTAGATGGTCAAGCGCTCCATGTGGAATTCCAAAGGCGAGCGCCACTAGCGCAACAGCTACTTGCCAAGTAATACTCGAAGCATCGATGAAGCTAGAGAAGAGAACCGATAGAAGCACGACAGCTGCAACCGCAACGCTTGAGAACTGGCGCGTGCTCTGGAAAATCTTTACTTGCGCCAACGACATACGAGCACGGTAGCAAAGGTGAATTAGCCTTTGTGAGAAACTATTGATGTGTCGCAAGGGCTAGACCTCATGAATTGGTCTTATGTAGCGATGCTCTTATTTGTAATCTTCGGATCTTGGTGGCTTGAGTTCGCCTTCAAAATCCGAGTTCTTCGCCGGCCACGATTACTACTAACCGCAATCCTTCCAGTAAGCGTTGTCTTCCTTATCTGGGATGCCTTTGCAATAAATCAAGCGCATTGGACCTTCGATCCTGAACAAACACTAGGAATCATCGGACCATTCAACATTCCTCTTGAAGAGTATCTCTTCTTCATAATCATTCCGATAGCTGCTGTTCTAACACTTGAAGGTGTGAAGGTCGTTATGAAGAGGTTTAGTCGATGAGATTTGAACTCTCTTACACCCAGATAACGGTCTACGCGCTAATTCTCTCGGTGCTCTTCGATATGTTGATTAACAAAGACTCGATGCTGGCCACTCTCCGTTTCTGGCTTAGCTACGGGATCATCGTTCCTTTTCAATTAGTAACGAATTGGTGGCTTACTTCAAGGGGAATAGTCATGTACAACCCTGATTCGATAATCGGGCTTAGGGTCGCAGGCGCACCAATCGAAGATCTCATCTTTGGCTTCGCGATGATTCTCGCCGTAATGGCTATGTGGGAGATGCTCCTTCGCAAGAAGGCTTTGAGTTAGCGACGAGCGCTAAGAATCTCCACCCGCCCGCGATACTTCTCAAGGATCCGGTTGTAGTTATCTTTCGATTTCTTCTCGCGATACTCCGGATCAACATCGTGATAACCGTGATGGCGCCCTTGTTCTAGCGGAAGATCTAGCTGCCACAACTTCCCACCCGCCGCCCTCAAGGCAAGCGATAGCTCAATATCTGCATTTCGATAATAAGTCGCCGAAGGATTCGCTCCCCCTGCTTTCAATGCAAACTCACGATCGAAGGCGAAGAAATAACTAAATAGAACATCAACTTCCCCAGCACCACGATCGTCGACGCTGCGCCAATCATCTTCAAGATTTACTAACCCACCGCGCCAACCGACGCCTTCGTAACCGCTCTCTAACTTCTCTAAAGTCGGCGTGATTGCATCCCCTAGAAAATTAGTAGATGGATCCATCACAACCACGTACTTCTCACTTACTGTGTTTAAGAAGTGATTTACCGAATGGCCCCAACCCAACTTGTTCTTCTGCCATTCTGCTCCAAATAACTCAACGGCAGCCTTGTTCTCTTTTCCCGATGCGAAAACCGAGATAGGAGCATCGGTGAATTTCTTTATCGATTCGACGCACTTAGCGAAGTCATCAAAGAAACCGTCTGCGATAAGACAGATACGGATTGATCCAGCCATCGCTGGCCTCTAATTAACGGGTTTCGCGGTGAAGGGTTGATGCCTTGCAACGTGGGCAGAACTTCTTTAGCTCCATACGATCTGGATCGTTGCGGCGGTTCTTCTTGGTGATGTAGTTACGCTCTTTGCAGTCAACGCA
>DAIOSM010000052.1:0-4163 GCA_036752585.1 Candidatus Nanopelagicaceae bacterium
GACCTCAAGCCGTTTTTCACGCGGCAGATCGACGCCAACTAGACGTGCCATTTATTGCTCTTTCCATAATCTGAAAGTCCTCCGCAGCACCTCCGGTTTCACCGGCTCCCGCTTTCAGTCAGGAGGTCAATCGCTTTCGCGATTGTTGTGCCACGCGTACTAGATATTTAGTTTTAGTTCCTAAAGGGATTAACCCTGACGTTGCTTGTGACGGAGGTTGTCGCAGATGACCATAACGCGACCATTACGACGAATGACTTTGCACTTGTCGCAAATCTTCTTCACGCTCGGCTTAACCTTCACAACTAACTCCTTACTAACAGCGCTTACTTGTACCGGTAAATGATCCGACCTCGGGTGAGGTCATATGGACTTAGTTCTACGATCACACGATCTTCCGGCAAGATGCGGATGTAGTTCTGTCGCATCTTCCCGCTTATGTGTGCGAGAACTTTGTGTCCATTGGTGAGCTCAACGCGGAACATCGCATTTGGTAGAGCTTCAGCAACAGTGCCTTCGATTTCGATTGCACCATCTTTTTTCGCCAAGCTTTTACCTCAATTTTCCGCTTTTGAACCTCATTTAGGCAGAGGGCGAGTCTAAGAGAGGGGGTAGAAAAAGGGAAATTCGGGTCAGGGTTAGAGCCCGACCCCGCGGATCACGGCCAAGGCGAAGGCCCCGCAGCCCACCCAGGCGGCTAGGCCGAAGATCAGAGGTTTCGCCCCAAGCGCCCGAATCTGGCCCCACTTCACTGATAAGCCCATCCCGAATAACCCGATTGAGAGAAGAACCTTCGAACTCTCTTTGCCGAGATTAACAACTGTCTCTGGAAGCGAGAGCGCATTAACAATGAGAGCGCAGGCAATGAAGGCAAAGACAAATGTGGGAACCGCTTTTCGCATAGTTCCGCTTCCCGCACTTCCGCGTGCCAAGAAGAGGATCAGAGGAATCAAAAGCACGACGCGAGTTAACTTCACTATGACTGCAGAATCCAACGCCTCATCACTGACCAAGGAGGCAGCGGCTATTACTTGCCCGACATCATGTACAGCAGCTCCAATCCAAGCCCCGATTGTTGAATCATTTAGGCCCACAAGAGTTGCGAGTAAAGGAATGGCAAATACGGATAACGTTCCACATAAAGTGACGATTGCTACTGCATAAGAGACATCTCGATCCTCGCTTTTTCGAGTGGAGGAGATTGCCGCAATCGCTGTAGCGCCGCAGATAGCAAAACCTCCAGCAATGAGCGTCCCGAGGGAATCATTAATCCCAAACTTTCGACTCAAAACCCTTAAAGTTATAAAGACAATTGCAACGATCAATGCGACAGCAAGAAGTCCACGTGGACCTACTTCGATGAATTTATCGATAGAGATTTGAAAACCTAGAAAGACAACCCCTAAACGAAGACACTTACGGGATGCAAAGGTGATGGCTCGCTTGCCATCCTTCCAATCCATCGAGTTACCCATGATGATTCCCAGAACCATCGAAAATGCAAGAGGAGATATAGCGCCTTCGAATTTATTTACTGCATAGGCGAGGGCTACTCCGAAGAGGATGATGAGAAAGTACTGGAGATCTTTTTTAGTTAAAGTCACGCAAATGCTTCCATCCCCAATTTGGCTGACCAGTCATTCAAATCCTTCAAGACTGCATCGGCAACAACTATCTCATTTCCTTCAATATCTCGTGGGTGAGTCCTTTTAGCGCCCGGCACTCTCCCGCCAGTTCCGCTTATCTGCTTAGTTAACTTGTCGAAATCTGAGTATGAGGCTGCATCGCCAAGGTCGCTTGGATCAATCGTGATGACGGTATGCGAGATACCTTGTGGTTTTGTGTCATCATCAGGATTGAACATGTCGGGGACTTCAGTTGAGAGCGCTCCGCCGCTAAGCCCTGCCGATAAAGATTCAACCATCAGCCCAAGTGCAAATCCCTTTGCGCCCCCAAGTGGAGCGAGCATTCCCATCAAGGCTTCCTTCGCATCGGTGATGCTCTTTCCATCTTTATCGACCGCCCAGCCTTCCGGGATTGATCCACCACTCTTTGCTGCAGAGGCAATCTTTCCTCGTGCTACTGCTGAGGTAGATAGATCAATGATCATGGCAGGTTTCGAAGGTATACCTGCGGCAATCGGACTAGTTGAAAGTAGCGGTGAATTTCCGCCAACTGCTGGCATGACAGCCGGACCATTTGTGAATATCAAGGAGATCTGGCCTGCATCTAAGGCTGGATAGAGATAAACGCCAAGTGCACCACAATGACTTGAGTTCTTGATTGAGATGAGTGAAATTCCAAATTCCTTTGCTTTCTGAACGCCGAGCTCTGCAGCTTTCCAGAGTTGCCAATGTCCAAGTCCATCTTCACCATCTAGACCAACTATTGCGCCACGTTCAGAGAGAGTATTTAGCTTCGCCTCTGGATTTACGCCACCCATTGTGATGCGCTTTAGGTAGAACGGAAGGCGCATAACTCCATGTGAAGCATTCCCCCAGACATCAGAGGTGACGATTGCTCGCGCCGTGAGCAACGCATTCGCGGTTGGGACACCAACCTTCTCTAGTAATTCGGTGCAGTGTTTGACGGCATGTGACGCAGAGATACTCATCGGGTCGCCTGCTTCACCTTGCCCACCGCGTATTTGTGTGGGGAGCCCGTAAGCGCAGCCTCGATTTCACTTACTAGTACACGATTTATCGCCGCCTGGCTCTCCTTAGTGATACCCGCGATATGCGGGGTAAGAATTACATTAGTGAGATCTTTGAAGAGATCATCTTTAGGAGGCTCACTTACGCGAACATCTAGCGCTGCGCCAGCAATCAAACCTTCCCTTAGGGCGCTCTCAAGTTCTGCTTCATTTATGACTTCTCCCCGGCCGACATTTACCAAGAGTGCGCTGCGCTTCATCTTCGCTAGCAGCGCCTTATTGATCATCCCGGTCGTCTCTTTAGTAGCCGGAAGATGTATTGAGAGAATGTCAGAATTTGCAACGACATCTTCGAGCGAGGTTAATTTCACTCCGTCAGCGCTCTTTACGAATGGGTCATATGCGAGCACTTCACATCCAAAACCTTGTAACAACTTAGCTACCGCTCTTCCAGTAGCTCCAAAACCAAGAATTCCCCAACTCTTATTCGAGATCTCACTTCCCGCCGCTCTATTCCATTCGCCAGCGCGAGTGCTCTTATCTCTATCTACTATCGAGCGCGCAAGCGCGATAGCTAGTCCTAGCGTGTGCTCAGCTACAGCAACCGCATTTATACCTAGGGCGGCGGCGACTACGACGCCATTCTCATCCGCAGCGCTTACATCTATATTGTCGAGTCCGACGCCAGCGCGTGCAATGACTTTCAGTTTCGGCGCAGCTTCTATCAGTTCTCTTGTTACCTGGGTTCTATTTCTAACTACCAGCGCACTTGCCTCGGCAAGCTTCGCCTTCAAATCTTCCTTTCGGTTCCAGAGATCTGGCTCATGGATGATGGGAAAACGTTTTTGGAGCGCGACGAAGTCCTCACTCCAAACATCTTCACTAATCAAGATCATGAGCCAGTTTCTCCAGTTTCAGTATCGAGTTTCTTTTGCTGCTACGCCGATATGTAGAGCTTGGTGAAGGTGTACTCGCGGTGGCCAAGCGCTTCAGCAGCGCATAGACGGCCATTTACCGTTCTTTCGATGACCTCCATCATCATGTCGCCTGCCTTAATCAGGTCGTATTCCTGACGTAGTAGGCCAGAGACATCAAGATCGATGTGCTCTTTCATAGTGGCAGCAGTCTTCTTATTAGCAGTCAACTTCAAGACTGGCTCTATTGGATTACCAATAACGTTACCTTGACCAGTCGGGAATAAGTGGATGACTGCGCCAGCAGCGGCCATGAGAGTTACACACTCTGCAGCAGCTGATGAGGTATCCATGAAGTAAAGACCTTGCTTCTTACGATCAGGTGCTTCAGCTGGCTTCAATACTCCGATGACAGGAACTGAACCAGTCTTAGCGATATTTCCAAGCGCCTTCTCTTCGATTGTGGTCAAGCCACCAGCGATGTTTCCTTGAGTTGGTTGTGAACCCAAGAGGTTTGCGCCGGTCGACTCAATGACTTTGATGTAGTTGTCATATGTATCTTGGAATGCACGACGGCATGCATCATCGATGCAACG
>DAIOSM010000053.1:0-4004 GCA_036752585.1 Candidatus Nanopelagicaceae bacterium
CGCAAGAGGATTGATCTAGCGATACCTTCGATTGAGCATCTTTATGCGGTTATGAAATCAAGTGAGGCTTTAGGTGTATCTCCACGAATCCACTTAGAAGTTGATACTGGAATGTCACGAGGCGGTGCATTGAAAGAATGGAATTCACTTCTAATCGAGACTGCAAAGTTTGCCAATAGTGGGAAGTTAGAGGTAGTCGGAATCTGGTCTCACTTTGCTCGAGCTGATGAACCTGGACACTCCTTCAATGAAGAACAGAGAGAGAATTTCAACCTTCGTCTTGCTGAGGCAAAGGAATTAGGAATCACTCCTAAGTTACTCCACCTAAGTAATTCAGCTGCGACCCTCTCGCATTCCGATGCACACTTTGATCTAGTGAGATTAGGTATTGCGATGTATGGACTATCTCCAGATGTTGAAAGTATGGGTAGCTCTGAATCATTGAATCTAAAGCCAGCGATGAGTTTGCGAGCGCAGCTACATCTTGTTAAGGATGTCCCAGCCGGTTCTCAGGTTGGTTATGGAGGGACGGCCATAACTTCCAGCGATACAAAATTGGGAGTTGTTGCAATGGGATATGCAGATGGCGTTCCACGAAATGCAAACTCGAGTGCGGGCGTACTAGTGGGTAATAGGAAGGCTCCAATTATCGGCCGGGTTTCGATGGATCAATTTGTTGTGGAAATAGGTAACGATTCGATAGCGCACGCAGGGGATTGGGCCTACCTCATTGGAAGTGAAGGGGGCGACGGCTACACTGCCGACGCTTGGGCAAGGGCTTGCGGAACGATCAACTACGAGATTGTTACGCGAATCGGTCCGAGAGTTCCAAGAGTCTTCATCAACTAGATTACGAACTAGAGTTTTAAGACAGGGAGCGAATTCGACGATGACTTCGACCGAAAGGGTCCTTGCCATTCGCGACCTCTCCGTAAATTTCGGTGGGTTGAAGGCGCTCTCCAATGTAAATCTAGATCTATACCAGGGAGAAGTCCTTGGATTGATCGGTCCAAATGGCGCGGGTAAGACCACTGTCTTCAATGCCCTCTCAGGTCTAGTTACTCCCGCATCGGGTTCACTAGAGCTCTATGGTCGAAAGGTTAAATGGCCAAAGCCGTATCAATTAGTAACTAATGGCATTGCTCGAACTCTTCAAGGCGTAGGACTCTTCCCAGATCTGACTGTTCTTGAGAATGTGATGATGGGTGCGCATCATCTTGCCAAGGCCGGACTCACCCAATCATTTCTTGGCTTAGTCGAAAAGGACGAAGGTCATCTTCGCGAGTTAGCTCAAACTGCGCTAGAGCGAGTCTATGTAGGCAGCTTGGCGGAACGTAGGGCAGACACCCTCGCATATCCCGACACGAAACGCGTTGCAATTGCTCGCGCTCTCGTAAGCCAACCGAAAATTCTTCTTCTTGATGAGCCAGCGGGCGGTCTCGGTCCACAAGATATCGAGTGGCTAAATGGATTGATTAGAAATATCAAGAGCCACACCTCAGTAATCATCGTCGAGCATCACATGGATGTTGTCATGTCGATCTCTGATCGGATCTCAGTTCTTAACTTTGGCGAATTGATCGCTTCTGGCACCAAGGATGAAGTGAGAAATGATCCTGCTGTCGTAGCCGCTTATCTTGGTTCTCATAAAGCGGGTGCAAAGTGACCTCTCTATTGGTTCAAAATCTGACTGTTAGCCACGGGGCGATTCGCGCTCTATCAAATGTGAGTTTTGAAGTTAAGCAAGGAGAGTTAGTTGCAGTTATCGGTGCAAATGGCGCTGGAAAGACGACCTTACTTCGCACTTTATCTGGCCTTAAGAACGCTGAAAATGGAACTGCTACATGGCGAGATCGCAATATCTTAGGCAAGCGCCCGGAAGATCTAGTTCGTCGAGGAATCTCGCATGTTTCTGAAGGAAAGTCTGTGATTCCAGAACTAACTGTGCGCGAGAATCTTCTGATTGGCGGTTTGTGGCGTAGAGATAAGAGTGGAACCGAGAAGGCGATCAAGGAAGCAGTAGATCTCTTTCCTCGCCTCGGAGAGCGCATGTCCCAGAGCGCAAATACCCTCTCTGGAGGAGAGCGACAGATGCTCGCCATCGGTCGAGCCTTAGTTTCTCGTCCTAAGTTGTTGTTACTGGATGAGCCATCCCTTGGACTTGCACCTCTGATAATCGAACAGATTTTTTCTGCGATAAAGAATCTTCAGAAGAGTATGAATCTAACGGTCGTGCTCGTCGAACAGAACGCCACAAGCGCGCTTGAGATCGCTGACACTGGAGTGATCTTGAACCTAGGCGAGTTGGTCGCATCCGGAAATGCACAGGATCTCTTGGCCGATCCTGCGCTCAAGTCAGCCTATTTGGGGTACTAATGAGACAACTAATCGGAACGCTGCTGATCGGATTGACGCTGGGATCGATTTACAGCTTGATGGCGCTCTCGCTCGTCTTGGTATGGCGCTCAACTCGAGTTGTTAACTTTGCCCAGGCTGGCCAGGCGATAGTCACCACTTATATTGCATATGAAATTGTCACTAGAACCGGTGTCTTCTGGCTGGCGGTTCTCTTCGCAGTTGTCGCTGGCGCGCTCCTTGGCGCGGGAGTCGAGTACTTCTTGATGCGCACCCTCTTCCGCCATGTCGATCAAGGACCAGTTGCCGCTCTCGCACCAGTCATTGCAACGCTCGGTTTACTTGGCGTCATAAAGAGCATCGTCGGAATGATCTGGGGCAATGATTTCCGAAGTTTCTTCCCACCAGTATCAACCGATAATTTCGTCCTCTTTGGTGAGTCGATTCCATTCTCTAGGTTCAATGTCTTGGTAATCGTCTCTACCGCTATCGTGATGATCATCTTCTCCTTCATCTTCCAGCGAACTGATTTGGGACTCTCTTTGAGAGCTGCAGCTTTCCAGCCAGAAATCGCTCGGCTAGCTGGAATCCGAGTTGGGCCAATCAGAACCATCGGTTGGGTATTCGCAGGAGTTGCGGGCGCTATTGCTGGTGTGTTGATTACGCCGACTGAAGTTCTCTCGCCAAGTTCTCTCGATGTACTTCTTGTTTTCGGATTCGTTGCAGCAGTTATCGGTGGACTTGAGAGCCTTCCCGGCGCAGTCTTAGGAGGAGTAGTCCTCGGCATAGGCGTCTCGTTCGTTTTAAATTACATCGGAACGACTCTTATCTTCCCAACAGTCTTCGTTGTCCTCTTACTTGCGTTGATCTTTAAGCCAAATGGCCTTCTAGGTTCAAAGAAGGTGCGCAGTGCATAAGCTCTCAACAAAGAAGGCATTCATCGCTTACTTCTTATTCGGCTGGTTACTACTGATTGTTGCTGATCGCGTCGATGAGTTACGTGTCTACCAAGGTGCGACGATTGCAATCACAACTCTCGCGATTGCTTCGATAATCCTTCTCACCGGATATTCCGGACAGGTCTCACTAGGACAAGGAGCCTTCCTTGCTGTCGGCGCTTATGCCGCTGCGCTATCTCAGACTTACTGGCAATCTCCATTCTGGTTCACCCTATTAATAGCAATCCTTGTATCGGCAGCCTTCGGTTTTATCTTGGCATTCGCCGCAGGACGAATGAGTGGTCCCTACCTCGCTGGAACAACGCTTGCACTTGCTGTCGGACTTCCAACTCTTGCTAATCAATTCTCATTCCTTGGCGGCGAGACGGGATTGGTCTATGACGCAGGTCTTCCGCCGGAGAGATTTGGTGAAGAGTTCACTCTCTATAAGTGGTTCTTCTGGATAGCGGCATTTGTGGTTTTGATTGCGATGTTCCTACTAAGGAATCTTCTGAACAGTCGTTTTGGTAGAACTTGGAAGTCCCTGAGAGCCAATTCGACTGCCGCCTCCCTATGTGGGGTAAATGTCGCCCAATCAAAGATCATGGCCTTCACCATCAGCGCTGGTGTGGCCGGGCTGGCCGGAGCGCTTCTGGGGATGATCAGCATCGTCGCCCCAAGCGCCTTCCCGCTCAGCCTCTCATTCACCAT
>DAIOSM010000054.1:0-3923 GCA_036752585.1 Candidatus Nanopelagicaceae bacterium
CCGCGACCTTCGCTTTACGAGAGCGACGCTCTACCGACTGAGCTAGGGCGGCGTAAGTTGTTCAGCGAAACTTAGTCTAGAACTACTTCGCCGTTCGGTGTTGAGATGGTGACAGAGATAATCCCAGTTTCACCATCAAAATTCGATGGATCTCTATAGATGACTTCAACATCTTTAAAAGCGCCCTTAGGGTTAGAACCTAGCCAAGATTCAATAGTCTTCTCATCTCCAGAAATCTCAATCTTCACAATTTCAGCGACTGCTTTTCCGTCAGCAGATGGATGATCGGCTGATAGCCACTGAATGAAGAAAGGAAGTTGGGAATCTTCGATAGTTCCGAGAACTCCGATCTGTTTCCACTTCAACTCTGAACCATCAGGGCGCTTTCTTGAACCCTCAACCGATTCTCTTCCTAATCTCGATTCGACTGGAGAGATGTCTTTCGTAGCGACAACCCATGTCATCCAACCTCCACCGGCTTCTGCGCGCTTAGAGACGGCTTTACCAAAGGGGGATTCTTCTGCAGCTGGATGATCTAATGGACAGACAACTTCAAGATAGTGGCCATTCTTCAAGGGCAAAGTGAAGTTTCTTGTACCAAATCTTGGATGGATACCGCCATCGATAAATGCCGAACCGATTCGCGAACCTAGTCTTTGAACAACGTCAACTAATTGGTCATGTGAGGTTGCGTAAGAGAGATGGTCTAGTTGAAATGGCATGGCGGAATTCTGCCCTACGGCAAGGGGTGCTAATGACCACGATTACTGCGCGCGTACTGGGTGAAAAAAGATTCCAGAAGGAGCGATTGAGAGGCATTAGTCGTGAGTAGTTCACGAACTTGGTTTAGAGTTGAGATTAGGAAGTTCAAGCTACCTTCACTTAGCTTCAGGGTCGCTTCTGTGATCTGGTTCTTGAAATCAGAGTTAATAATGGGGCCGTCCCCCGCTAAACAGTCCCGGAAGAAAGTCGTGTAATCGAGTAGGAAACCATCAATCTCATCCTTAATTACTCGATTGGTTCTAGCTTTTTGATCTTTCTCAAGTTCTTTTAACGCTCTTGCCCCACCAGAAACCATGCCTCGAGATCCACTTTGCATTACAGACTTTAACTCTTCAGATTCACTCTCTAGAATCGGAGTCAAACGTAATTCTGCTCTTTCTTGGGCTAGTTTCAATAACTCGCTTGCGGCGCCTATCGCATCACTCTCTGACTTAACCGAGAATAGTAGGTTGAAGACATTTCCTCTTATTGACTTAGCCTCTCCATCTTTTAGGAATCTCTTCGCCTTGCCGACATGGCCTTGGGATATCTCCGCTGCTAACTCAGCTTCTTGATTGCTAACATCAAAATTACTCATCAAATAATCAGAAATTTCGCTCTTGGTTGGAGTTCTTAGATTTATGTGACGACATCTTGACCTAATTGTTGGCAAAACATCATGCAGAGTGGGCGCACAAAGTAACCAGATTGTTGATGCACCGGGCTCTTCTAGAGCTTTTAGTAGGGCATTTGCCGCAGCTTCAGTCATCCGATCACAATCCTCAATAACAACAACGCGCCACTTAGAGACAGAAGCGCCCCAAGATGATCTTGTTACTATCTCTCGTATCTCGTCGATCTTGATCGATAAACCATTTACATCAACCAATTCGATATCAGGATGCGTTCCCGCTAAAGCGGTGTTGCAATCGGCGCACTCGCCACATCCACTTGCCTTACAAATTAGGGCAGCGGCAAAGGCTTTTGCGATATTGGATCTGCCAGAGCCAGGTGGCCCCGTAAACAACCATGCATGAGTCATCTCTTGGCCACTACCGTCTGGAGCTGGTTTTAGCGCACGTTCTAGGGCGGCGATTGCTTGTTCTTGTCCGATGAGACCAGAAAAGATGGCTCCGCTCATTTCTTCAGTTTCTCTTTGATTCGAGCCACTATCTCTATATGGATGTTCTCGATTGGTTTTCGGGCATCTAAAACTAAGTATCGATCCGGATCGATACTTGCAAGTTGTAGATATTCTTGACGAACTCGGTTGTGAAATTCGATTGACTCGCTCTCTAGCCGATCAGCATCCTTCTTCCGTTGTAGTCCGATTTCTGCTGGTTGATCAAGAATTATTGTCAGGGTTGGATAGAGCGATTCTGTGGCCCAACGACTTATCCGTGCGACTTCACTCGGTGACAAAACTCGACCTGCTCCCTGGTATGCGATAGAGGAGTCAAAGTAGCGGTCAGTGATGACAACTTCGCCGCGATCTAAAGCTGGTCGCACAACTGAGTAGACGTGGTGCGCACGATCTGCTGCATAGAGGAGCGCTTCTGCTCTCGGGGAGATTTCACCAGTTTCGTTTGCAAGGAGAATTCTGCGCAGATCATTACCAAGCGTTGATCCACCGGGTTCACGAGTTAGCGTTACGGTGTGACCCTCTTCCTCAAACCAACCCTTTAGCAATTTTGCTTGCGTTGACTTTCCAGATCCCTCTCCACCTTCAAAGGCGATGAAGATCCCACTTGGAGTCGGATTTGTGATTGAACCGAGTTCACCGCGCAGAGCGCTGGCTATATCGGACCAGAAAGACACACCGGGGCGATCTTTCATCTGTTGGTAGGAGAGGATTCCGACTATTGCTGCGATCAATCCACCGCCCAACATGGTGAAAGCTGCACCGTTATAGGTCAATACCGCTTCTCCGAAAGAGAAGGTGTGCTCGCCTATTGCGGCAGCAATAAGTGGTGAAATGGCAAGAACTGCTACGAGAGAGACTCGAACTAGCGCTTGTATGAAGGCAAAGGTGCGGCCACGCAATTCATCGCTCACCTCCATTCCAAGCATGGTGAAACCGGTAACCCATGAAACACCTGAAAAGGCCCCAATAAAGAGGACTACCAGCAAGGCAATTACTAGGTTTTGAAGAAGAGAGAGAATGATTAGAAGCACTCCAGCCGTCGTTAGCGCTGCGCCAAAGAGTCGGCGGCGTGAAAATTGAGCGAATACTTTGGGGCCGATTGCGATTCCCGTAGCAAGACCAGTGAAGACTGCTCCGAACAAGATTCCATAAGCAGCATCTCCAGCTTCGAGGTCTCCCACAAAGGTTCTGGCAAGTCCAATAACCGCACCTGCTGCTACGAATGCGCCAAGCATTCCAATCACTAAGCCACGGATTATCTTTGAGGCAGATATGAACTTTGCTCCATCCAATAAGGATGCTCCGAGAGATGGCGATCTTTCGTTCTTCTTGATGTGTTCTTGAGGTATCTGTATCTGCGAGATTGTGATAGCGCTAAATATGAAGCTAAAGGCATTTAGATAAAGTGCGAGGTCAACAGCTGTGTAATTTTCAAGTCCAATTGTCGCTCCAACTGCCGTCGCAGAAACAGAGAGAATTGAGAAGATTATGGCTGCTACGGGCGCACTTCCGTACGCAGCAAAAAGTGACATCTGATTTGCATTCTCCAACTTATTCTTTGGAACAAGATTGGGAACGCTCGCCTCTTTTGCGGGGCTCCAAAATAGAGTCACGCATTCAACTAACACTGTTGCGATGTAGAGCCAGAGATAATTTCCAACCAATGGGATGGAGACAAATAGCGCGGCGCGCAGTATGTCCCCAATAACCATTACTTTCTTCCGATCAAAACGATCAGCAATTACTCCTGCTATTGGACCAAGAATCACAGATGGAAGTAGGCGAGCTATAAAGACTCCCGCAATTGCGAAGTTTGCAGTTGCGTAGTCACCGCCGGCTAATTGCTGTGCCAGAGCAGTTGTAGCCAAAAGCCCAAGCCAATCTCCAAATGAGGAGAAGGACATTGCGTTCCAGAGTTTTCTAAATGCAGGAATTCGGAGCACATGCTCACTCGCACGAATTGAACGAGTGGCTGGATTTGGAATAGCCCCGGACATGGGAGGAGCCTATTCCTTAC
>DAIOSM010000055.1:0-3908 GCA_036752585.1 Candidatus Nanopelagicaceae bacterium
GCAACGCGCTCAGTCCACTTAGGTTCGATTCCAATCACCACAACAGCAGCGACATTTCCATTCAGACCAGTACCAATTAGCGTTCTAAATGTGAGCTCCAGATCCTCACCAAATTGAAGGCGACCGAAGGCATGAGGCAGCGCAAGAGTGCCAGGCACTACTTTTGCGACAGCTTCAGCGGCAGCATTCGATAGGTCGTCAACCGGCAAGATAATTACGTGATTACGGATACCCATCGATCCATCTGGACGACGGTATCCGGTTAAGCGCGGCTTGCTTCCCATCGATAACTCCTCATGTTGTGTGTGTGGACGTAATCTCCCTTTTTGATCGGCTGCGATGCGATGCCGACCTTAATTCCATATTTGATTATTGCTTCACCTTCAGCATGATCCTTCAACGCGAACTTATGTCCCAATGGGATTGCGTGATTAAGGACTGCGGTGTGCGGTGTCTGCTCTTTCACTGATAGTCCCTGCAGCGTTCCCGGTTGCAAGTCATCATTTGCAACCGCGACTGAGTCGCCATCATGGTGAAGGAGAAAATCAGGCACTTTTGCCATTTTCATTTCCCTTCTCTCTCGATTACTGAATACATCCCCATCAACTTCGCACTCCTGCAAAAAATGCATCGAGTTCGGCTTTGCTAGGAATTCCACTCTGTCCATCTAGTGCGCGACATGAAAGCCCCGCGACCACATTTGCAATCTCTACACTCTCGCGAGCTGACTTACCCCAAACTCGGGCAGCAACTAACGCTCCGTGAAAAACATCGCCCGCACCAAGTGTGGAGAGAATCTCTCCTTTGAGTGCAGGAACCTCGCCACTTTCAATTCCATCGCTATAGATGCTTCCCGCTCCACCCTTAGAGATCACAACTAGGTTCTTATCTACTTTCGCAGTACTAACATCGGTTGTGATGTTCTCTGAAGGCGCATATAGATCGTAATCAGATGACTTAAGGCCTGGATACTTGTATCCGATATCGATAGATAACTTCGCACTTCCTCCTCGAGATACGCCCCAAGCCTTCAGCGCTGACATCCCCAGATGATCTACGTGAATCCAGGCGTATTCCTCGATATTGCTTGGTTTTCGTGCGATTTCGCTATGTGGTTGGGCCATGATCGCTCGACTTTGAGTTGTCTCCGAAACAACAATCGTTCCTATCGCAGTCTTGATATTTGGATCAATTACAACATTAGAAGTATCGACACCCTCTCGTTTTAAATTATCAAAGATCTTCCGACCAGCTTCATCATCACCAATCACGCATGCAAGAGATACATCTATCCCAAGACGTGCCATCGTGACGGCGGCAGTTGTGGCTGGACCACCAAATCCTTGGATGGTCTGCTTAGCAATTACTCGTTCATCTGCTCCAGGGTATTTATCCACGAGAACAATAGTGTCGAGCGTAGCTACGCCGACAGCGAGGACTTTAGACATCAGGCCTCTACCTTTTTCAAATAGGTAATCCAAGCATCGCGGGCATTATGAATGTGTTGGATTATCGTCAAGCGTGCAGTTATCGGATCTCTTCGCTCAATCGCCTCCAAGATGACACCGTGTTCATGTTCTGAGGCATCGATGCGTCCGGGCAGCTTGAGAGTGTTATCCATCGAGCGATACATGATCTCTTGCAGAGTTCCGAGCGTTTGATTCAAGAATTGATTCTGTGCGCTCTTTACTATCGTGAGGTGGAAGTTCATATCTAGTAGGCGAACTTTGTCGAAGTCGATTGGATCTTCGTTAACGGCTTCCTGTAGCGATTGTGCAGCCCGCTTGATTGCTTCCAGCTGCTCCTCGCTTCTCCGTTCTGCCGCCCATTCAACAGCCGGAGCCTCAAGAATCTCGCGCATCTGAAAGAGTTCTTCCACGCTGTGATGTGCTGCTCGAAGCGAATCACGTAACCGTTCTGCCTCTTGATCCTCAAGTAAGAAGACGCCGATTCCATGCTTAACCACAAGGCGCCCTTGCGTCTGTAGAACCTGGATCGCCTCCCGGAGCGAAGGCCGGCTAATACCAAGCTTTTTCGCTAGTTCTCGCTCTGGCGCCAATCGATCACCTGGTAAGAGGTTCTCTCTTTCAATGTAATCAAGTAACAACCGTGCCTGCGATTGCAGACGCGGTGGGACCTTTACGACTGGAGAATTCATTAGCCCTTAACCGCTCCTGCTGTAAGTCCAGATACGAAAGTCTTCTGCATCGACAGATACATCACGACCATTGGGACGGAAGCAACCATCACGGCGGTGAAGATCATGCTGAAGTTGATTGCGTATTCACCGCGGAAATCGAGAAGTGCAAGCGGAAGAGTCTTCAGATCCGCTTGAGTGATCAGAAGTAGTGGATAAAGCAGATCATTCCAAGTAATCACAAATAAGAAGATTGCGACCGCAGCCATCGATGGCTTCGATAGCGGGAGTGCGATTGAGCGATAAAGGCGGAATGGACGCGCACCATCTATCGACGCTGATTCATATAGTTCATTTGGAATCTGACGGAAGAAGGCGGTCAGGATAAAGATTGAAATGGGAAGCGTTGATGCAACATTGATGATGACTAGACCATGAAGGGTGTTAGTCAATCCAAATCGAACAAATAGTTCGTAGATGCCAATAATGCTTGTGGCCGCTGGAATCGCAAGTCCGAATGAGAAGAGGACAAAAAGTATCCTTCCCGTCACATTAATCACTCGGGCGATGCCAAATGAAGCCAAGCTTGCGATGAAGAGCGTGATTAGGACTGAGAAGAGCGTAACGATGGTGCTATTTCGAAAGTTCGTAACTATCTCTCCACCTTGAAGGAGGGTCCGATAATTGTTTAGGGTCCAACTCTCTGGAAGCGCCAACGGCTTGGTCATCAGTTCTAGATCTGTTTTGAAGGAGCCAAATACCACTACTAGAACAGGGATGATGATTAGGACTGCTAGGAACGTAAGGGAGAATATGCGGCTTATCTTGTAGAACATGGCTTAATACCTCGTCCTTAGAATCCGGCGTTGCAGCCCCGTCAGAGCCAAGATAAAGACAATTAGGAATATCGATTGGGTAGCTGCATAACCAAATCGGAATTCGTTAAAGGCTGTTAGATAAATGAGCGTCACAAGGATGTTTGAAGAATTGTTTGGTCCACCCTGGGTCATAGCGAACACAAGATCGAATGCTCGGAAAGATTGGATAGTTGTGTATGCCATCACGACCGCAGTAGTTGGTAGAGCCATTGGCCAAGTCACCGACTTGAATTGCTGCCATCTAGAAGCTCCATCGACCTCGGCTGCTTCATAAAGTTCAGCAGGAATCTGTTGAAGTCCAGCGATATAGACAACCATCATCTGTCCAACGTGGAACCAGACTTGTGTGAAAGCAATTGCTCGTAGCGTAACCGTCTCGCTACCCAGCCAATTCAGAGCCAAGAAATCCCAACCGATTGACTTTAGAAAGACGTTAATCGGACCAAGATTTGGTTCGTAGAGGAACTGCCAGACCATCGCAACTGATACCGATGAGATGATGGTCGGGAAGAAATATAGAGTCCTTAAGAATGTCGATGTGCGCGAGTTCTTTAAGAGGAAGATCGCAAAGAGAAGTGAAAATGCTGTTTGAAATATGACAACCAAGAATGTGAATTCGATGTTATTGCTTAAGACCTTATTGAAGATTGTGTCATCTGTGACCATCCGCGTGAAATTCTCGAGCCCGACAAATTCTGGCTCACCGAAACCATCCCACTTTGTGAAGGAATAGCGGAGGTTATTTATCGTGGGATATAGATAGAAGAGCGAGTAAAGAATGACGGCAGGAAGCGTCATCAGAATCAGTACTCGATCATTAGCCCTCGCCAATTTGTTCTTTGGCCGAGGACTGGCGCCCTTTCGGGCGCCAGTTTCGGTTCTACTCATTGGGG
>DAIOSM010000056.1:0-3813 GCA_036752585.1 Candidatus Nanopelagicaceae bacterium
GCTCCGAGGATCACGAGCGGATAGAAGAGAGAGTATGCGACTTCAGAGAGGATGCTCAATTCAGTCTTGAAGAAAGAGTCGATTGAAGATGAGATCGACCCGACTCCCCAAGCGAAGAGTGCTAGCGCTGTGACTTTCTGTCCGAGCTCATCATCAGGCAATGGGGTGAGCAATATGGCGAAGATCGCTGCGATTAAAACGGAGTTGTAGAGGAGTAATTCACTCCACCAAGTCGGCTCTGAAAAGAATCTGAGAATCAAATAAGAGAGAAGGAGGATGGTGGCGAGCCACCTCGATGAGGAGTAGATTCTCATCATTGAAGGGTAATGAAAGGTTAAACATGGAAAACGAGAATTCTCTATCTAGACGTTCGCTACTTTGCGGTCTCGCAGTCCTCACGCTGGGATTTGTACCTGATAAAGCTATTGCAGCAACGGGTGTGAAGGTGCTACCAAATGGAAAAGTTGAGATACGAATAGCCTCGAATAGAACCCTTCGTAAGGTTGGTGGAGTAGTTCAATTCCAAGATGGTTCAGGAAGATCTTTGGCTTTGGTGCGGACATCAAATGCGGTAAATGGTTTTCGCGCTATCAGCCTTTCATGTACTCATGAAGGAGAGAAAGTAATCCTCAGCGGCGAGAAGTGGGTCTGCCCAGAACATCGCGCTGAGTTCGCCGTGGATGGCAAAGTACAGGTAGGTCCAGCAAAGAGAGATCTACGTTCTGTTCCTCTTAAGGCGACGAAGACCCGAGTTACTGTCGGATAATTTTTACAAGCCGCGCTGGCAGGCTTGATTACGACCCTTGAGGTTTGATCTGATCTCTACCTCTGAGGCGGCAATTGTCTGGCTCTGAAGATCTAACCGCTTCTGTTGTGCGGTCACATCAGAACTCTTCTCGCGCCAGTTATCGGCTGCACGCTTGAATCCGGCAATCGCACGCTCGTAGCTCTTAACAGCGTTATTCCACTGTTCGGTTGCCCTTGCGTATGCAGTGCCCTTAACTCTGTTTTCTTCATAGTTTGCCTTTGCAGCATCAAGCTTGACTTGAGTCGCTGCGATCTTGGCATCAAATTCCTTCGCCTTAGCTTCAGCTGCAGGAAGCTCTGCGGTCAACTCATCAAGCTTTGCCTTAGCAGTCAATAAACCAGCCTTCAATGTATCGAGGCGCTTCACCGAATCGGTGTAGAGAGTATTTGCTTGGATGCATCCAACCCAGACCCAGGTTCTTCTCTCATTTGGGAAGCGTGGGTTCTTTGTGCAGACATAACGATCGCCGCCGATTCTTGTGGTGGCACCTTCTCGCTTGCATCGATCTCCGGCTTTAACCGCTGCCTCAGCAGGGATGAAAGAAGTTGTGGTTGTCAGTAGCGCCATAGCAGCTACGACGGTTGCTTTCTTACCAATCTTCACGAAAGAGTTACGCACAATTCCTCCCAGAGACACAGCGCTTATTTAAGAAGAATCTTAAAGGGCGGGGGGTCAATATTTGCTCAACGAATCTCCACAGAAAGTAAGGAATTTGCTGAGAAAGGCCGTTAGCGCTGACGCTTGCGGGCGTTCATTCCCACTTTTCTCACGATTGGGCGAGGCACATATCGCATCAAGAGAGTCAGTATCTTGTACTGGGAGCCGGGGATAGAAAGCGCCTTACCTTTTTGGGCGCTCTTCCAAGCAGTCGCAACAACCTCTCTTGCATCGAGCCATAGGAATTCGGGCAGACCGGTCATCTTCATCCGGCCACGTTGATGGAATTCAGTTCGGGTAAAGCCGGGACATAGCGCGTGAACGTTTACATTCGTTCCAAGGAGTTCGGTATGCAAAGACTCACTCATAACGGTGAGATAGGACTTCGCGGCGCTGTAGCTTCCACCAGCGATCCATCCGGCGACGCTCGAAACATTAATGATCGTTCCACTATCCCGCTCTTTCATCGCGGGAAGGACTGCGTGCATGAAACGCAGCGGCGCCCTTACCAAAACATCCAAGAGATCATTCTCAGATTGGCGATCACTAACCACAAAGCTCTTATTGATTCCAAAGCCAGCGTTGTTGATCAATACCTCTATCGGTCTACTTCTATTCTCCAAGCGAAGTTCAATCGTCTTGATTCCCTCATTAGTGGCTAAATCAGCTTTGATGACTTCAACTTCAACTCCATATTTGCTACGTAACTCAGCGCTGGCAGTCTCAAGTCGCGCTAAGTCACGCGCTGTAATGACGAGATCATGGCCGAGTTCTGCGAGGTACTCGGCGAAAGCAGCACCGATTCCAGCGGAAGCGCCTGTTACTAAGGCGATCGGTCTTGAAGTATCAGGTCTAGAAGTAGCCACTACTTCACGATACCGGCAGTGGACTCCTCACGGATATGCCAGGAAGTACCGTATTCCTCCATTAGCTTCAAGAAAGGCTTCGGATCAAACCATTCTGGGCCATTTACGCCGAGTGGCTTCCAATCTCCCTTATGGATTAATTCCATAGCAATCACTGGATTAACAGCGGTCTGCCAGACGACAGCTTGGTCACCATATTCCTTCATCGACCATTCATTATCAACAACGTTATAGATATAGACAGCCTTTGGTTCACCGTTCTTATCAAGCCCACGGATTAGCGCACCGGCACAAGTCTTGCCTTTCATGCGCGAACCCAGCGTTGCTGGATCAGGTAGCGAAGCTGCAAGAAGATCGCGTGGCGCAACAGATACGCCTTGCACTTCGACATTCTCTTTGCGATCCATACCGAGCATGTTGATCGTCTTTAGGATTTGGATGAATTCAGCACCAAGTCCGTACTTGAAGTTCACTTTCTTGGCATCGATTTTCTGTGGAATGAGAACGACCTCTTCGTGTTCGACATTCACGCATTCAACAGGACCGATTCCTTCTGGAAAATCAAAAACTTCAAGTTCGCTAAATGGTGGAGTCGTGAACCAACCACGGCCATCTTCCCAGACCAAAGGTGGATTCAAACACTCTTCAATAGTCGTCCAGATGGAGAACGATGGAGCAAAGTCAGCACCTTCAACTCGTAAGTTAGAGCCATCCAGGATTGTGATCGAATCAATCCGGCTGAACATCTCATCATTCGCATACTTCGCGAAGATGTCGCTCATTCCAGGTTCAACGCCCATACCGACTAGCGCAAAGATCTTTCGTTCTTCCCAATTCCAGTCGCGAGCGAATTGCTCATCACCTAACTTCACACCAGTTTCAGTGTGTGGATAGTGAGGATGAGGGCGAGAAAGTGACATCGCCATATCAATGTAATTTGTATTCTCAATTTCGCAGGCTAGGAAGATCGGCATTACGAACCGGGGATCAACAGCGTTGATTACGACATCGGGATCGGCCTTGCGGATGAGCTCCCGGAGATCCTCAAGCTCGGCGGCGTTTACCTGGGCAGCCGAAAAACGGGGGTCTTTGACCCTTGAGACAGCTTCCTGTGCACGTGCCAGGGTTCGATCAGCGATGACCAGCGAAGATATAAAAGATCTCCGTGATGCGATATTGATAATCGCTCTACCGACGCCACCAGCACCTATTACCAGCGCTTTCATGGTGAAATCAACTCCAAACGAGATTTGAATGGAGTTTAACTTAGAGTAATTTTTAAAGCAATTTACCGCGTGATTACGCTCAATTATTATTAGATAATTCTCAGATATGTCCTTGTAGCTCAGTGGATAGAGCAACCGCCTCCTAAGCGGTAGGTCGCCGGTTCAACTCCGGCCAAGGACACTTAAATTTTAAATTATTTTGAAAATACGATTGTTCGATTACCGACTATGAATATTCGATCTTCTGCAAATAACT
>DAIOSM010000057.1:0-3737 GCA_036752585.1 Candidatus Nanopelagicaceae bacterium
GTTCCCCAGAAAGTGATTGGGGCGCTCCCAAAACGTGCGCTATTTCTTCCAGCCGGTCTAAGCGCGAGGAAGACTCCGATCGAGATGAAGAGGAGAGAGAGTCCGAGGACCCCATCGGAGATATCGAGTATCTCCTTGAAGTCAGGGATTCGAGCTACGAAGGTTCCCGCCGTGAAGCCATTGACGATGAAGGCGAGCGTGACCCCGATGCGCGCCCGACGTAACTCTTCACTCATAAGTTGCGAAGCCTACCCAGCAAAGGTTGAATTCCTATTAAATAAACTCTCAGGAAGAAGTGAAAGTGTTTGCCGCATGAATACCGTATCGACATTTACCAAAGTAATGAGTGGTTTTGTTATGGGCGCCGTCGTAGCTGGCGGAGTGGCCGTAGCGGTCTCGCCTGATACCCCGCCCACAAAAGTATGTGTGGATAATCGAACTAAAGCTGTATACGCAAGCACCGATGGAAGCTGTACTCGAAGCAGGACTCTCATGGAGATCGTCGGCTCATCGCTCGATGTCCAGACAATTGCAGCAGCTGTATCACCATCGGTCGTATCGATTGCGGTAAATGGATTTACTGGAAGTGGAACTGGTTCTGGCGTCATCTATAGATCAAGTGGAAGCGCATCGTTCATCATCACCAACAATCACGTAATCGCTTCCGCGGCTCAGAGTGGAACAGTCCGCGTTGAATTGAATAATGGCGACTTTGAGAACGCGACGATTGTCGGTCGCGATACCGCATATGACATTGCAGTCCTTCGTATCAATCGTGGCAATTTGAGGACGATAAAGCTCGGAAATTCGAATCGACTCGTAATTGGCGAACCAGTTGTCGCCTTCGGTTCACCACTCGGACTATCAGGAACTGTAACTAGCGGAATCGTCTCAGCCCTAAACCGTCCAGTCACAACCGGAAGCACCGGAGCAGAATCATTTATCGATGCCATCCAAACTGATGCAGCAATCAACCCAGGAAACTCGGGTGGTCCACTTGTTGATGCAACCGGTGCGCTCGTTGGAATCAACTCTGCGATTGCAACGCTAAGTGGTGGTGCAACTGGATCAATCGGCCTTGGTTTCTCTATCCCAATCAACCAAGCAAAGCGCGTTGTCGATGAGATCATCGAGACTGGAAAGTCTTCGCGTCCATTCCTTGGAATCAACTTCGATCCATCATTCACCGGTCAAGGAGCGCGAATCCTCAGGCTAGTTGAGGGTGAAGCTGCGGCAAAGGCTGGAATCCCAGCTGGCGCTGTCATCCGTGAGATCGAAGGCCGGAAGATCAATGATCTCGTTGCGGCGATAGTCCGTATCCGCTCATTCGCCCCAGGCGAATCCGTGAAGATCACGGTCGATATGCCTGGCGGAGGCGGTAAGCGCACCTTCGACGTCGTGCTCGGAAAAGCCGATTCGCAATAACTCCTGCGGTGTAGTCGCGAGGCTTGCGCGACTCAAGACTGCTAGGTTCTGCCTAAATTAATGGGCGGACTCGTGGCGGAAAGGAAGCGCATTGGGTAACGAACACAACGACGATGATGCAAATGATGAAATCATCACTGAAGAGATGTTGTGGGAACGAATACCTGAGACTCAGGGCGTTGATCGCGCCAGCACTTATTATGAGTTGAGCGCGCGAATCTATGCCCGAGGTCAATATGACGAAGCCCTTGCTTTGGCTGAGACGGCACGAGATATCTATTCTGAATTAGGCGCCGCTGCACCACGTGAAGGACTTGCCCAGGCTTACTCTGCAATCGGTTATAACTTAAATCAGTTGAAGCGGATGAACGAAGCGGCTTCTGCAATGAGCAAGGCCGTTGAATTGCTCCGTGAGAATAAATCTCCGATGGCGTTAGAGCTCGCCTGCACTTTAGGTGAATGGTGGTTCTCATCAAAAGAGTATGCAAAGACTATTGAGTGCATGGAAGAGTGCGCGCGCGAACATCTAGTTGATGGAAATGAGTTAGGCGCTGCTAATGATTTCTACCTGATGGGTTGCGCATGGCGAGAATTGAAGGAATATAAAGCAGCTATCGAAACATTTGTCGAAGCTCGCAGTTATTTCAAGCATGCACATGAAGTCATCCAGGTTGCAAGGTGCGATCAGAAACTCGCTCATTGCTATGTTGAATTAGGCGATGCTGAGCAGGCCCTCCGTTATGCCCAGAAATCCGCGGATGTATTTGCGACCGCACATGATCAGCGCCGCCTTACCTACGCCTCATTTGAACTCGGTAGAGCCCAAGTACTAGGTGGTGAGGTCGAGGAAGGCCTTGCGACCTTGGAGCGGGTGCTGGATGTAGCCACCGAAGCGGAACCACGTGATTTTGAGTTTATTGTCGCTATCGAGAAGCGGATCGCTGAGATCCTCCACTCGATGGGCCGAAGCGATGAGGCGATCGAAATCGAACGCCGGATCGCCTCAGTCTCTGAGATCCTCGAGGATTAGTGGCACTTCCCGATCTCTCGCACCTCAAAGGTCGCGAGCACTTGATCATCACCATGGTCTGTTACGGCAACATCTGTCGCTCACCGATGGCCGCGGCGGTGTTACATAACAAAGTAGCGAAGATCGAAAGACCCCAGATAACTGTTGATTCAGCCGGAACCTCTAATTGGCATGTTGGCCAAGGCCCTAATCCACCATCGAAGCGGGTATGGGAGAGCGCGGGATATAAATACGAACATATCGCTTCGCAATTCAACTATTCACGACTTGTTGCAGCAGATCTAGTTCTAGTCATGGATGACAACAATCACCAAGAGGTTTCAAAGTTGATCACAAGCAATGAGGAAGAAGGGAAGATCTTCTATCTCCGCCAATTCGATCCAACGAATCCAGAATCGTTAGAAGTCCCAGATCCTTATTCGCACCCTGATTCCGCTTTTGAAGAAGTCTTAACTATGGTTGAACGCGCTACAGATGGATTGATCGAAGCTTTACTTCGGTAAGTGTTGCATTCCCCAGGCATACATCGCGATTGCGCCAGCAGCTGATGCATTCATCGATCTAGTTGATCCATATTGGGCGATTGCCAAAACTCTAGAGCAGGCTCTGACTGCTTCGTCAGACATACCAGCTCCTTCTTGTCCGAAGAGAAGAACGCATTCGCGCGGTAATTTCGCGCTCTCAAGCGGCGTTGATTTCTCCACATTATCTATCCCGATTATCTCGATGCCACGCTCATCAAACCAAGCTTTGAAATCAGCGATATCTGGGTGATGGATGACGTGGAGATACTTATCGGTGACCATAGCGCCCCGACGATTCCAATCGCGCTTTCCCACGATATGCACACTCGCGACATTGAAGGCGTTCGCAGTTCGCACAATCGAACCGATATTCAAGTCATGCTGCCAATTCTCGATCGCAATCCGGAGCGGATTTCGCTTCTTATCTAAATCAGCAACGATCGCTGCAACGCTCCAATATCGATATTGATCAAGTACGTTCCGCCGATCACCATTCTCAAGTAGTTCAGGGTCATACTGATCACCACTCGGCCAAGGCTTTGGATGTGGACCGACTCCAACTACTGGATAGAACTCACCTGGTCCGATTTCTGCGGGTGGCAAGCTCATAGGTTCTTTAACAATTCCCGCGCTTTATCGACGATCGCCTTTTGGTGAGGTTGCAGATCCTGACCTGGATAGTCATTTCCATGTCTAAAAGGATCAGATAACTTCGTGACGCCACTTAGCTCTTGTAGAACAAAGAGACCACAGAACGG
>DAIOSM010000058.1:0-3719 GCA_036752585.1 Candidatus Nanopelagicaceae bacterium
CAACATAACGATATCCCTCGTTAAATGCGTCTGGGTGACCTGCTGTTACTACCTTGCCTACGTTTCCTTCCACCATTGATGCGGCTTTGAAGGAATCGAAGATACGGATGTAGTGGTATCCAGCGATGAATGTGACCATCGAGGATAGGACTAGAGCATTCCGATACTTCGGAAGAACGCGGTTGGTTGAGACAAGGGTGTACACCGTTGTCGCAAGCATCGATACAAGTCCGAATGAAAGGACGTTATATACGGCGTTCCACTGAGTTGAAGTTAACTCCATGGTTGTTAACAAATTGGGCCTCCGTGGGCTTTTGACTTGCTCAAGACTCCGGTTTGGAGTGAGCCGTTGCGATCTCTCACGCCCTGGTTATGAGCGCTGCAGATAACAATTAGGTGTAAGGGTGCTCCCTACTCACGGGTTGTTCAACCTGGAATCGCAGGAAACTCAGAGAAATCTTCACTTTTCTGAGAGAAAAAACCGCCCGGTTTGGGGCAAATCGGACATCTCTCACGCCACTCTAAACTGCGCAGGTGTCCGCCTCAGAGCTATCAAATCGCCCAATTGGCATCTTTGATTCTGGCGTTGGCGGATTAACTGTTGCTCGGGCCATCATCGACCAACTACCTAACGAATCAATCATCTACTTCGGCGATACTGCGCGTGGACCTTATGGTCCGCGCCCCTTGGCAGAAGTTCGCTCCTTCGCGCTGGAGATCATGGATCAAATGATTGAGGCGGGCGTAAAAGCAATCGTGATTGCATGCAATACCGCAAGTGCAGCGATGCTTCGAGATGCGCGTGAGCGTTACTCCATTCCAGTTATCGAAGTGATTCAACCGGCAGTCCGTCGCGCCGTTTCTGCGACCCGCTCCGGAAAAGTAGGAGTGATTGGAACGCAGACTACGATCGATTCAAAAGCCTACGAAGATGCATTTGCGGCTGCTCCTCAACTTAAGTTAACAACCCAACCCTGCCCAGAGTTCGTCAGCTTCGTTGAGCGTGGGGAGACCTCAGGATCTGCAGTAACTCAATCAGCTGAGCGCTATTTGAAACCTTTGAAGGAAGAGGGCATCGATACTTTGGTTCTGGGTTGCACCCACTATCCGCTCCTAACCGGAGTCATCTCTTATGTGATGGGCAACGATGTAACCCTAGTTTCGAGCGCCGAAGAGACAGCCAAGGATCTCTACCGAGTTCTTGTCGAAAAGGAGTTGATGAGAACGGCGGATACGAAACCAAGCTATAGATTCATCTCAAGTGGCGATCCTGTCTCTTTTGCAAAGTTAGCACGCAGATTCCTTGGACCAGAGGTCGGGGACGTAAGTACGAGATGGAGCGAGTGACGATGACCGAATCAAATTCAACGGGTTCAAATTCGAATGGAAAGAATGGTGCGCGGATCGATGGTCGTAGCCCGGAAGATCTACGCGCTATCAAATTCGAGCGTAATTGGCTCAATCAGGCCGAAGGCTCCGTTCTCGTCTCTTTTGGGAATACGAGAGTTTTATGCGTGGCCTCATTTACCCCGGGCGTTCCGCGTTGGTTAGTTGGAAGCGGTAAGGGTTGGGTGACTTCTGAGTATTCGATGTTGCCTCGAGCAACTCACACCCGTTCTGATCGCGAGAGCGTTAAAGGAAAATTAGGCGGTCGCACCCAAGAAATCTCAAGGTTAGTCGGAAGATCACTCCGCTCAATCGTCGATATGAAACAACTTGGTGAGAACACGATCGTCTTGGATTGCGATGTGCTTCAAGCCGATGGTGGAACTCGCACGGCTGCGATTACTGGCGCATATGTTGCTCTCGTTGATGCCTTGAATTGGGCGAAGTCGAAGGGTCACATCACCTCAATTCCGCTAAGCGGCTCGGTTGCTGCAGTCAGCGTCGGAATCATCAACGGAGTTCCAATGCTAGATCTCTGTTACGAAGAGGATGTTTCTGCAGAGACCGATATGAATATCGTCTGCACCGGCGATGGAAACTTCGTGGAGGTCCAAGGAACAGCTGAGGGCAAACCATTTGATCGATCTCTACTAAATCAACTTCTTGATCTCGGAGCAAAGGGTTGCGTTGAGTTGAGCAAGCTCCAAAAAACCGCTCTCGATTCGTGACCACTCTTGTTATTGCAACACGTAACCAAGGAAAGATCGCTGAGATAGATCGAATCCTCAACCTCGGCGACGGATCTAAGGCAGGAGCGCTAGCTGGAAAGATAGAAATCAAATCCGTAGCTGAATTTGATGTAGCGGATGTAGAAGAGACTGGAAGTACTTTCGAGGAAAACGCGCTGCTAAAGGCGCTTACAGTTGCTCGGGCAACTGGTTTGCCAGCGCTCGCCGATGACAGCGGATTGGCTGTTGATGCGCTCGGGGGAGCGCCCGGGATCTATTCAGCCCGATATAGCGGGGTTCATGGGGATGATGCCGCCAACATTGAAAAACTATTGAAAGTCCTATCGGATGAGGCGCTTGATCGCGCCGCTCGATTTGTCGCCGTCATAGCGATAGCGAAACCGGATGGATCTCACATCATGGCAAGGGGCGAACTTCTGGGCACCATCGCCGCATCAAGGCGTGGCGAAAATGGATTTGGTTATGACCCGATTTTTATACCGGTAGGTAGCGAGAGAACCCTGGGTGAGCATCTCCCTAAGGAGAAGGATGCAATTAGCCATCGCGCCCGCGCTCTCGCCGAGATTGCGCCAAGAGTCCCTTCCTTTCTCTCCGATTAACCCCAATTAACCCTTACCAACTCGCCGAAATAACGAGCGGCGAGGATAGTCACGAGTAGGCTTCCGGTAGGAGAAGTTAGGGAAACTTCCAAAGTCGAAGGAGCCAAAGTGGCAACTAAGAAGAAGTCTGCGCGCCCAGCATCAAGGAGCGCCAAGAAGTCAGTCACCAAGAAGTCGGCTGCGAAAAAGTCAGCATCTAAGAAGGCTGCACCAAAGAGAACTACCGCTAAGAAGCCAGCAAAGAGAGTCGCAACCAAGAGAGCTTCTGTAAAGAAATCTTCATCTCAAAAATCTTCAAGCAAGCGTCCGATTAAGAAGGCTCTTCCCAAACCTCCTGCTGGCGTTGATGCAGCGAAGATTGTTATCCCACCAGTACCAGCCCGAGGTGGAACAACTACATCAGCTGCAACTCCAACAGCAACCAAACCTGCTGCCGCTGCAAGCGCACCAGCAAAGAAGAATTCTTCAAGCGTTCTATTTCTAGTTATCGCAGGCGTCGTCCTCTTGGCGATCTTCGCGTTATCAAATTCCTCATCTGATGATGATGCAGCGCCAAAGCCAACTGCATCTGAATCAGTTAGCGAAGAGCCGACTGAGGAGCCGAGCGAAGAGCCATCTGAAACTGAGAGCCCAGCCGATCTAACCTATGAGGCTCCTACTAGTTTTGTAGCGATAAATAATGGAAATGGCGGAGTCACTCTCCGTTGGAAGGCTCCAGCTGCCACCGAAGGATTGACTGGTTATCTCGTCTCAATCTCTTACAACACCGTTGACTTCATCGAAGTAGCGACTGTTCCTGCCGATCAATTCTCTCTAGATGTCGCAAAGATGGGCGATGAGGGTGGAACCCAGTTCTTTATCCAATCCGTCTACTCCGATGGCAACAAGGCTGATGGAGCTAAGTTCGCACTTAAGGGTAAGTACGGAAACTAGCAATACCGCGCTCTAGGGTTTGCTACCTAGGGTTTGCTACCTAGGGTTTGCT
>DAIOSM010000059.1:0-3619 GCA_036752585.1 Candidatus Nanopelagicaceae bacterium
TCTTCTTGATCGGTGTCACAATCTTCACAGTCAGCGATTTCTACTATCTATGGCTAAGTCAGAATGATTCCTATGTATTTGGAAGTCTCACCGATGCCGGGTGGTTATTGGGATTTGTACTCATTTCACATAGTTATTGGTATCCCGCTGATGAAGAGGAGCACCCGCGAACCTTCAATCCAACGATAGTGACGCTCGCGCTAGTTCTAAGTTCCATCATCCTTGCAATCTCTGTTCTAAGGCCTGATTACTTCCCACGCTTCGTGCTAATCCCTGCGTTTGCGACGATTGCGCTCGCCTTCTTACGTATGGCGGTGGCGATGGCAGATGCCCGAAAGATGAGTGAGGAGCAGATACTTGCTCGCACCGACGAGCTAACTGGCCTTGCTAATCGCCGTCGCTTCATCTCTGAGTTCGAGAAGTTTCAGAAAGCTCCTGGATCACTACTCATACTCGATCTAGATGGTTTCAAGCCGGTCAACGATCAACTTGGTCACGAGGTTGGAGATCAATTACTCGCTCAGGTCGCTCAGCGTCTTGAGCGAGTAATGCCTCGTGGCGCGCTCCTCGCTCGGCTAGGTGGAGATGAGTTCGGCGCTTTGGTGCCTGGCCATGAGGGAGTTGAAGTGGCGGTTGCGCTGCGCGCCACCTTGGAATTCCCCTTCAATGTTGCCGGTCACGAGATAAAGCTAGGCGTATCTATTGGAGAAGCGTTTAGCGCTAACGAAAGCGATGGCCAGAGCCTGCTCCGTCGAGCCGATGAAGCGATGTACCGAGCGAAGCGAGAAAAGATCGGGATAGCTCGGGCTGGGTGAATTTGGTCTACGAGGTCTTGGGACGTAAAGTTCATACGTCCAAATGTCCAGATCGAACGGGGTGAGATTCTCACATCTCCAATAGGAGGTCCTAATTGTCAGCACGCTTCACCAATAAGGTCTTAATTCTCGGAGCCGGTTCAGTCTCCCAATCAGTCCTACCTCTTCTTATCGAGCATCTTGTAGATGCAAAACAGATAACAATCATGGATCAACGCGACAATCGCTCGCGAGTCCAGAGCGCGCTAGATCAAGGCGCAACTTATGTTCAAGATCAGATAACTCGTGGCAATCTCGATGCCCAGTTATCCAAATACCTTAAGGCAGGAGATTTCCTCCTTGATCTTGCTTGGAATATCGATGCCAACACAATTTTGCAGTGGTGCTACGACCACGGAGTTCTATACCTAAATACTTCAGTTGAAGAATGGGATCCCTATGAGGGCGGTTCGAATAAGCATCCGCTAGAGCGAACTCTCTATTACCGCCACATGCGGATGCGCGATATGAAGTCACGTTGGACAAAGACGGGAGCGACCGCAATCGTCGAACACGGCGCTAATCCAGGACTTGTCTCCCATCTTGTTAAGAAATCACTGGTTGATATCGCAACTCGCGCGCTTAAGGAAGGTAAAGCGAGCGGTGATGTCGAAGATGCCCTAGTAAATGAGAATTATCAGAATCTTGCACATGCGCTCAATGTGAAGGTTATTCATATCTCTGAGCGTGATACCCAAGTCACGAATAAGCCGAAGCAATGGGGCGAATTCGTAAATACCTGGTCTGTCGAAGGCTTCTACGAAGAAGGTGTTGCTCCTGCCGAGCTAGGTTGGGGTACCCACGAAAAGACACTTCCAGCAAATGGCTATGAGCATCCTTCTGGTCCAAAGAATCAGATTGCAATCGCTCAGCCTGGAGCCACCACCTGGGTACGCTCTTGGGTGCCTAACTTTGAGATCCAAGGAATGGTCATCCGCCATGGCGAAGCATTCACCATCTCGGATCATCTGACAGTTTGGGATAACGGAAAAGCAATTTATCGCCCAACTGTTCATTACGCATACTGCCCATCAAATGAAGCAATCGTCTCCATGAAAGAGCTCGAGATGCTCAATTGGCAATTACATAAGAATCAGCGCATCATGAATGATGAGATCACAAGCGGCGATGATCGTTTAGGTGTTCTCTTGATGGGTCATCCCTACAAGTCATGGTGGACTGGATCGCTATTGAATATCGAAGATTCACGGAAACTGATTCCCGGACAATCTGCAACAACTGTTCAAGTCTCCTCTGCTGTCTATGCAGCAGTTGCTTGGGCGATGAAGAATCCAAATGCAGGGCTACTAGTCCCAGATGAACTTCCTTGGCGCGAGGTACTTGGTTACGCCGAGAAGTACTGGGGTGGAATCCACTCAGAGGCTGCAGATTGGGATCCGCTCGTCAATCGTCGTGATCTCTTCGAGGGTTGGAACGATAAGAAGGTAGATCGCTCTGATCCTTGGCAGTTCTCTAACTTCCTTGTTTAAGGAGTTAGAGGCCTAAAGCTTTGGATTGACTGGCTTAGCCGCTTTGATCTCCTCGAGCCGCGCCAAGGACTCTAACCGCTCCTTGGCGTGGTCGACGATTGGCTCTGGATAACCTTTCGAGAGCCCATCGATCACAGTCCACGGTTCAT
This sequence comes from Candidatus Nanopelagicaceae bacterium, assembly GCA_036752585.1. Lineage (GTDB taxonomy): Bacteria > Actinomycetota > Actinomycetes > Nanopelagicales > Nanopelagicaceae > MAG-120802. The sequence continues at coordinate 2,494 of DAIOSM010000059.1, forward strand.
GGATATCTTCACCAGTTAGGTGCGCTAACTCTGGGACATATCGCTTTATATAGACACCATCAGGATCAAACCGGCGTCCTTGCTCGATTGGGTTGAAGACTCGGTAATAGGGCGAAGCATCGGTACCGCACCCAGCTGTCCATTGCCAACCATGGGAATTCGATGCGACATCATTATCAATCAAGTACTTCATGAAGAAATTAGCGCCATGCTGCCACTCAATATGTAGGTCCTTTACCAAGAATGAAGCAACGACCATTCGAGTCCGGTTATGCATCCAACCCTCTTTGACTAGCTGGCGCATTGCAGCGTCTACAAATGGATAGCCCGTTCGACCTTCGCACCACGCTTCGAACTTCTTTCCCGGCTTGTCATAGCGCATCTTCTTGAATTTAACATCGTAATAATCTCGAGAGGTATGAGGGTTGTTATGAAGTACATCGGCGTAGAACTCACGCCACGCAATCTCCTTGCGATATACCTCATGACCTTTCTGTTGGCCGAGCACATTGAGCATCGTCCGAGGATGTATCTCTCCCCAGCGTAGGTGCGGACTCATCCGGCTTGTGCCTTCAATTCCGGGGACATTACGGTTATCGCCATATTCATCAGAAGCTCTCTTAATGAAATCCTTATAACGCTTCAAAGCGGCCACTTCGCCTGCTTCTTGAATCTCAACTTTCTCGCTCTTATCCCAATCTGGAAGTTGGTGATCAGCTTTCGTTGGCATGACCCACTTTGGATTCTTCGGCGCAGCTACAGGTTTGCGCCAACCATGAGCGCTCCATGCGCGATAGAAAGGTGTGTAAACGCGATACGGGGTGCCATCATCCTTAAGTACTCTGCCCGGCGCTACGGCATAACCGCTACCTAGTTGAGTCAATTCAATTCCAGCCTTCTTCAATCTCTCATCTACGGCGTTGCCATATGGCGCAAATGGGAAGGCACAATGAATCGAAGTGGCTTCATATTTCTTCTTCAATCTTGCTAGGACTTCTACTGGATCTCCGGAGATAACGTGTAGCGCACCATTCACCGACTCATCAAGCGCTCGAAGTGATGCAGCCAAGTAAGCACGTCGATGCGCACCAGCTCGCTGCGCAATCTCATCATCCATGATGAATAC
>DAIOSM010000060.1:0-3551 GCA_036752585.1 Candidatus Nanopelagicaceae bacterium
AGACCTGGTGGGTTGCCCGAGCGGCCAATGGGAGCGGACTGTAAATCCGCCGGCTTTGCCTTCAGTGGTTCAAATCCACTACCCACCACAAGCATTAAAGCGAGAGAGAAGTAGAAGATGGATCATCTAGCTCCTTGCTCTCTCGATTCACTCAAAGATGCCGCAAAGCGGTTGAAGAACGGCGGATTAGTCGCCTTCCCGACGGAAACTGTTTATGGCTTAGGCGTTGATGCTGAGAACGAAGCTGCGATTGCGCGGATGTATGAAGTCAAAGGGCGACCAAAAGATCATCCCGTAATAGTTCATATATCTGATCAGAACCAGGTGGCATATTGGGCTGAGGAAGTTCCAGAGTACGCAATCACTCTGATGCGTAAGTTCTGGCCTGGACCCATGACATTGATACTTAAGCGGAGTGAAAGGGCAAAGGACTTCATTACCGGTGGACAAGATTTTGTTGGGTTACGTATCCCATCGAATCCAATCGCTCAAAAGTTATTAAGTGAGTTCGAATCCCTCGGTGGCCACGGGGTAGCCGCTCCTAGTGCAAATAGATTCGGCTCAATCTCTCCTACCTCAGCTAGTGATGTGAGTGAAGAGATAAGTGAATTCTTAAGTGATCAAGATTTGATCCTCGACGGTGGATCCTGTGATGTTGGTGTCGAGTCGACGATTATCGACTGTAGTCGAGAGCTTCCTCGGATTCTTCGTCTAGGTGCGGTTACCGAGGCGATGATTGAAACTGTAACTCCTATTGATGCCGATAGTGATCTTGAGGAGATCCGCGTCTCTGGCTCGCTTACTCGACACTATTCACCGAGAGCAAAAGTAGTGGCTGATAGAGAAGCGGAGTCTGGTGAGGGATTTATCGCACTTTCAGATATCCCAACTCCGAGTGGTGCGATCCGATTGAGCTCACCTAATTCGATAGAAGATTTCGCTCGCTCTCTTTATAGCGCCTTTCGCAAGGGTGATTCAGCGGGATTGAAAGTCATCGTTGTTACACCACCGAGAGGTGATGGATTGGCAGCTGCGATTCGAGATCGAATAATGAGAGCAAGTGCTCATTAGTTATTGCGCCAAATCTCAGGATTAAAGGGATAGATTTTGCCCATGAGAAAAATAATCGCATCCGTATCTGCCGTATTCCTTGCCCTTGGCCTAGTGGCCTATAGCGCCCTTCCCGCTAGCGCTTCAGAGAACTCCAAGCACATTACTGTGACTGGCGTTGGAACATCCACTGTCACTCCGGATGCGGTCCGCTTCTTCGCATCTGTTTCAGTGATTGCAAAGAGCAACAAGGAAGCTCTTGCCGGCGCATCAAGGTCAGCGACCGCTGTACGTGGTGCACTTCGCGATAACGGAATTGCGACAAAAGACATAAAGACTTCATCATTGACGGTCTATCCCGAGTACAACTACTCGCAAGATAAAGGGCAGGAGTTAGTTGGTTATCGCGCCACACAATCATTCACTGTAGTTATCCGAAAGGCAGATAACGCTGGCGCCGTAATCGATGCAGTCGTTAGCGCTGGTGGCGATGCAGTCCAGATAAATGGCATCTCGCCATTCTTATCAAATGGCGCTGCTGCAACCGAGAAGGCTCGTGAAGCTGCGGTAGCAGATGCACGCGCCAGAGCGAACTCCTATGCAAAATATCTAGGAGTTTCACTTGGTCGCGTTATCTCGCTAACTGAAGTGAGCGCTCCGGTCTATAACTTCCCAGTTATGGCGAAAGGTGCGTTAGCAGAAGACGCTACTCAGATTGATCTGGGCGAGACTGAAGTGACTGTGACCGTAACGGTGAGATGGGGTCTCAACTAGAGCTTTGAAATCAGCTCTAGGTAACTTGCGGTAACTTCACCAGCATCAAACTTTGGTTCGATGCTTTTGACCGTACCGATGTTCCAATCTGCTTGACCTGTGAGCGCCCATGCAGCTTGGCGAGCGGCGCCATCTGCAACGTATTCGCCAGGTGGTGGAAGTTTGATCTCACTCTGGAACATCGAGGCCGCAATCTCTTGAACCGCCTCGCTCTTTGCTGCTCCACCAATTAAGAGGATTCGCTCTGCCGTGAAGCCTTCGCGTTTCAAGGCTTGTGCTGCAAAGACCATTCCTGCAATCACGCCTTCGATCGCAGCTCGAGCAAGATTTTCGGCGCTCAAGTTCTCATGAGTGATTCCGCTATATGAGCCACGAATATCGGGGCGATTCGGGGTCCGTTCGCCATCAAAGTGTGGCAATAAGCGAAGGCCCTCAGCGCCACTCTTTGCACTTAGCGCGAGCGCAGCGAACTCATCAAGATCTACCTTCAATAACTTCGCAACGCTTGCAAAGATCTTTGCGGCGTTCAATGTGCAGGCAAGAGGTAAGAAGTTCCCAGTCGCATCAGCGAACCCGGCAATCTCACCCTTGGGATCTTTAGTCGGAGTCTTAGATACCGCAAAAGCTGTTCCGCTAGTGCCGAGCGAGATGATCAAGTCGCCGACTTTGGCATTAAGTCCAAGCGCTGCTCCGGCGTTGTCACCGGCACCCGCAGCAATAGGTATTCCAGTTTTCGTAGCTCCACCAAAAGCATTTGGTGCAACTAACTTGGGAAGTTTTATTCCACTCTTTCCACGAGCTGCGAGTTCGAGGATATCCAGCTCATATTGATTTGATACCGGATTGAAATAACCAGTTCCTGATGCATCAGAGCGATCGGTGAAGAGATGATCTATATCGGTTGAGCCACTAAGTCTCCAAGATAACCAATCATGGGGAAGCGCAACTGCAGCAAGTTTTGCGGTGTTCTCTTTTTCGTTATCAGCTAACCAACGAACTTTGCTCGCTGTGAATGATGCGACCAACTTAGATCCAGTTCGAATATGGATATCAGGGACTTCGCTATTCAACTCCTCTGCTGCTTTAGCAGACCTAGTGTCATTCCAGAGGAGCGCATCTCTAATCACCGAGCCATCCGCATCGAGTGCGACCATGCCATGTTGTTGCCCTGCGATTGAGATCGCATCAATCTTCTTATCTCCAACCGCAGCCAACGCCTTATCTAAAGCGCTTTCCCACGCTCTTGGATCAACCTCAGTTCCATCGGGATGCGGAGCAGAAGACTGTGCGATTAATTCACCCGAAGCAGCATCCCGCACGACAACTTTTACTGATTGGGTCGATGAATCGACGCCGGCAACAAAAGGCATCGTCGCTTAAAACGCACCAATCAAATACTCAAGAGCTAGTTGATCGAGCTCTTCATAGTGATAGCCACGCTTTCCAGCGCTCTCTACATCAAAGCTCTCGCCTTCAATATCGCGCCAACTCTCACCGGCTGAAATGGTCGGCTGGAGGAGTTCGGTGACCCCGGATCTCTCAAGAGCTGCTTGGGTACGTGGATCGTTGCGGAAAGCAGCAGCGCGCTCTTGGAGAATCAGATAGGTCCGCATATTTGCAGATGCAGATGCCCAAACGCCCTCATCGCTCTCAGTACGCATCGGCTTGTAATCAAAATGCTTCGGTCCGTCGTACTTGTAGCGATCGAGTAGATCGACAAGGAAGAA
>DAIOSM010000061.1:0-3487 GCA_036752585.1 Candidatus Nanopelagicaceae bacterium
CTACCAATCTCGCGCGGTGCAGTCGTATTCGGTCGCGCCCTCGGTGATGGGCTGCTGAATATCGTCGTTCTCTTCGTCATGGGCTTAGCGGGATTTCTAGTCGGCTGGCGCCCAGATTCAGGGCTCTTCAATGTGATGCTGGGCTTTATCTTCCTACTCTTCTTTGGATTCGCAATGGCATGGATCGGAATCCTCATCGGACTCTCCGTGAGATCGGCGCGAGTAGCAAATGCCGCAGTATTTATCGCGGTGTTTCCGCTGACATTCCTTTCGAATGCCTTTGCTCCAACTACCGGGATGCCAAGACCGCTCCAATACTTCGCTGAGTGGAATCCAGTCTCGACCATGGTCGCTGCATGCCGTGAACTCTTTGGGCTACAGAACATCTTCGGCGTTACCGCTAATTCATGGCCGAGCCAGAATCCCCTTGAGATGTCGTTGATTTACATGCTCTTGATCATGGCGGTATTCGTTCCGCTAAGCATTAGAAAGTATGTGAACGTCGCTTCGAAGTAATTAAGCGAAGAAGTCGGCAGCGAGAATTTTTACCGTAATCGCCTTGCCATTTGGAGCGGTGTAACTTCTCTCATCTCCTACTTTCGCACCAAGTACAGCTGAGCCAAGCGGGGATTGTTCGCTGTAGACATCAAGTTCACCGCTAGCAATCTCACGTGAACCTAGAAGAAATTCCATCTTCTTTCCCATGATCTCGACAGCAACTTTCATGCCTGGACTTACTTGTCCTGCTTCACCGGTTGGTGTTCCAATCTCAGCGTTCTCGAGGAGCGCCTTCAATTGGCGGATTCGCGCCTCCAACTTGCCCTGCTCTTCACGTGCAGCGTGATAGCCGCCATTCTCTTTCAAGTCACCTTCAGCGCGGGCAGCTTCGATCTTCTTGACGACTTCACTTCTTCCATTCGTCTCTAACTCTCGCAATTCGTTAGTAAGTCGATCGGCAGCCTCTTGGGTGAGCCAGGTCTTCGCGGTCATAAGAGGGAGATTATTGCGAGTTTTAGCGGCTAACGCGCAATGGGGCGGCACTCAAGCACGCCCGCATTGACCGCAGCCAATCTAGTTGGGATAACTGCCCGAACCTGGGTCGGGCTCGAGTCACTCGGGGATACGGGGATATCTATCTCTCCCACCACATTCTTTTCATAATCACGAGCGATCAATGTGCAGGTATGGGCGACCTTCGGATCTCTTCGATCAATATCAAAGGTGATCTCAATAGAACGATTATCTATTGGTTTAAAGCTAACAAGGGTCACGCGAGTCTCGGGATTGGAGTGATACCAAGCGCTCCACATCAACCAAGGTAGGCCAATAACCAGCAAGGCAAGAGCTAGGTACTTCCAATAGTTCTTGCGCGCCGCGCCATAACGAGCGATGAGAAGTTCTTGAGTCTCTTTCGGTAGCTCTTCGAAGTTCTCACTGAACCTATGCGACATGAGATGATTCTCGCATGGAAAGCGGATATCTGGATCAAGGAATAGCTGGTTCAATCATTATGACTTGCCTGACTCTGGCCACGATCTTCCTGCTCCGTAATTTCTACAAGCGGAATAAGCGAATGGAGCAACGACGGATCGAAGATGATTCGAAGTAAGTCTTTAATCACCGCCCTTCTTGTTGTTGTCGCCTTCGCTACCTTTATTGCTCTTGGATTATGGCAACTCGATAGAGCTGCTCAAGTTAGAGAGCTACAGAAACCTTATGAAGAGAAACCTGTAGTCGCTCTATCTGATGTCTCAAGACCGAATTCCAATCTCCCTGGCGAATCAGTCAATCGCATAGTCGAATTCTCTGGAAGCTATGTCGCCCAATTCGACGCACCAAATCAAGTTGATAGCAATGGCAAGGTACGTACTTGGTTAGTCGGCCTAATGGAAGTTGATGGCGGCGGATACATACTGGTTGTGAGAAGTGATGCAAACAGTGATCAACCCCGTGGAGATATCTTCGTAACTGGAAGGTTGTTTCACAGGCAGTATGAGGATCTAAGTGAACGTATTGAAGGCAAGTTGAGCCGAATCGATCCCTCACTCTTGGTCGCTGAATATCCAGGGGATTACTACGACGGATTCGTGCTTGCCAAGAGCGAACTTCGAGATGGAGTCGCACTCGACCTACCTAGGGTGGCCCTGGACCCAGCAGCCCCGACGATTCCTGGCTACTACTGGCAACACATCGCCTATGTTGTTATTTGGTGGCTCATGGCGCTCGTAGTAGTTTTCTTGCCGCTGTACAGCAGATTTCGCGAGCGGGAGGGGAGTCCAAAGGAGTGAAGGGCGTAGTCCTTAGATTTCGAGTGATGGCCTTCTTGGCGGGAATCATGTCGTTATTGCTCTGGTTTGTTGAGCTACCTGTCGTTTATCTCCTAGATGAACCTGAGCTAGAGGCGAAGGTCAAATGGATTCCCTTTGTCCATGGGTATATCTACGCCTTCTATGTCTTGACCGCCATCCACTTCACAGCGAAAGCCCGTTTTACGATCAAGCGGATGATCCTCTTTATCCTCGCCGGAACTTTGCCAGTCTTCTCATTTATCGCAGAGCGAAGGGTCTCGCGAGAGTTCAAGTTCTAGGCGTTGAAAAATGACAATCAAGTCGCTGATCAAATCTGCAATCTACCCACTCTATGAGAAGCGAATCCTTAGAAGTCTTGATTTAACAAAGACCCCACGCCATATCGGCGTAATACTCGATGGCAATAGAAGATGGTCGAAAGAGAATCCATCTCCATCAGGAGATACCTCACCCCGCCGTGGACATATTGCCGGCGCCGAGAAGATTGTCGAGTTACTTGATTGGTGCGAAGAGACTGGAATCGCAGTAGTCACTCTCTGGCTTCTTTCGAGTGATAACTTCAAGCGCAATAGCGATGAGATTGAATCCCTGCTGGAGATCATTGAAGATGCAGTAGAGCGCCTTCGTTCGACAGGCCGTTGGAAGATTCGACCAGTCGGCTCCTTTGAGCTCCTGCCAGAATCCCTACAGAAAATGCTCCGGGAAGTTGAAGCGAAGACTGCCGGTATTGATGGGATCACCGTGAATGTGGCGATTGGGTATGGCGGAAGGCTAGAGATAATCGATGCGGTGAAGCGTTACATTGGAGAGGCCGCTTCGATTGGGAAGACGCCGAGTGAGATCGCCGAAGCGGTCTCGGCTGAGAAGATCGACCAATACCTCTACACCGCTGGACAGCCGGATCCAGAGCTAGTGATTAGAACTTCCGGTGAACAGCGTCTTGGTGGCTTTCTGCTCTGGCAGACGCATCAATCAGAGTTCTACTTCTGTGAGGCTTACTGGCCGGATTTTCGAAAGGTTGATTTCTTAAGAGCGCTCCGTTCTTATGCGCTTCGCGAAAGACGGCTAGGTCGCTAAAAAAACCTCAACCTCAACTTGAGCGTGTCGCCGAAAACTTCCTTCTCCAGGATTTACCTTTTTCCAGTAGCCAACTTCCCTCACTAACGAGGTTGTTAGTG
>DAIOSM010000062.1:0-3306 GCA_036752585.1 Candidatus Nanopelagicaceae bacterium
TCGGCAACGGTGAGAGAACCGGAAATGTCTGTCTAGTTACTCTCGGCTTGAATCTATTGAGCCATGGAATTGATCCGATGATCGACTTCAGTGATATCTCAGAGATTCGCCGGACTGTCGAGTATTGCAATCAGCTGCGAGTCCCCGAGCGCCATCCTTATGGTGGCGACTTGGTCTTCACTGCGTTTAGCGGCTCTCACCAAGACGCAATCAAGAAAGGCTTTGAGCATCTCGCTAAGGATGCGAGTGCGGCTGGAAAAGAAGTCGACGACTTCACCTGGGCAGTCCCATATCTTCCAGTCGATCCAAAAGATATTGGTCGCTCGTACGAAGCTGTCATCCGCGTCAACTCACAGTCAGGCAAGGGTGGCGTCGCCTACATAATGAAGAGCGAACATCAACTTGATCTACCTAGAAGACTACAAATTGAATTCAGTAAAGTAATTCAAGCGAAAACTGATAACGAGGGTGGCGAGGTCTTTCCAGAAGAGATGTGGAAGATCTTCATCGATGAGTACCTTCCATCTGAGGATGATCAATGGGGACGTTATCGCCTTGAAGGGCTGACTCAGACATCATCGCCCAATAGAGATGTTGAGTTGACTGTGGATCTACTTGAGAACAAGAAGCCAGTCACATTAAAGGGTTCTGGAAATGGACCAATCTCAGCGTTCTGTCACATCCTGCAAGCACATGGAATAAATGTTCAGGTAGCTGATTACTACGAACATGCGATGAGCGCGGGTGGAGACGCTAACGCGGCCGCCTACCTCGAGTGCACCGTAAATGGCGGAACTTATTGGGGAGTGGGAATCGACCCATCAACCACAACCGCCTCACTAAAAGCGGTGGTTTCAGCCGTAAATCGCGCACTTCGACAGTAGCAATCACTACCTTTATCCCGTGGCTTTATATCGGGATGAGGCGGTCGTAATCCGCACCCAGAAACTGGGAGAGGCTGATCGCATCATCACGCTCTTTACTCGAGAGCATGGTCGGGTTCGCGCTGTTGCAAAAGGTGTGAGACGAACCAAATCAAAATTTGGCGCTCGATTGGAGCCGGGAAGTTTGGTGGACATCCAGCTCTATGTTGGTAAGACCTTCGATGTTGTGACTCAAGTTGAGAGCCTTGAGAACTTTGGCGATGCTCTTGCTGCCGATTATCGAAAGTGGACGATTGCTTCGACGATCCTTGAGGCTGCAGAGCGCTTCACCTCTAATGAAGGTGAGCCAGCGTTACAACAATTCTTACTCTTGATTGGTGCGCTAAAGGCTCTTTCTTACGAATCACATGAGCCATCTCTAGTTTTAGATGCTTACCTACTCCGCTCTCTCTCCATAGCTGGCTATGCGCCTTCGATGACAATCTGTTCAAATTGTGAGGCCCCTGGACCACATAAATACTTCTCGCTGGTCGGCGGCGGTTCAGTCTGTATCGATTGTCGACCATCGGCCTCTGCCACCCCTGCTCCAGAAACTCTCCAATTGATGTCAGATCTCTTGACCGGAAATTGGGAGGGTGCTGATGCAAGCGATCCTAAGAATCGTCGCGAAGCCTCAGGACTTGTCGCCGCATATCTGCAATGGCATCTGGAGAGAGAACTACGAAGTCTTCCGATGGTGGAGCGCGCCGCAAAGTGAAGCCACCAAAGCTTCCCAAGGATCGGATCCCGAATCACGTTGCTCTAGTGATGGATGGAAATGGACGTTGGGCAAAAGCGCGCGGACTTGCGCGAACTAAAGGACACGAAGCTGGCGAGCATGCGCTTTTTGATGTCGTACAGGGTGCAATAGAGATAGGCGTTAAAGAGTTATCTGCCTATGCATTTTCAACTGAGAATTGGCGTCGCTCTCCAGATGAAGTGAAGTTCTTGATGGGCTTCAACCGTGACGTTATCCGTCGAAGGCGCGATCAGATGCATGAGATGGGCGTGCGCGTTAGGTGGGTCGGTCGCCCTCAAAGGCTTTGGAAGTCTGTCATTGAAGAACTAGAGATTGCCGAAGAGTTGACCAAGAAGAACAAGGTTCTAACTTTGAATATGTGCGTTAACTACGGTGGGCGAGCCGAGATCGCAGATGCTGCTGCCGAGCTAGCGAGAGATGTTGCAAGAAAGAAGATAAAGCCGGACCAGATCAATGAGAAACTCTTTGCTAAGTATTTGGATGAGCCGAAGATGAGTGATGTCGACCTCTTCCTGCGAAGTTCAGGAGAACAACGAACCTCCAACTTCTTGATCTGGCAATCTGCATATGCAGAGATGGTCTTCTTAGATGTATTGTGGCCAGACGTAACTAGAGAGACGCTCTGGCGTGCGATTGAAATCTACGCCGAACGCGAGCGAAGATTTGGGAAGGCTTGATTATGGCGAAGCAAAAGGCTGGTTTCTGGTTCGATCCACTCTGTCCTTGGGCATGGATGACCTCACGCTGGATCCTTGAGGTTGAGAGAGTTAGAGATATTGAAGTCGAATGGAACTTGTTTAGCCTTGCTTATCTCAATCGGGATAAGGATGTTTCTGCCGAATACAGAGAGAAATTAGCTAGATCATGGCACTGCACTCGAGTAATTGCGGCTGCCCAGAGCGAGAAGGGGAGTGCGATAACACTTCCGCTCTACACCGCTATAAGTTCGCGAATTCACCTTCAGAAAATGGAGGTCGGTGAGGCGCTCTTCAAAGAGGCGCTTTTGGAGGTAGGGCTAGCTCCGGAACTTGCGAGCGCTATGAGCAATGAATCATTTGATGCTGCAATCATCGAGAGCCATGAGCGCGGGATAAAGATGGTCGGAAATGATGTTGGAACGCCAATAATCGCGATCGGTGATGTCGCGTTCTTCGGTCCAGTCATCTCTCCAGCCCCAAAGGGCGAAGAGGCGGGGAAGCTCTGGGATGGCGTCGTAGGAGTTGCAAGTTATCCAGGATTCTTTGAGATTAAACGCTCAAGAAACGTTGGACCGATCTTCGACTAAACTTTCCATATGTTGAAGATTGAGGGCGAATCACTTCGCTATGACATGAATTGGCTTGAGAACATCGGTGCCTTTGGCCGTGATCCGAAGTCCAAGATCTCTAACTTGATCTCCGTAACCAGAAGCGATCATCCATGGACCATTAAAGTTTTGCGAGGTATCCGAGCTCCTGGTACAGGTTTTCCGTATCTCATAATGTTGGGAACTATGAGATTCTGGAAAGGAAAAGATTTCTGCGTTGTCTATAAACGCAATCCAGTTCTACTCCTTGAATTTGAAAACGAACCCTTTAAGCGCTGGATCATTCCTTACAACCAGGAGAACCTAGAGGTAATCCG
>DAIOSM010000063.1:0-3233 GCA_036752585.1 Candidatus Nanopelagicaceae bacterium
GGCCCTTGTTAGCTGAGAACCAGCCACCAAGTGCAGCCTTCTTGTTATTCCATTCAGGAGATGTTAGGTAGAGCTGAACAGCTGCAACCTCTGGGCGATCTGAGAATGAACCAACAAACTCGCCACCGCCGAGGGCAGGACGCTGATCAGCAGTCACGCCTGGGAAGTAGAAGGTTGTGATTCCACCCTCAGTTGTTGTGTCATCTGGTGTGACGATTGTTGCACCGTAATCAGCGCTCAAGATTCCACCAATGAACGAAGCCTGGCGATGCATCGCGCAGGTTCCATCAACAATTCCCTTACCGCCTTCTTGGAAGGTAGTTGTTGCAATCGCTGGAACGTTACCAACGTACTTAGGATTCTTTAGGATCTTGCCTGCTTCCTTGAGAACCGCAGCAACCTTTGGATCGTTGAATGGAATGGTGTGATTTACCCATGCATCATAGGTAGCTGCATCGTTTACACGAAGCATTAGATCTTCCATCCAGTCAGTTCCAACCCAACCAGTTGCATCTCCAGAACCGAAGCCAACGCACCAAGGTTGAACAGCGCCGCCAGCTGCAATCTCATCAGAGAGCGCTAGTAGTTCTGCCCAAGTTGTTGGAATGCTCCATCCATTGTCTGCAAATGTCTTTGGTGAATACCAGACGAATGACTTTACGTTCGCACCTAGTGGAGCGGCATAGAAGACGCCATCAACGGTTCCGTATGCCTTCCAATCTGCGCCGTAGTACTCATCGGCAGCAGCAGAAACATCATCAGATGCTGGGAACATCTTGCCCGTTGCAACCATGGCCTTTAGTAGACCTGGCTGTGGGAAGACTGCGAGATCTGGAGCAGTTCCACCTTCTACACGAACTGGAAGTTGTGCTTCGAATTCAGCAGTTCCATTCCAGTTGATTGTGATTCCGGTGCACTCTTCGAACTCCGCGAAGGACTCTTGATAGATCTCGGCTTCTGGGCTACGAATCGAAGAATAGATTTCGACTTCAGTACCCTCGTAACCTTGATAAGCCTCATAAGCGTCGCAATTTCCACCACTTGCCGATTCATCTGAACTTCCACATCCAGAGATGACAAGGGAGAGCGCCGCGAACAAGCTGGTCGCCAAAATTAGGCGACGCCGCAAAAATGCGGTCATGTAACTTCCCCTTTCGAAAGGAACCTCCCGGGTTTCTCCCAGGAAGTTGGACAGTAGTTTTCTCCGATAGTGCCGGCGCAAGCAATAAGCCGGACCATGAAAATGGTCTGAAACTCGCTAACGGTTCCGTTACTTAAGTTTGGTGAGCCAACAGGTCGAATCCCCTGGCAGGGTTAAGCGCTCGCCCTCAAGGCGAACCCCCGGCCTAGAGCCGAGTAACAGGCTCACTCCTGGTGGCGCAACCAGCTTCAACTCCCTTGATGTCGTATTTGCGAAGAGTGTGAAACCAGGGTGGCGCTCAAAAGCAATGACTCCATCTGGCGCATCAAGCCAATTGATCCGATAGTCGCTCGAGCCCTTCAGCGCAGGATGTTCGCTTCGGATTCGAAGACTCTCACGATAGAAATTAAGTGAGCTATTTGAATCTTCATCCTGCTCAATAACTCGCTTCGAGCTCCACTGTGAAGGAATCGGTAACCAAGGCTTACCGTTAGTGAAGCCAAAATTGTTAGACGAATCCCAAGGAAGAGGGATGCGAGCGCCATCTCTTCCTTTATCTCTTCCTTGAGTGCGGAAGAAGATCGGGTCTTGCCGTACTTCATCGGCGAGTTCTCCATCGGAGAGTCCAAGTTCTTCGCCTTGGAAGATATAGATACCGCCAGGAAGGGCATGCGTAAGTTGTGCGAAAGCGCGAGCGCGCCACTCTCCATCCTCGCCTCCTCCCAACCTGGTAACCAATCTTGGTGAATCGTGATTGGAGAGCACCCAGGTCGGAGGTGCTGAAACCTCCGCAACCTCGAGAAGAGTCCGCTTTATTGCCGGTATCAAAGTTGCTGCGCTCCATGGAGCAACTAGAAAGTCGAAATTGAAGATTTGATGTAACTCATCGCTTCTGACATAACGAGCTGCACGCGAACTCGGGTGAACCCAAGCCTCCGCCACTGAAATTCTCTCTCCAGGATATGAATCGAAGATCTTTCGCCAAGAACGGTATATCTCGTGGACACCCTCGCGATCAAAGAATGGAACATCGCTAAGTAACTCAGCTCTCTGCGAGTCTGGCATATCAGTTACATCAAGCCTTAACGCTCTGGTCAGAGCCTCAGGATCGTGGTGATCCTTCAAGATTGTCTCTTTCGCAAGACCATGAGCAACATCAATTCGAAAACCATCTACTCCAAGATCGAGCCAAAAACGAAGTGTTCTCTCAAAGTCCTGATGAACATCGCTGTTCTCCCAATTTAGATCTGCTTGGGTAGAGTCAAAGAGATGCAGATACCACTGCCCTGGTCTCCCATCCTTATCAGTAGTACGACTCCAAGCTGGTCCCCCAAAGATAGAGTTCCAATTGTTTGGTGGAATTTCTCCATTCTCGCCACGTCCATCGTAGAAATGGAATCGTGCTCTTGCAGCTGAACCTATTGGAGAAGAGAGCGCTTCTTGAAACCAGGGATGATCAGTTGAGAAGTGATTTGGAACGATATCGACGATAATTCTCAATCCAACTTTATGGATCCCTTCGATGAGTGCTTTTGCATCATCTAAATTTCCAAATCTAGGATCAACATCGCGAGGATCCGCTACATCGTATCCACCATCTCGATTCGGTGATTTATAGAACGGACTTAACCAGACTGCATCGACTCCAAGTGACTTTAGATATTCAACACGAGCAAGGACTCCGCGTAGATCGCCCTCTCCATCACCATTGCTATCTTGGAAGGAGCGCGGGTATACCTGATAGATGGCGCTATTCGGCCACCAGGACTTTTGGCTCATTGCTGCTCTTCAGGATTTAAACGTCTTGTTGAATTTCGCACTACTAAAGTTGTCGGCATCGTTAGAGAGTGTGGCTCGCTCTTAGGAGACTTCATACGCTCCATAATCGACCATGCAGCCATCTCCCCCATCAATGGAACAGGTTGCTCGATTGTCGTCAGATCCGAGAACTCTGCCATCTCATGTCCATCAAAGCCGATAATTGAAATATCGTCAGGAACTTTCAATCCATTTCGCTTTATCGCTTGTAGTGCTCCAAGCGCCATCTCATCGGAGAGTGCGAAGATTGCAGTAGGACGATTCGGGCGAGCAA
>DAIOSM010000064.1:0-3150 GCA_036752585.1 Candidatus Nanopelagicaceae bacterium
CATTATCTGAATTAAGAAGACGTAAGAGCGTTAAGTGGCGCCAATTCCCAAGTGATGTTCTCCCACTTCCTGTGGCGGAGATGGACTTTCCAATTGCAGAAGAGATAAAGAGCGCTCTACGCGACATGATTGATAGATCTGACACCGGCTACCTTGGACCTTTCCCCGAGATGTTTGAAGCATTCAAGAGTTTCTCTGCTGATCGCTGGGGTTGGAGTCCTAATACTGCACAGATAAGGATCGCAACCGATGTCGGCGTCGGAACTGTTGAGGTCATAAGAACTCTCATAAATCCAGGCGACCGTGTGGTTTTGAACTCTCCGGTCTACGACAACATGTGGCGATGGGTTGCAGAAGTGAAAGCTGAACTTGTTGATGTTCCATTGCTTGAACGGAATATGGAATATGCCTTGGACCTGGATGGAATCGAGCGCGCGTACAAGGCCGGAGCAAAGGTCCACATACTCTGCAGTCCTCACAATCCAGTTGGAATTATTTTCACAAAGAGTGAACTCGCTCGTATTGCGGAATTAGCTAAGCAGTATGGAGTCATCGTTATCAGCGATGAGATCCATGCAGCGCTAACTTATCCTGGAAACACATTCGTACCATTCCTTGCTGTCTCTGATGCTGCTCGCGAAGTCGGAATCTGTGTAACAAGCGCTAGTAAGGCCTTCAATCTTGCCGGCCTAAAGTGCGCCATGATCATCACTGAGAATGAGGAGCTAAAGAACCGCATCAATTCCATGCCGATTTCTGTAGCTTTTCGCGCCTCTCTATTTGGAGCGGTTGCTGCAACGGCTGCATTTGAGAAATCAAGAGGTTGGCTAGATGGAGCGCTAAGAACTCTAGATGAGAATCGTAAATTGATTCGGGCCCTTATCGATTCCAAGATTCCCGCGATTGGGTATCGCATACCGGACTTCGGCTATCTTGCCTGGTTAGATCTCTCAAAGCTCGGGCTGGGTGAGGATCCCACGAAGGTGCTTTTGGAAAAAGGTAAATTGGCAGTCAACTCTGGATCCTTTTACAGTCCAAAGCACCCGCAATTTGCTCGCCTCAATTTCGGTACTAGCGCAGAGAATATCGAAGAGGGTTTCAATCGTATTTTGCGCTCACTATAGATGGAAGACATTTACGAAGTTGCCATAGTCGGCGGTGGACATAACGCCCTTGTTGCAGCATGTTATCTCGCCAAGGCTGGGAAGAAAGTTATCGTCCTCGAGAAAAACGAAGAGTTCGGGGGCGCTACGAAGAGCGTCTATGCATTTCCAGGCGTGGCAGCAAAGTTATCGAGGTATTCATATTTAGTTGCTCTTCTCCCAGATCAAATCAAAAAAGACTTAGATCTAGAATTTGAGACTTTAAGTCGGACTGTTTCTTCATATACGCCGACGGGTGAGACCGGGATTTTAATCAATCGAAACTTCGATTCTGAGTCTCGGAGTTCGATAGACACATACACAAAAAGCGGGAGTGATTCTGCAGCTTGGGAGAGGTTCTATTCGCGGATCGCAGAGGTCGCAAGGCTCTTAGCCCCAACCATGTTGGAGCCTTTGCGAAGCGAGTCTGAGATACGAGCCTTGGTTGGCGAGGACGCCTGGAGAGAGTTTGTGGCGGAACCGCTTTCAAGGACCCTAGATAGATATTTCAAAGATGACTTAATCAAGGGGATAGTGCTTACAGATGGCCTGATTGGCACCTTCGCGAGCGCCAATGAGAGGTTGAGCAATATCTGCTTCCTTTATCACTTGATTGGAAATGGGACTGGTGAATGGCGAGTCCCGAAGGGCGGAATGGGTAAGTTAATCGAGGCGCTTTTAGAGAAAGCGAAAACTCTTGGCGTTGAACTAAGAGCGGTCACAGAAGTAGTTTCAGTTGATCTGACTGATTCTGGAGTTGCTCTCGAAACAGAGTCTGGTGATCGAGTTCTCGCTCAAGTTCTTCTCTCAGGCGCTTCACCAGCTACATTAGAGAAGTTAACGGGAATAACAGCCCCGATTTATCGCGATGGCTCTCAAGTGAAGATGAATATGGTCCTCAAACGTCTACCAAGATTGAAGAGTGGAATAGATCCTGAGAAGGCCTTCGCCGGAACCTTTCATATCGATGAGAGCTTTCTCCAGTTAGAGCGGGCTTATGAGCAGGCAAAGTCCGGCTTAATTCCTGATGAGATTCCATCCGAGATGTATTGCCACACTTTGACCGATCCTTCGATTCTTGACGAATCTATGAGGTTGGAGGGGAATCACACTCTTACACTCTTTGCTCTCCATACTCCGGCATCACTCTTTGATAGAGACCACGATGAAAAGAAATCCGAAGTAACGAAGAAGATACTCGCTGGGCTCAATAAGTATCTAGCTGAGCCGATCGAAGAGCTTCTTCTAATGGATTCTGAGGGAAAGCCCTGTATAGAGGTAAAGACTCCACAAGAACTTGAGCGTGAAATCGATCTTCCTCGGGGAAACATCTTTCACGGGGATCTCTCTTGGCCTTGGCTTACTGGAAGCAATGACTACAAATGGGGAGTAGAGACAACCCATGATCGAGTTTTCATAGCTGGCGCAGGAGCAATTCGTGGCGGTGGGGTTAGCGGAATCGCTGGGCATAATGCAGCAATGGCTGCATTGGAGAGATTGCAGAAAAACAAATAAGATTCAGGCATGAAAGCGATTCGACGCATCATCGCGCTAGCAACCCTTCTAACTGTTGCAGTTCGTGGAATCGTCTCCTTTCTCAATTGGTTTGAGAAGCAAGAGGAAGTTGGTGCGGTCTGGGCCGATGAAGAAGAGCATGAGGAGTTTTTCGGATGACCTATTCATATGTTCCGGGGAGCTGCAATCTAGGTAAGGCAGAAGTTCGCAGACGCCAATTTGTAGCGCTGATAGGCGCTCTCTTAACGCTCTTTAGTTTTGCGGGACTGCTAGCGGCAGATCTTCCAAATTCTGCTCGCTGGTCACTTTTCGCACCATTAATGATCTTCTCAGTCGGCTTCATCCAGTCGCGAAAGAAGTTCTGCCTGGCATATGGCCTGATGGGAACTTTCAATCTTGGAAAACTAGGTGACATGACACGAGTGCAAAGCGAAGAGGATCGCAAGGCAGATCGCAAGACTGCCATCTCCATCTTTCTCCAGAGCGCGCTTCT
>DAIOSM010000065.1:0-3078 GCA_036752585.1 Candidatus Nanopelagicaceae bacterium
AGAGATGGCTTTGTGACAAGAGTCTTCACCCATTGACGGCGACGCGCTTTTGCAGAATGCCCATCTGTCATGACGGTCTGTAAGAGCCCCATGAAGTTCGAACCTTTTCCATAACGAACCGGTTCGACATGGGTGTGCTCCTCAGGGAAGAAGGATGAGGTAATCGCAGCACCCTTTGAAAAATCGATCTCCCCGCCGTGAGGCATGACTGCGCCAACAAGTGACTCGGAGTTAGTTCTAGATAGCTTTCCTAAGGCTGGCGAGAGCTTTGATAACTTCTCTGAGTCCTTCATCTTATGTAGGAGTTTCTGGGTGTTATAGGTACCTGCTGCCACAACTACTTCACCTGCAGTAAAGACTCTCTTTCCGCCGAACCAAGCGCTGCTCTTACGCGCCGTTATCTTCCATCCCCCATTGGTGAGTTCCTCGATCGATTCAACAGTGTGCTCCGGAAATACCTTTGCGCCAGCGCTCTCCGCTAATCCGAGATAGTTCTTAGGAAGAGTGTTCTTCGCATTGAAGCGACATCCAGTCATACAAGCACCGCATTGTTGGCAGCCATGACGATCAGGTCCCACTCCGCCGAAGTAAGGATCTTTCTCGATAACACCCGGACCTTTACCAAAATGAACTCCGAGCGGTGCCATCTTGAATGTGTGTCCGACTCCCATCTCTTCGGCAACATCTCTCATCGCTTGATCCGATGGCGAGAAGTATGGATTCTTTGCAACGCCCAACATCCTCGATGCTTGGTCATACCAAGGAAGTAATTCAGATTTCCAATCTGTTATGTGGCGCCATTGGATATCTTCAAAATAGGAATCAGGTGGTTGATAGAGAGTATTTGCATAAACGAGTGATCCACCTCCGACTCCCGCGCCAGCGAGAACTAGTACATCCGGAAGTGCATGAATTCTCTGGATTCCACGAAGACCTAGTCTTGGCATGAATAGAAATCTCGATAAGCGCCAAGAGGTCTTTGGAAAATCTTTCTCTGTGAATCTTCGCCCTGCTTCAAGGACTGCGACTCGATAACCCTTCTCGGTCAATCTAAGTGCAGCAACTGAGCCACCGAAGCCAGAGCCGATCACAATCACATCAAAGTCACGGTCAGCTCCCACGAATGCAATCTACTTCGCTACAAACGAGAGTGGAAGGAGCTAGAAATAAATCGCGGGGCAACGCGGATAGTTCGCGTTACCCCGCTATACCTACAATCCGGGAAGGCTTGTGCCGTTCAACTACCCAGCACATACCCACTGCGTATCAAGCACCTTTGCAAAAAACACCGCTTGATCGCTATCAACCAACAGGTTTGATCGGTGTTGGCTGGCGAGCTACGTTGACGAATCGGAAAGGACTTACGCCACCTCTTAGACGCCCACGCTCTCTCTCCGTTGTAGGTAATCCTCTCTTTCTCTTTCCTCTATGACTTCCATTGAAATCTATAGCCGTATATTCACTCATCGTTTCAAGCGATACTTCTCGTTTCCCTACTAAGTCGGTCATCATTGCCTCGCAATTGCCATGAAGGTACGCTCAACACATGGCTGAAGAGAAGCGAGAGATAAAGCGAAAGCCACATCGCAGCGTTGAAGAATTAGCAGAGATCTACTCCATCCTTGATGAGGGAATGGTTGCCCATGTTGGCTTTATTGATCCAGATGCAAAAGAGCCTGTTGTAATCCCAGTTGCTTATGGCCGTGATGGCGATCGAATCCTCTTCCACGGTTCTACCGGTTCTCGAATGTTTATGGCGTTGAAATCTGGAGTAAAGGTCTGTGCAACAGTGACGCTTCTTGATGGAATCGTCTCAGCGCGCACGCCCTTTAATTCTTCGATGAACTATCGATCTGTAATGGCATTTGGAATTCCTAAAGTTTTAGAGGGAGAAGAGAAAGAGAGAGCACTTTACGCAGTCTCAGAGCGATTGATTCCAGGGCTCTGGGATGCGGGACGCGAACAGACCAAGAAAGAGTTTGCTCAAACGATGATGGTTGAATTGAAATTAGATGATGTGACTGCAAAGAAGCGAAGTGGTGAAGCTTTAGATGATGAAGCTGATACTCAGCTACCGATATGGGCTGGGTATATCCCGATTGAGAAGCGCTACGGCGAGCCGGTAACAAATGAGAATGCCAAGCACCTTCCGATTCCTGACTACATCAAGAATTTGGTGAAACGGAAGGCAGAGTAGACCAAGGGAAGTTGATCCACTTATCAGTCATCTGCCATCTGTAATCAGGTTTGATTACTGAATTTGGTTTCTCATAAAGAACAGCCGAGCGAGCTTCCTTCACATGTGGAGCTACGAAATCTTGAACTAGTTTGAGCGTCTCACCGGTGTCTGCGACATCATCTGCGATGAGGATCGTTAACCCCTGAAAATCAGAGACTTTCGGTATCGGTGGAAGAACTACTGGAATAGGAAGGCGCTGATTCTCGCCGGTATAGAACTCCACGCTCATCGCTAATGTGTTTTTGACTCCCAGCGCATATCCAAGTGCGCCGCCAATCAAGAACCCGCCACGCGCTATCGAGAGTATTGCATCAGGTTTGTAGCCAGAATCCGCGATTGATTGCGCCAGCTCGCGAATAGCAAGGCCAAAGCCCTCATAACTAAGAGTTAGCTTCTCTGAACTCACTTACCTAGAAGCGCCTTCATTGCTTGTATTTCAGCGCTCTGGGAGGCGATTATCGAATCCCCTAACTTCGCCACCTCAGGGTTGGCGGAATCGATAATCATCTCAGCCATATCAATTGCGCCTTCGTGATGCTTAATCATTCCTTCCAAGAAAAGACGATCGAAATCTGCGCCAGTTGATACTCGGAGCATCTCCATCTCGTTCTCATCGAGCATTCCCATCATGGTATGACCATCGTGGCCCATTGAATCGACTCCTGGCCAGCTCTTCATTAATTCAATCTCCGGTTCTTGCGCACCACGAATCTGTTCGGCAAGAGCAAGGACATCTGGATTCGTTGTATTTGCAAAGGCCAATTCCGACATCTCTATTGCTTGCTCATGATGCGGAATCATCATCTCGGCAAACATGATGTCTTGAGAGCTATACGAGC
>DAIOSM010000066.1:0-3063 GCA_036752585.1 Candidatus Nanopelagicaceae bacterium
CAACTTCGCTACGCGCTGAGATGTCATCAAGGAGCGCTCGTTCGTGAAGAATCTTAAAAGCAGATTCGGCGTTCCAAACTTCGCCGTTGAAATCCTTATAGCCACAATGCATGCCGATATCAACGACGATGCGTGCAGCTCTAAGACCTTGAGCTGATAGATACCCCATCTCATAACCAGGATCTTCAAATGCACCTAATTCATCCATCAGACGTTCTGCATAGAGCGCCCAACCTTCGCCGTATCCAGATACCCAGACACGATTTCGCTGGAAACGATTTAGGCGAACTGTATTGACTTTAGTTGTTGCGACTTGCAAATGATGTCCTGGTACAGCTTCGTGATACCAAGTAGAAACGATGTTCCACCAGCCGAAAGTCTTTCTACCCATGGTCGGAAACCAAGTAGTACCTGGGCGAGATAGATCTTCACTTGGGCCCATGTAATAAGCAGCTGAAGCGCTACCTTCTGGAGCAAGCCTTGCTTCGCAGTTCTTAATGCGCGGATCGATATCGAATTCTTTTCCATCAAGGCGCTCTACCGCCTTCTCGATGAAATCCTTTAATTTGCGGAGGAGTTCGGCTTCGCCTTCAACGGTGTAGCGAGGATCCTTATCGAGTCGATCTGCTACCTCTCTAAGTGATGTTGCATCTGGATAGAGTCGATCGGCAGCACGCTTCATACGGGCGTTGATCTCATCTAGTTGAGCGATTCCCCATTCGTATGTATCGCGGAGATTTAGATCAGCGCCGGTGAAATGGCGGGCCCACATCTTGTAACGCTCTTCGCCAACTCCATCCTTTGGATCGGACTTTGGCGCGTAGGAATTCTTGAGCCAGTTAGCGGTCTCTAAGCAGGCAGATTCAGCGTTCTTGGCCGCTTGAAGGAGTTCGCTATTTGTTCCCGCGCTATCAAACTTTTTAGCAACTGTTTGGAAGGCGCCTTTTGAAAAGGTCTCTAACTGTCCCGCGGTGGCTAAAACTTGGCGAGTTGAGTTAACTTTTCCTTCTCCTGCAACAGCCTCCAATGTAGAGCACCAACCCTTTAAGGCTTCACTAATTGCATTAAGTCTCTTGGTGGCATTCGCACTTGAATCTTGCTTATCTTTAGGCATCATCTCGAAGACTTGGCGGATTGAAGTGACAGGTGATGAAATCAGATTGAAGAGCGCCCTCGACTCATGAGTCTCACTCAATCTAAGTTCTGAGGAAAGTCTTTCAACCGCAACAGCCTGAGCAATTCGGTCATATTCATTTTCTGGCGTTTCAGCCTTAACTTGATTTAAGGTTTTTCGGGTCAGCTCTTCACGCGCTTTCTGGCCAACCATCGAGAAGTCATCTAGTTTGTCATCAAATCCCGGAACACCAAGAAGGGTGGCTCCGATTGGAGTCATCTTGATTCCCTCTTCGATAAAGCCATCGAGGATCTTTGAGATCTTTGTTTGTGACATGTCTACCCCTCTGTTGGATCGGCTAATTCAAACTTTCCTTTTCCAATCTGGCCGCGTTCCCGGTACATCTCAAGCTTTGCTCTTGTGTCTTGGATATCCAAATTGCGCATAGTTAGTTGTCCGATTCGATCCTCCGGACCAAAAGCCGCATCTTGAGTGCGCTCCATTGATAACTTCTCTGGGTGATATGAGAAGCCCTCGCCTGTTGTGTTGATGATTGAGTAATCATCGCCACGGCGTAAACGAATCGTCACAGTCCCTGAAATAGTGGAAGCAACCCATCGGGTAAGTGATTCACGGAGCATAAGAGATTGCGGATCGAACCATCTTCCCTCGTACAACAGCCTTCCGAGCCTTCTACCTTCTTGTGCATAGTTCGCGATGGTGTCCTCATTATGAATCGCAGTTAAAAGTCGCTCGTAGGCTATGAAGAGAAGCGCCATACCGGGAGCCTCATAGATACCGCGACTCTTGGCTTCAATGATTCTGTTTTCAATTTGATCTGACATTCCTAGACCATGACGGCCTGCGATTGCATTAGCTTCTTGCATCAAAGCAACTACATCCGTGTAGTCCTTGCCGTTTATGGCTACTGGTCGGCCCGATGCGAATTGGATTCGAACATCCTCGGAAGAAATAGCAACGCTTTGATCCCAGAATCTGACTCCCATAATCGGCTCGACTATTTCGATTGAACTCTCTAACTTCTCTAGCTCTTTAGCCTCATGGGTAGCACCAAGAATATTTGCGTCGGTGGAATAAGCCTTTTCCTTGCTATCTCGATAAGGGAGTTTATTCGCGGTCAACCACTCTGACATTTCTTTACGTCCACCAAGCTCAGTAACGAATTGCTTATCAAGCCATGGTTTATAGATCTTGAGGGTTGGATTTGCTAACAATCCATAGCGATAGAAACGCTCGATGTCATTTCCTTTATAAGTTGATCCATCTCCCCAGATAGAGACATTGTCTGAGAGCATTGCTCGAACCAGAAGTGTTCCGGTTACGGCACGTCCTAGTGGAGTTGTATTGAAGTAGACCCGCCCACCAGTTCTAATGTGGAATGCGCCGCATGCCAGAGCAGCTAACCCCTCTTCAACAAGCGTCTCTTTGCAATCGACTAACCGAGCCAACTCAGCGCCATATTGTTTAGCGCGATCTGGAACCGAAGCAATATCACTCTCGTCATATTGACCAAGATCTGCGGTGTACGCGCAAGGAATTGCGCCCTTCGCACGCATCCAGGCGACTGCTACTGATGTATCCAAACCACCAGAGAAGGCGATTCCGACGCGCTCTCCGATTGGCAGCGAAGCTAGGACTGTGTTCGACATAGAGGGCAAGCCTAACTTAGGGAAGTAGCGTTGCGAGATACGGATTTACCGACCATTGCTTACAGAGGCTCTCGTAATTGCTCCGATCTGCGGCAATCCCAGAGGCAGTAGCCCTGATCATGAGATTTCGTGGCGTGTGATCGATTGAGACAAACTCGATGATGTCTGCTTTGTAGCCATTAATCCGCAATAACTCAGCCCGGAGAGAATCAGTTAGAAGATCCGCAAAACGCTCCTTGACTATTCCGTTTCTAAAAATAGGTTCCCACTCTTTGCCAG
>DAIOSM010000067.1:0-2995 GCA_036752585.1 Candidatus Nanopelagicaceae bacterium
CCAGAGCAGGCATTCTTCATGTGCGGTGGCCTTGAAGATGTCGAGCGCAAGGCAGCGGAGCTAGCGAAGAGCTAATCCTTATGAGCGATAACGTACTGACTGTCGAATTCGTAACGCCGGAAGCGCGGATCTTCTCGGGTAAAGCAAAGATGGTATCTGCGCGCACCCTTGAAGGTGATCTAGGAATTTTGCCTAATCACTCCCCGCTTCTTGGCGTACTTGTTGATGGAAAGGTTGTTATCAAAGGAGTCGATGGTGGCGAGGAAGAGTTCCAAGTCAACGGTGGCTTCTTATCAGTCGCAAACAATCGTGTTTCGATCCTCGGTGAAGCCAGCGCGCTTTAAAGTCTTCCTACTCGCACTAGCCCTGCTCGCGAGTAGCGCGCTTCCGGCTACCGCGCACCAGCCAGTATTTCTCGCCTCCGAGTCGGCTCGAATTGAGGCTAGCCCACTCCTTGTCGAAGGCAGTATCTCCTTCGCTGTGACTGCGAACTTCTCGAAGGCGGGGGAGCGGAGACACTTCCGTTTCGCCCTTCGCGAAGGTGAAGCCTTAAAACTCGAATATCTGATCCTCGATCGACGTCCAGAGAATAGATTGAAGAGCTCGCAACTACCGCTCGTTTCCATAATTTCACCGAGTGGTAAGAAATCTTCGTTGAAGATCAATGAGCGAACTAAGTTCTATGAACCTTACGGAAGACAGAACTATCTCTTCCTATCTAGAGTTAATAAGGCAGGAGAGAGCGGTATCTACACCGTAACAATGCGTTCTCGGGCTAAGGCTTCGGCTCTTGTCGCGGTTGGAAGCAAAGAGGTTCGTGGCGAAGTTATGCAGATTGGAACTTCTACCGGTACATGCCCAGAAAAGTTATCTGATGAGATTGAGATTTCAGAGAAGCGGGCAAGCCAACTAGTCGGTTTATCTGAACGCGCTGGCGAATTATGTGCAGAGCTCAATGGTTGGCTTTATCGAATAGTCCAAAGAGATGGCGAGGACTTCGCCGTAACCATGGATTACCGAACCAATAGAGTAAATGTAAAAGTTAAGGCAGATAAGATCTTTGAAGTAACTGTCGGCTAACTAGTCGACCCGCGTTACATCTGCACCGAGCGCGCGTAATTGTTCAGCAAACATCGGATAGCCGCGATCGACGTGATAAGCGCCTTCTACAAATGTAATCCCGTCTGTGACTAATCCAGCTAAGACCAACCCAGCGCCAGCTCTGATATCTGATGCTACGACTGGAGCTGAAGATAGTTTTGGGATCCCAGTTATGGATGCATGATGTCCATCAACGCGGATCTGTGCCCCAAGTCGCAATAGTTCATTTACGAACATGAAACGACCCTCGAACACATTCTCTGTGACCAGCGCAGAGCCTTCTGCAATGGAGTTTAGAGTGATTGCAAAGGGTTGAAGATCGGTGGGAAAACCAGGATAAGGAAGGGTTGCGACATCTATAGCGCTGGGACGGCGGGACATCTTCACCCGCAAGCCATCCGGGGTAGTGGTAACGACTGCGCCTGCAGAAACTAACTTGTCTAACGGCAGTTCGAGATCACTAGGTCTAGCGCCGTGAATTGCGATATCACCTTGAGTTATGGCTGCAGCGAAGGCCCATGTACCAGTAACTATTCGATCTGGAATTGCAGTGTGATCAACTGGGTGCAACGAAGATACGCCAGTAATCGTGAGAGTCGGAGTTCCAAGGCCTTCGATCTGAGCGCCCATCTCATTTAGGAAGTTGCCGATATCAACGAGATCTGGTTCGCGCGCCGCATTCTCCAAGACAGTGGTTCCCTTAGCGAGAACTGCGGCTGTCATTATGTTCTCGGTTGCACCAACGCTCGGAAAATCTAATTCGATCCGCGCACCGCGCAGTCCCTTCGAGGCACTTGCGATGATGTAGCCATGTTCATTTCTTGTTTCGGCGCCTAACTCGACCAGGCCACGAGTATGGAAGTCCAATCCGCGTGAACCGATTGCATCACCACCGGGTAAAGCAACTTCTGCTCTACCTAATCGAGCGACCAGCGGACCGAGCACATTGATTGATGCCCGTAATTTCCTCACGTATTGATATTCAGCGCGATGTCCTAACTTATCTGGAACGCTGATTTCAATCTCGCTCTTCTCTATGCTTCGATTGATTGAACATCCAAGACTTGTGAGTAGATCACCCATCATCGCTACATCTGCGATATCGGGGACATTGCGCAAGGTGTACCGCCCTGGAGCCATGAGCGTTACAGCCATCAACTTGAGAATTGAATTCTTCGCCCCGGAGATTGTGACATCACCGGAAAGAGGAGAGCCGCCAACAATCTGAAAGCGATCAAGCGCGTATCCGCTCAATTCATCGCCCCGCTCTCCTGGAATTGGATGTCGTTTTGATCCGAGTGGTCACATGTTAGTGAACCGAATAGGCTCACCCCATGGTTAACCTGACGCGGATTTACACAAAAACTGGCGACGATGGCACTACCTCTCTAGGAGATATGAGCCGAACCTCGAAGAATGATCCGCGACTAGAGGCCTATGCGACTGTCGATGAAGCAAACTCCTATATCGGTGTGGTGCTTACTGTTCCTAATCTTCATGAGGATGTCCGCAAACTATTGGTAAGAGTCCAGAACGACCTCTTCGATGTGGGAGCCGATCTATGTACTCCAGTCGTTGACTCGCCTGAATATGAACCGCTCCGCGTTTTGGAATCACAAGTCTCCTATTTGGAAGAGCAGATCGATAAGTACAACGCAGAGCTCTCACCGCTGAAATCATTTGTTCTCCCATCAGGTACTCCAGCCTCGGCTCATCTTCATGTCGCAAGAACCGTTGTGCGCCGCGCCGAACGTCGTACCTGGCAAGCGATACATGCCTTCGGAGAAGGTGTAAACAAGTTGACCGCAAAGTATCTGAACCGACTCTCAGACTTACTCTTCGTTTTAGCTAGATTTGAGAATAAGAGCGAGGGCGATCAACTCTGGGTTCCCGG
>DAIOSM010000068.1:0-2807 GCA_036752585.1 Candidatus Nanopelagicaceae bacterium
AGCGGATGAGTGAATACTCGAGGATCTTTGCAGCTAGCGCATCAATCTCTTCATCGAACTCATGCATCCCCGAATAGCGCCTTTCGCTTTGAACTTCTCACAATATTACGGAGCATGGTCGGGAAAACAAAGGCATGAAGCGGTAGAACGAGATACCAATAGAGCTGTCCACCAAGTCCGCGTGGTGAGAATGTTGCTTCTTGAGTGATTCGCACTTTGCCATCTTCGCTAGCGATACGGAACTCAAGCCACGCTTTGCCCGGAAGGATCATCTCGGCATAGAGCCTCAACACTTTCTCTTTCTCGATCGCTTCCACTCTCCAGAAATCCAATCCATCTCCAACTCGAAGATGCTTTGGATCGCGTCTTCCGCGACGAAGTCCAACGCCACCGACTATGCGATCAAGGACGCCTCTCGCCCACCATAAGAAATCAGCGCCGTACCAACCAGTCTCACCGCCGATCTGCTCGATTGATTTCCAGACGCAATCAATCGGTGCATCGGTTAGCACTTCGCGCTTATCTCGATGGGTAATTTCACCCGCCCAATCCGGATCGCTCTGAGCTTTCTGCCAAGGCGCTGTTATCACGGCCGCATCCGACCAACGGGTCTCAACTTGATTGCTAGTTGTGCGCGATAAAGCGAGGTTTATAGCGGTTGTTACATCTATCAGACCTTCTGGCGGTTTAGGGATGATCGCATCAATGCTCTTATTTGGATCAGCGACGGTCTCGTTAATGAGCGAACCGATTAGTGGGCGAGCAAGACGTGTTGGGACGGGAGTGACAAACCCAATCCAAAGGCTAGATAACTTTGGCGTTAAAACTGGAACCTTAATTATCCAGCGACGTCTAAGACCCGAGCACTTAGCAAACTTCTGCATCATGTCGGCATAAGAGAGGATCTCGGGGCCGCCGATATCAAAGATGCCACTTACCGGCTCCTTCAACTTTGCGGCACTTGATAAGTACCAGAGCACATCTCGGATTGCGATTGGATGAGTTCGATTAGATACCCACTTAGGGGTTGTCATTACTGGAAGTCGATGAGTCAAATGACGGAGCATCTCAAATGATGCAGAACCAGAACCGATAACAATTCCAGCGCGTAATTCCATGACAGGAACTGAGGTAGAACTCAATTCTTTTCCAGTTCGTGCGCGCGATGCTAAGTGTTTGCTCTGCTTATCAACATTAGCGATCCCACCTAAATAAACGATCTGCTTTACACCTGAGGCTTCTGCTGCTTGCGCAAAGTTGCGCGCCATCTCTGCCTCGAGTTCATCGAAGTCTGCGCCAACACCAATCGAGTGCAATAAATAGAAAGCGGTGTGCACTCCATCGAGAGCGCTCTTCATCTCTTCGAAGTTAGTCGCATTTCCAACTGAGACTTCCACTTCATTAGCCCAAACCTGACCAGAGATCTTCTTCTTATCGCGGACTGAGACTCGCACTTGTAATCCCTCATTCAAAAGTGCGCGCACAAGTCGACCACCTACATAACCCGATGCTCCAGTTACGAGAATTCGACGCGAGTCAGACATGGTTAAACACTAGACTCACCCATATGTCTCGGCCAAAGGTAGTTGTCTTGGGTGCAGGCTTTGGCGGGCTAACAGCGGCTAAAGCGCTCGATTCCATCGCAGATGTCACCCTCGTCGATCGCCACAATTTCCAGACCTTCCTACCTCTTCTCTACCAAGTCTCTACAGCTGGCCTTGCTGCCGATCACATCGCCCATCCGATTCGCGGCGCTCTTCGCAAGACCAAGATCAAATTCCGTATGGGATCTCCTATAACGATTGACCATAAGAACAGATCGGTGAAATTGGATTCTAGTGAGATTCTTGAATTCGACTATCTAGTAGTTGCGCTTGGTTCAGCGACAAATGACTTCGGCGTAAAAGGCGTAGCGGAGCATGCGCTCGGTATGAAGAGCGTCTCTGAGGCGCTAGAGATCCGTTCCTCGATCTTGCGCCGCTTTGAAGATCTATGTCGCTTTGAAGATGACACGAAGTTGTCGATCACAGTTGTCGGTGGTGGACCGACTGGAGTTGAGATGGCTGGAGCCATTGCTGAGTTGAAGAAGGGCCCGCTGAAATCAGATTTCGCTTCAGCGGCAAAGAACATAACTGTGAATCTCGTTGAAGCGGGCCCGCGCCTGCTTCCTTCTTTCTCGCCACTTTTATCAAATAGAACTATGAAGGATCTTGCAAAGTTAGATGTGAATGTTTTCGTTAATACCTCCGTAAAAGAAGTCAAACCTCGAGAGATCATCCTTGGTGATAAATCGAAGTTAGCTTCGGAGGTAACGATCTGGGCAGCTGGCGTGACGGGTGAGCCGGTCATGAAGAAGTTGAACCTACCGATTGAGAATGGTCGGATTGCAGTCGATGAGACTCTGCAAGTAACTAACTATCCACACATCTTTGCTATCGGTGACATCTCTGGAGCAAAAGGTAAGGATGGAAGATTCCTTCCGATGGTGGCACCGGTTGCGATGCAGCAAGGCCGTCACCTAAAGACTCAGATCTCGAATCTGATCGCCAATAAACCTCTTCTGCCTTTCAAGTACCGCGATAAAGGCTCAATGGCCACGATCGGACGCCATAAGGCCGTTGTTGAAGTGGGCCCGCTAAAACTCGCTGGAATCCCAGCTTGGTATGCCTGGTTATGGCTACATCTCTTCTATCTACTGGGTGGCCGAAACAAGATCGGCACGATGGCGGATTGGACCTGGAACTACCTCACCTTTGATCGCGGCAATCGCCACATCATGGATATCAATTAACTCTTAAAGCTCCGTA
>DAIOSM010000069.1:0-2774 GCA_036752585.1 Candidatus Nanopelagicaceae bacterium
TTTACTGCTGTACACCACGCAGAAGTCGTCGCTTTGAAGGTTGGAGAGCCATACGGTTCATTGATTCTTGCTTTATCTGTAACTGTCATTGAAGTGGGAATGATCGTGGTGCTGATACTTGAATCTCCCCAAACAAATCAAAACCTCGCACGCGATACTGTCTTTGCAGCAGTCATGATCACCACAAATGGGATTGTTGGAATTGCCCTGTTAATCAAAGCGCTCAAGCAGAAGGTGGCGATATTCAATGCGATGGGCGTCGGCGGGGCACTCGCAGCGCTGGGAGCATTGAGCACCCTAAGTCTCATCTTGCCTTCAGTAACCACTTCATCACCAGGGCCTACGTTCACTAATCTCCAATTAGCTTTCGCTGCACTTGTCTCACTTGTTCTTTATCTGACTTTTGTTGCTGTTCAAACCGTGCGCCACCGTGACTACTTTCTTCCGCCGCCACGCGAGGATCAGACCATCCCTCTCGAGGAACATGTTGATCCTCCAACTAAATCCCAAGCTCTGCAAAGTCTTGCCGGTCTACTAATCTCACTTGTAGTAGTTGTCGGACTAGCAAAGGTCACAAGCCCACTCATCCAAGGCTTCGTTGATGATCGTGGGTTACCTCAGATGATGGTCGCTATCAGCATCGCAATTGTTGTTCTGCTTCCTGAGTCGATTTCAGCCATAAAGGCAGCTAGGTACGGC
Source organism: Candidatus Nanopelagicaceae bacterium (assembly GCA_036752585.1). Classification (GTDB taxonomy): domain Bacteria; phylum Actinomycetota; class Actinomycetes; order Nanopelagicales; family Nanopelagicaceae; genus MAG-120802. The sequence continues at coordinate 700 of DAIOSM010000069.1, forward strand.
AGGACACAAACTAGTTTGAATCTCGCCTATGGTTCGGCGCTAGCAAGCATCGGCCTGACCATTCCTGCTATTGCTGTGATTTCAATTCTCTTCTCATATGAGGTGAATCTTGGACTCAACGCTGCTGAAATCGTCTTGCTGGCTCTCACTTTCTTCGTCTCTACGCTAACTGTTGTTTCAGGGAGAGCATCACTTCTTCAGAGCGTGATACACCTGAGTATCTTCGGTTCCTTCATAATGTTCGCAGCAACTCCTTAGCTACCAAGTTAGCTTCTTCTCTAATCTCTGGAATCGCGGTCGTCTCTAGGAGTTCGCCTACAAGAATCGGACCAATCCCATAAATATCTGAATGAGTCTTGCCCTCTTTATCCTTGAGAGCCAAAGTCTTGGTATCGCACGCAACTCCGTATCCAAGCGGGCCCACATTTAGAAATCCTCGCTCAATCAATCTTTCGATGAGTGGATGAGTTGCGACAAATTGATTGCCGCAGCAATTGATTACTTGCTCGACACTCAAATTATTTCCATCAGAGAGTTTCAAATTTAGATTCCGACCATTATCTGCGATGGATTCAACTCCAGCCTTATGGATGACTATCCGACCACGTTCGATTGCCGACTTGATCTGCTCATCAATTTCGGGAGCCGAGCGGTGACGCAGAGAGTTCCACCATCTAAAGTACTGATTTACAAAGACTTTCTTCTCGACTTCTGGAAATGATGCCCAGATCTCTTGCAAGTCGTGCCGTATACCGTCTTGCGCCTCGCGCCACTTATCTCCAGAAGAAGAGAGGTAATCTCGAATGTTTTGCGCGCTCAGTTTCACTTCTTGTGGAACAGGTAGGGCTGGCGCTCTATGTCTTAGGTGTGGCGATGGCAGAAGGCCATTTCGCGAGATTCCGTGAACCACCGCGTTGGGTCGGTCGCGCAGCGTTGAAAGAGCAATGTCGTAGAAAGTAAGCCCCGTTCCTATAACCGCGACTCTGTCAAATTCGCTCTTCAACCCCTCTCGCCAAACATCTCGTACAACTCTTGAATCGGTCGGAAGATTGGAGAAGAACTCCGGAACGATCGAGTCGCTATTGCCAAGAGCTAAAACGACCTTTTCGCAGATTAGTGGCTCACCTTTTTCAAGATGACACTTGTATCCCGCATCAGAGCGCTCAATATCAATCACTCGGGTTTTGATATGGCTGAACCGACCGGGGTTTACTCGCTTGAGTTCTCGATCCAAGAGTTCAAAGAGATAACGGCCGTACTCTTGGCGCGGAACAAAGGCATTTTCATCAACGCCAGCCCAGTCACAGAGGCTCTTCGGCTCCTCGACTAGTCCACTCATTCGACCAGCAGGAACATTTAGTAGGTGGTCGACATCATTGGTTGAATAAGCAACGCCACGGCCCAGCGAGCCATTTGGTTCCACGACGATGACTTCACAGCTATCGCTTTTGCGAAGAAGGTTGACTGCAACCAGTAACCCACTCGCGCCGCCACCAACGATCACAACTCTAGACACTATTTCTCATTTCCTACTAATTTAGTAGGAATAGGATAACATGTGGACCGGGTGATATGAATGAAGATCTCAGCGCGCGTCGACTACGGACTACAAGCGATCCTGGAAATAGCGGCATCCGATAAGCGTAAGAAGCGAATGAAAGCGGATGAGATATCGGAAAAACACGATATTCCAATGAAATTCCTAGAGAGCATCCTCTCTGATCTAAAAAAGGCCGATTTAATTATTGGACATAGGGGCAACTCCGGCGGCTACAACCTCTCTAGGTCTGCAGATGAGATAGCCATAGCTGATGTAGTGCGGGCGATTGATGGGCCGCTCGCTTCAGTGCGAGGAATGGCTCCAGAGAAAGCCTCTTACAAAGGTGAGATCTCAGGTCTTACAAAGGTGTGGATTGCAACGAGAGTCGCGCTCCGGGAAGTCCTTGAGGAGATGACTCTTGCAGACATACTTGAAGATGACTTTCCAAACCCGATTGCGAAAAAATTATCAAATAGAGAGGCCTGGCGAAGAAGAAACTAGGGCCCCTCGCACCCTCCTCCCATGATTAGTTGAA
>DAIOSM010000070.1:0-2711 GCA_036752585.1 Candidatus Nanopelagicaceae bacterium
CATCACTGAAGTTTCAGGTTCTCCCTAACCATCGCAATCAAGAGTTTCTCATCTACCGTCCAGTCAGATGGAACTCGAACGGTCTTCTTATTAACAACATAACCCTCAAGCATGGGGGCTACCTTTTTCAGCACTCTTGGATCCCACGGAGCGATGGTGATGTGGTTTTTTGAGGCAGAGCATCCAAATATGTATTTCTCTCCATCCTTCAGCATCGGCTGATTCCAAGCCACTACAAGTTCCAGCTTCGGATACTTACTCTGGATCACCTTGAAAATTTTCCGCATCGTCCTGGCCTTCTCCTTATCCAAGGTTGCGAAATATGCTCTTGGCGAATCATGGCGTCGCGAACTAATTGATCCCCTTGAGAACATCACAAGGGCGTTTGCGTGAGCCCTTGAAAAACCAAAGTTCTCTTGAAGGAACGCGATCTGTTCTGGATATTTCTTTCCCTCGACCCGCTTCATTTGAGCGAACCAATAGCTCATTGGCTCCCCATACTTCTTCTCAATCGCTGGAAAATGGGATTCGCGATTCGACTTATCTAATGCCACAAGGTGGAAGCGTACTCTTATACTTAATTGATGATTGACCTTAAGGACCCAGAGTTCATAGCGGATCCTTATCCCTTTCTCTCTGAATTGCGCCGCGAAGATAAGCCAGTTTGGCATGAAGATCTAGGAATCTTTATGGCTGCAACCCATAAAGATGCAAGCGAGGTGCTTAGAAACAAGTCACTCGGTCGTATCTACAGCGACCGCACCCCTGAGACCGAGTGGCAGACCTTTAATTGGTTACATTCTGAATCGATCCTAGAAAGTGAGCCACCAAAACACACACGGCTTCGTGGACTTATCTCCAAGGCCTTCAATCGCAATCGAATTGAGTCTCTTCGTCCAAAGATCCAAGAAATAGCAGAAGAGCTACTTGGTCAATTAGATGATAAAGAATCGAGTTTTGATCTGATCTCTCAATATGCCGAACCGCTTCCAGTAAGGATCATCGCTGAACTTCTTGGTTTTCCTAGGGATGAGGAGCATCTACTTCGTCCTTGGTCTCAAGCGATTGTGAAGATGTATGAAGTCGCACCATCTGAATCTGCACAAAGAGAAGCACAGCAAGCCGCCACTGAATTTTCAAAGTACGTTCATGACCTGATGGTCGCGCGCAAAGCGAATCCAGGAAGCGATTTGATTTCAGAGTTAGCCCAGGTAGAGGAGGCGGGGGAGCGGTTATCGACGCACGAACTCATCGCTACCTGCGTATTGCTCTTGAACGCGGGCCATGAGGCAAGCGTGAATGGCTTTGGTAATGGGATGGTCGCTATCTTCAAGAATCCGGAGCAACGGGAGTTGCTCTTCAAAGATATAGATAAGCACGCCGAGACAGCCGTGGAGGAATTTCTTCGCTTCGATTCTCCCTTGCAATTATTTGAAAGAACCGCAAAAGAAGACCTGGAAATTAGTGGTGTGAAGATACGGAGAGGCGAGAAAGTCGCGAGCCTACTTGGATCTGCCAATAGGGATTCAGCCGTCTTCCAAGACCCAGATTCACTCGACATAACCAGAGCGCCGAATCCACACATCAGTTTTGGTGGTGGAATCCATTTCTGCATCGGAGCGCCACTAGCTCGACTCGAGATGTCGATAGCGCTTCCGGCTCTCATTAAGCGTTTCCCGAGGCTACAACTATTCAGCGAGCCAAAGAGAAGAGACTCCTTTACTCTGCGGGGCTACGAAAGAGTTGAGGTGGTTAAGAGCCCATGAAATTAGCTTTTGTATCGGGTGGTAGTCGAGGTCTAGGAAAAGAAGTTGCCGCCGCTCTTGTTAATCAAGGTTTACGCGTAGTGATAATCGCCAAGGATGCAGAGCGCGCCTCAAGTACCGCAGCCGCTCTGAATTGCGAATTTGAGATCACCGACCTAGAAGATCAATCGCAAGCTAGGGCGCTTTCTGAGCGAATGCTTGAAAAATATGGAGTCCCACAAGTTGTTGTTCTGGCTCATGGAGTAATGAGTGACAAGATGGCCAAGACGCTACGGACCAATGATCAAGAGTGGAATCGCGTTCTAAACATAAACTTAAATTCAACATTCACTTTGGTTAATGGATTTGGTAGCAAGATGGCAGAAGCCAGAGATGGACGCATCATCATCTTCTCAGCATGCCTAGGAAGAATGTCGGGGCCTGGAAATGCTGGCGGCCTTGCCCCGTATCGAATTTCAAAGGCAGGCGTTAATGCCCTTGTTAGGAATCTTGCTCATGAAACCGGTCATGGATCACGCGGCTTCTTGATCGATGCAATTTGTCCTAATCACAGCAGAACTGACATGGGTGGGCCAGATGCGCCACGTAGCGCAGCAGAAGGGGCTGAAACTGCAATCTGGTTAGCCACTAGAGATTTCCAAGCTGGCGATCAAACAGGAGTTCTCTGGGAAGATCGAGAGGTCATTCCCTGGTAAGCCTCACCATACTTTTCTGATTCGAGGCGTACCCTAAATTCATGGATCTATTCGACATCATCTACCCAATCGGAGTCTTCTTCTTTGCCTGGATATGGGGTTGGTCTTTCACCCACTTCATCGACCAGTAAAGAGTAATGAAAGCCAAGATCAAGAACGGCTTTCCACCCAAAGTCTGCATTCGTTGTAATCGCGAATTTGAATGGCGAAAGAAGTGGGCCAGAGATTGGGAGAACGTTAAGTACTGCTC
>DAIOSM010000071.1:0-2612 GCA_036752585.1 Candidatus Nanopelagicaceae bacterium
TGGCTTTGAAGTCTCAGCGAAGAAGTCATTTCCCTTATCGTCGACCACGATAAATGCCGGGAAGTCTTCTACTTCAATTTTCCAGACAGCCTCCATACCCAACTCTGAGTAATCAAGGACCTCGACCTTCTTGATGCAATCTTGAGCAAGGCGAGCTGCAGGACCGCCGACAGAGCCAAGATAGAAACCGCCATGCTTCTTGCAAGCTTCAGTAACTTGCTTAGAGCGATTTCCTTTAGCGAGCATCACCAGCGAACCGCCGAGAGCTTGGAATTGATCCACATACGAATCCATTCGCCCTGCGGTTGTGGGTCCAAATGATCCCGATGCATAACCTTCAGGGGTCTTCGCCGGACCGGCGTAATAGACGGGATACTTCTTGAAATATTCCGGCATCTCTTTGCCGGAATCAATTACTTCCTTGATCTTGGCATGTGCGAGATCGCGAGCAACCACAAGGGTTCCGGTCAGAGAAAGCCTTGTTTTTACTGGGTATTTCGATAGCTCACTAGTTATCTCAGCCATGGGGCGATTTAAATCGACACGAACCACGTTATCGTCGAGATGTTCATCAGTTGTCTCAGGTAGGAACTTTGCTGGATCGGTCTCTAGCTTTTCTATAAAGATGCCATCCTTGGTTATTTTGGCCTTGGCTTGGCGATCGGCCGAGCAGGAGACTGCGATAGATATTGGTAACGAGGCGCCGTGGCGCGGCAAGCGGACTACGCGAACATCATGGCAGAAGTACTTTCCTCCGAATTGGGCGCCGATCCCTAACTTCTGAGTTAATTCGAATACCTGCTTCTCTAGCTCTGGATCTCGGAAGGCTCTTCCAGTCTTTGCATCTCCAGTTGTTGGAAGGGAATCTAGATACTTTGTCGAAGCTAGTTTTGCGGTCTTTGCGGTGAACTCGGCGCTAGTTCCACCAATCACAATCGCTAGGTGGTAGGGCGGACATGCTGCCGTTCCAAGGGAGCGAAGTTTCTCCTCTAACCAGACCATGAAGGTCTTTGGATTTAGGATCGCTTTCGTCTCTTGATAGAGGAATGACTTATTTGCACTTCCGCCACCTTTGGCGATGAAGAGGAAGTTGTACTCATCTGGGTGTTCGTAATCTGAGTAGATCTCAATCTGGGCAGGGAGGTTATTTCCAGTGTTCTTCTCCTCCCAAACACTGACGGGGGCGAGTTGGGAATAGCGGAGATTCAATTTTGTGAATGCGTCGTAAACGCCTTTTGAGATGGTCACTTCATCGCGCTCTGAGGTGAGAACCTGTTGTCCTTTCTTGCCCATAACGAGAGCTGTACCCGTGTCTTGGCACATCGGAAGGATTCCTCCGGCGGAGATATTGGCATTCTTGAGCAGATCGAGAGCGACGAAGCGATCATTGGGTGAGCTCTCGGGATCCTTCAAGATGTTTGCAAGCTGTTGGAGGTGCTCGCTTCTTAAGTAGTGCGAGATGTCATGTATCGCTACCTCGGTTAAGTTACGAATCGCTTCAGGTGAGACCTTTAGGAAAGTACGTCCATCTGCTTCAAATGTTGATACGCCCTCTTTTGAGACGAGGCGATACTCCGTCTTATCGGGGCCGACCGGGAGAAGATCCTCATAGATGAATTCGGGCATTTTTACTCTCTTATCTAGCTCTCTTAGTCTTCGCTCTTCAAATCTTTATCTCTGGAGGCCAATTGGCTCGCTGATTCGAGCTTAGCTCGTGCTCCATCTAGCCACTCTTGGCAGATTGCGGCTAATTCCTCGCCGCGCTCCCAGAGCTTCAAAGATTCCTCAAGGCCCAAGCCGCCAGATTCGAGAGTCGCAACTACTTTCTGGAGTTCATCTCGAGCAGCTTCATAACTCATCTCGGCCATATTCGTAATCTACTCGCCTTTCATTGTCCTAGTAGTTGAATCTTTTGAACTCTCGCCCGTGGCTGTTGCTACCGCCACACCTTCAGCGAGCCGGAGCCGGAGCTCTTCTCCTTTTGTGAGCACTTCTGGCGAGCGGACAATCGAGCCATCGACTTTCTGCACTACTGCATAACCACGCTCAAGGGTCGCTTGTGGAGAGAGCGTTCGAACACGAGCAATCAGATGAGATAACTCTTCACTAGATCGCATAAGGCGAGAGTTGATACTTGCGAAAGAACGTTGAATCAAACCCACGACCTTTGTCATCTCAAGCACAACTCGATCATTTATCTTTCGATCTGCACGCTGCCGAAGTTGCCGGATCTTCTCGTACTCTTCTTTGATATCTGGAACGACCCGCTTTGCGGCATCAGTCGGGGTTGAGGCACGTAGATCTGCGACTAGATCAAGTAAGGGAGTGTCTTGTTCATGTCCTATCGCACTGATGATTGGTTTCTTACATGAAGCTGCGAGCCTAACAAGTCCCTCATCAGAGAATGGAAGAAGGTCTTCGAAAGAACCGCCACCGCGAGTAATGATGATTACATCTACATCTGGATCAGCATCGAGCTCTCTTAGAGCAGCAGAGACTTGAATTACCGCATCGGCTCCTTGAACAGCGACCTCTCTAGTCTCGAAGATGACTGCTGGCCAACGACGCTTCGCATTCTCCTTAACATCCTTCTCTGCAGCGCTTGCTCTTCC
>DAIOSM010000072.1:0-2404 GCA_036752585.1 Candidatus Nanopelagicaceae bacterium
GGTCAGATAAATGAGCACTCTGGAGATAGCTACACAACTTCGCTACTAAATTTCATCACCGGAACTTCGTTCCTACTCATTTTCATAGTGGTGCTAATGATTCTGGGAAGAAATGAATTGCAACCACTACCTAGTGGACCTTGGTGGATCTATACCGGAGGAATAATTGGCGTCATATACATCGCCTTCACGGCGCTAATAGTCCAACACCTTGGAGTTCTTACCTTCACGCTCTATAGCGTCGGTGGCCAACTATTCGGTTCGCTGATTCTCGATCTCTATCTTCCTAGTGAAGGAATCTCAGTTAGTTGGTACCTAGTGACGGGTATTGCGCTTACCTACGTGGGTGTCGTTGTTGGTGGCGCTACTCAAGCGCGCCGTGCGCGGATGTAGTTTCGAACTCCAAGAGCAATCGTCAAGATCACAAAGAAGATCGCAATCCCTCTTGCGGAGCCCTTGAGTACGGGAATAGAGGCTGCGTAGTAACCAAGAAGAGTAATTCCAACGCCCCATAGAAGAGCACCGAGCGCGTTAGCAGCTAAGAACTTGTAGTAATTCATCTTTCCGATACCGGCGATAGGTGGCATGAAAGTTCTTATCCACGGATAGAAGCGAGCCAAGATCACAGCGCTCCATCCATATTTCTCATAGAAGGCTTCAGCCCGCGCCACCATCTTTCGAATCTTCTCGGAGTCTTTCCGTTCTAGATAACTTCGCCCATATTTTCGACCGAGTACATATCCGACTTGATCACCAATGAATGCAGCCAGGAAGATGATGAATACCAAAAATAAAATATTTACATCATCACGAGATCCAGCAAGGAGCCCAGCAGCGAATAGAACCGAGTCACCGGGAAGCCAGAATGCGACGAGGATTCCTGTCTCTACGAAGACAATCGCACCCATCAATACATAGATAAAGAATGGTCCCGAAGCGTTAAGGGTCTGCTCGATCCAATCGGCGATACTCATCTAGCAGCTCTCTTTGACCGCTGCTGCTACTGCTTTCACGACGTTCGTATCAAAGACGCTCGGTACGATGAAGGAGGCGTTTAATTGGGAGTCACCAACGCATGATGCGATTGCATTTGCACAAGCAACAAGTAACTCATCGGTGATTTTTTTAGCGCCAGCATCGAGTAGGCCGCGGAAGATACCTGGGAAAGCCAATACATTATTGATCTGATTCGGTTGATCACTTCTTCCAGTTGCAACAACCGCCGCATGCTTACGAGCAATCATCGGGTCGATCTCAGGGTCCGGATTAGCGAGTGCAAATACGATAGAGCCTTCCGCCATCGAAGCGACATCGCCTTCGGTCAATACATTTGGCGCACTTACTCCGATAAAGACATCGGCGCCCTTCATCGCGTCCGCTAACGAGCCCTCGAATTGATCACGATTACAGTTCTCGATAAACCACTTACGCATCTCATTCTCGGCTTCGCGCTTCTTGTTTATTACTCCAACATGATCAAAGCCGATGATCTTTGTGGCGCCAGCTAGAACTAAGAGCCTTGCAATTGCTGTTCCGGCAGCCCCGGCACCATTTAATACGATCTTGCAATCCTTCAAATTCTTCTTCACCAATTTAAGTGCATTATTCAAAGCTGCAAGGACCACAACAGCAGTTCCATGTTGATCATCATGGAATACCGGGATATCGAGGAGTCCACGAAGACGAGCTTCGATCTCAAAACAACGTGGCGCTGAAATATCCTCAAGATTTATGCCGCCATAGACCGGCGCAATGAGTTGGACAGTACGAACAATCTCATCGACATCTTGGGTATCAAGACAGACTGGCCAGGCATCGACATCAGCAAAGCGCTTGAAGAGAGCGGCCTTTCCCTCCATTACGGGAAGCGCTGCAGAAGGGCCGAGATTTCCTAGCCCTAAGACAGCTGAGCCATCAGTTACTACCGCGACGGTATTTCGCTTGATCGTAAGGCGCCGTGCATCAGCGGGATCTTTAGCGATGGCTTGGCAGATTCGCGCTACGCCCGGGGTATATGCGCGGGAGAGATCATCACGAGTCTTTAGTGGGACCTTTGATTGGACCTCTAATTTTCCACCGAGATGCAATAAGAATGTTCGATCTGAGACTTTACGTACGCTCAAAATCGGTGAAGCTGCAAGAGCTGCCGTTATCTTCTCAGCATGGCTCGAATCAACGGCATCACAAGTAACATCGATGACCACGCTATCAACTTGTGATTCTGCGACATCGAGCGCTGTGATCATCGCGCCTTCGCGGGTGATGATCGTGGTTATTTCTGCGACTGGTTGGAACTCCGGCTTTCCTTCAACGCGGATCGTGATTCCGTAACCTGGAGAAGTATTTGCCATCAGACGACCCCGTAAAGTCGATCTCCTGCGTCACCTAATCCGGGAACGATGTA
>DAIOSM010000073.1:0-2377 GCA_036752585.1 Candidatus Nanopelagicaceae bacterium
TTGGGTTTTCAGGGTCATACACCCAGAGTTTTAGATTCGCGTTTGTTATTGATGGGGTGAAAGTCAATTCCGGGCTCTTCTTGTTCTTGCTCCCAAGGGCTGCTCCTGGTCCCGCCTTGTAGATAGTCAGAGAATTCGTCGCGATGGTTGGAGATGGAGATGGCGATTGAGTTGGAGATGGAGCTGGAGCAACCGAAGACTTTGCTCTGACCCAAACCCTCTTCTTACCTCTTTGGGTGCACTTAAAGGTCTCAGCTCCATTCTTGCGCTCTAAGCCAACCTTGTTACAAGGAGCGCCCGCCTTCGGAGTAGCAGCGCTAGAAGTTGGAGGCATCACGCTTACCAAAAGAGAGAGTGAGGCAAACACCAGGAGAAATTTCTTCAATTAATCCTCATCTCGACGCGCAATAGTAATTTTTGCGCGAGCTTCAAGTTCGCTATCTAGAGGGTAATCAACGCCTACGAGGGTAAGGCCGCGAGCTGGGAATACGAGACTTTCGCTAACTCGCTCTCTATTCTCAAGTACATCTTCGATCCACTTTGGCTCAAATCTACCTTCGCCTACACGGACACATGCACCGACTAGATTTCTAACCATCGAATAACAGAATGCATCAGCCACTACATCGGCGATAAGAAGATCGTCATCACGGCGCCAATCAAACTTCTCGAGGCGACGGATGGTTGTTCCTACTCCTCCGGTCTTACAGAAAGCTGCAAAATCATGCTCACCCAGGAGAAGTCTGCTTGCTTCATTCATCAATTTTTCATCTAAATCTCGATACCAAGGTGCGATATCAAAGCGTTTTAGCGGCTCTAACTGGCGGCGTCCATCGGCGATCTTGTAGATGTACTTCCGGCGGAGCGCTGAGAAACGAGCATGGAAGAAAGGTGGAGCGTGAGTTATCGAATTGATTCGAATATCTTCATCAAGCATCCGATTTAAGCGATATAGAAGATCTTCACATCGCCACTCTTTGCCATATTTATCTCGCTCGGGAAGATCAAAATGAGCGACTTGAGCTGTTGCATGAACGCCCGCATCAGTTCTTCCAGCTACAACTAACTCAACTTCGTTTCTCGTAAGGCCAGCAAGCGCTTCTTCCATCGCGCCTTGTACTGTGCGAAGTCCTGGTTGGCGAGCCCAGCCATTGAAATTAGTGCCGTCATAAGCGAAATCGATTCGAAAACGAAGAAACCCACTCCCAGGGTTGAGAGTGGGTTCCATCAGTGAAACTTAAACTAATTAATCTGCAAGAACTTCAATGACCGCCATCGGAGCGTTATCGCCCTTACGTGGGCCGATCTTTGTAATTCTTGTGTAGCCACCATTACGGTTTGCAAAGCGTGGGCCGATCTCAGTGAAGAGAGTGTGTACAACGCTCTTATTTGAGATTGCAGCCATTACTTCGCGACGTGAAGCAAGATCACCCTTCTTGGCATGGGTAATCAACTTCTCGGCAACCGGACGGAGACGACGCGCCTTAGCTTCGGTCGTACGAACTTTGCCATTCTCGAAGAGTTGCTCAGCGAGAGTGCGGAGCAATAACTTCTCATGTGCTGGGCCGCTTCCAAGACGCGGTCCCTTAGATGGTCTAGGCATGTTTAGTCTCCTATTTCTTACCTATTTAAGCCTGCTCATCGGCGAATGAATCGTCGATGCCATAGTTCTGATGCTTAGTTGGATCGAATCCGACTGGTGAATCCTTGAGCTGTAGGCCCATGGAGGCGATCTTCGCCTTCACTTCATCAATCGACTTTGAACCAAAGTTACGGATATCTAGTAGGTCAGCTTCGCTACGTGATAGCAACTCACCAACAGTGTGGATTCCTTCGCGCTTCAAGCAGTTGTAGGAGCGGACGGTTAGGTCGAGATCCTCAATTGGAAGTGCGAGGTCAGCTGCTAGAGCTGCGTCCTGGACGGATGGTCCAAGGTCGATTCCCTCAGCTGCGTAATTCAACTCATGTGCGAGGCCGAAGAGTTCAACAAGTGTCTTACCTGCAGATGCCATTGCATCACGAGGTGTCATTGAGCTCTTTGTCTCGACATCGATGATCAAGCGATCGAAGTCAGTGCGCTGTTCAACACGAGTTGCTTCGACTTTGTATGTCACGCGAAGAACAGGTGAGTAGATGGAATCGACTGGAATACGGCCGATCTCAGCTCCTACTTGCTTGTTCTGGATCGCAGCTACATAACCGCGACCGCGCTCGATTGTTAGTTCGATTTCGACATTAGCCTTGCTATTCAAAGTTGCGATGTGAAGATCTGGGTTATGGACTTCGACTCCAGCTGGAACCGCTACATCCTTACCTGTGATGGTGCCCGAACCGTTCTTACGGATGTAAGCGACGACTGGATCGTCGTTATCCGATG
>DAIOSM010000074.1:0-2365 GCA_036752585.1 Candidatus Nanopelagicaceae bacterium
GAGCACGTTCCAACCGGAATCTGAAGCAGAAGCCGAAGGTCTCACAGGCTGCGCTTAAGAAGATAAAGAAGAAGCCTTGCGCGTTCTGTCGCGACAAGGTCACCTATATTGATTACAAAGATGTAGCAACGCTACGTAAGTACATCACCGATCGCGGCAAGATCCGCGCTCGCCGTATTACTGGCGCTTGCACCCAGCATCAACGTCAAGTCTCTGATGCGATTAAAAATAGCCGTGAAGTAGCTCTACTTCCTTACACATCAACCGCACGCTAGTAGGAGGAAAAGATGAAACTTATTCTTACTCGCGAAGTCGCAGGCCTTGGCCGCGCAGGTGATGTTGTTAATGTGAAAGATGGTTACGCTCGTAACTTCTTGATCCCACGCGGAAATGCAATTGCATGGAGCGAAGGTGGAGAGAAGCAGATCGACGGAATCCGTCGCGCTCGCCAATCTCGCGAGATCCGCGATAAGGATCACGCAAATGAGATTAAGGCAAAACTCGAAGCCACAACTTTTGAAATCAAAGTTAAGGTCGGCTCAACCGGTCGTCTCTTTGGTTCGGTGACAGAAAAAGATATTGCTCTGGTTATCAAGAGCGAGACTGGAATTGATATCGATCGTCACAAGATCAAGTTGATTAAGCATGTAAAGAACCTTGGAAAGCACACAGCTAAGGTTTCACTTCTTACCGGAGTGGCTGCGAACATCACTGTCAATGTGATCGAGTAAAGGAATTCCTTCTAATTAGGCCCGCCAAATACTGGCGGGCTTTCTTAGTTTTTCGAGAAAGAACTTCATCTCAGAGATTGAGATTCTTCAAAAAACTTTTCTCCACAGGTTTGAAGGTCTAATCAAGCGTGGAGATTGGAAAAATTGTTAGTTACCCACAAACTGTCCACAGCTTCTACACATGGGCAGGGCCCTTTCCCCACAGCCACTCCACACGCGTAAATCAGCTATTTAGACGGTGTCAGTGGTGGGCAAGAGGATACGCCCATGAGTCTGGCAGAGCTCCCGAATTACGACGATCGTCGCTCTACCGTCCCAGAATTTGATCGAACTCCTCCCCAAGATCTTGTCGCAGAGCAATCCGTACTTGGCGGAATGCTCTTATCGAAAGATGCAATCGGTGAAGTTGTAGAAATTCTCCGGCAACGCGATTTCTATCGACCTGCACATGAATTAATTTTTGATGCAATCATCGATCTTTATGGACGTGGCGAACCAGCTGATGCCGTAACTGTTTCCGCCGAGCTAACTAAGCGCGGAGAGATTGCAAAAGTTGGTGGCGCTCCATATCTACACACTCTCATCTCTGCTGTGCCGACCGCTGCGAATGCAAATTACTACGCAAAAATTGTTAGAGAGCGCGCGATTGCGCGTCGCTTGGTTGAAGCCGGAACAAAGATTGTTCAGATGGGTTACTCAACCGAAGGTGATATCGATGATGTTGTTGACCAAGCCGAACAAGAGGTTTATGGAGTAACAGAACGAAGAGCTGGCGAAGATTTCGTTCAACTTAACACGCTAATCCCGGCCGCCCTAGATCAAATCGAAAAACTTCAATCCGGAGATCTTGCTGAAGGTATAAAGACTGGTTTTAGAGATCTTGATGATTTAACTAATGGCTTCCATCCTGGAAATATGATTGTTATTGCTGCTCGTCCCGCTGTCGGAAAGTCGACTTTAGGTCTCGACTTCGCACGCCACGCAGCTATTCACAATCAAGAATGCGCTGTCATCTTCTCACTTGAAATGAGCCGCTCTGAAATCACGATGCGCATGCTCTCCGCAGAAGCAAGAGTTGCTCTAAACAACATTCGCTCTGGTTCTTTAAGTGATGATGAATGGTCAAAATTAGCCCGAAGAATGGGCGAAATTAATGATGCACCGCTCTTTATTGATGATTCTCCGAATCTCTCGATGATGGAGATTCGAGCAAAGGCACGAAGGCTTAAACAGCGCCATGATTTAAAGCTAGTTGTTATCGACTACTTACAACTTATGACCTCTGGAAAACGTGTTGAGAATCGCCAACAAGAGGTCTCCGAGTTCTCTCGCCAACTAAAACTTCTCGCAAAGGAACTTAATGTTCCGGTCGTTGCTATCTCCCAGCTAAATCGCTCCCCAGAACAGCGTGCTGATAAGAAGCCAATGCTCTCTGACCTTCGTGAATCTGGATCGATTGAGCAGGATGCTGACGTTGTTATCTTGTTACACCGCGATGATCTATACGATCCACAAAACCGCCAAGGCGAAGCCGACCTAATGGTTGTTAAGCACCGTAATGGCCCAACTAAGAAGATTCCGATTGCTTCGCTACTTCACTTTGCAAAGTTTGCAGATATGGCGCCGAAGTACAC
>DAIOSM010000075.1:0-2345 GCA_036752585.1 Candidatus Nanopelagicaceae bacterium
AGTTCTCTACCTACGCAACTTGGTGGATTCGCCAGGCAATCACTCGCGCGATGGCTGACCAGGCAAGAACGATCCGTATCCCAGTTCACATGGTGGAAGTCATCAACAAACTTGCTCGCGTTCAACGACAGATGCTTCAAGATTTAGGTCGCGAACCGACCCCAGAAGAGTTGGCTAAAGAACTCGATATGACGCCTGAAAAGGTAGTCGAGGTTCAAAAGTATGGCCGTGAACCGATCTCACTCCACACGCCACTTGGCGAGGAGGGCGATTCAGAGTTCGGCGATCTAATCGAAGATTCAGAGGCAATTGTTCCTGCTGACGCGGTCTCATTCACACTTCTACAAGAACAGCTTCACTCGGTCCTCGACACTCTTTCAGAGCGTGAAGCTGGCGTGGTTGCGATGCGCTTCGGCCTAACTGATGGCCAACCAAAGACCCTTGATGAAATTGGCAAGGTCTACGGAGTAACTCGCGAACGTATCCGCCAGATTGAATCCAAGACTATGTCCAAGCTTCGCCACCCATCTCGTTCACAAGTCCTGCGCGACTATCTAGATTAGGAGCTGTAAATGTCAGATCGTCCAAAAATCTTCGTAAAGCCAAATGGTTCGATTCGGGTCACAGGTGCGGTCGATTTCGTTGATGCCGATGGAAATGTGATTGAGACTAAAGAGAACTTCTCACTATGCCGCTGTGGCCATTCCAAAGAGAAGCCTTACTGCGATGGATCACATCGTGATGCCGGCTTCCAGGGCTAGCAATCCTCTCTGGTCTGATTCACCTTCTCGCTTAACAATTTCCGCCCCGAGTCTTGAGGGTTTCTTTGACGTAGCAATTATCGGAGGCGGCTTCAGCGGGTTATGGAGCGCATTTCACCTAAAGAAACTCGATCCATCGCTAAAGATTGCAATCTTTGAAGCGAAGTCGCTTGGATATGGCGCAAGCGGTCGCAATGGCGGCTGGGCATCAAGTGAATATCCCGTTCATAAAGAAACTCTGAAGAAACGGATTGGCGCCAGTCTCACTACTCAGTTATTTGAAGCGCTCGATCAATCAATTGATGAGATAGGTGATTTCTCCAAAAACCATAGCGAAGTTGGCTTTGTTAAATCAGGGAGCCTCTACTTTGCAAGGAACAGAGCCCAGCTAAGTCGACTGAAGTCCAAGGCTGATGAGAGAAATCTCTGGTTAAGTTCAAGTGAGGTCAAGGAGAGACTAAACGTAACGGGAGCATTAGGCGGGGTACTTAATCCAAGTTGTGCGACGGTTCATCCATTCAATCTTGTGATGGCTCTAGCCGCTCATCTTCAGAGTAAGGGCGTATCTATCTTCGAAAACTCCTGGGCCAGCCCTGTTTCTGGGGGTGTGCTCGTAAATAGTGCGTTTATCAAGGCTCCAGTCGTAATTCAGGCTACCGAGGTATTCGGCGCCCCTGGCCGAGAGTTCATCCCGCTCTACTCACTGATGGTAGCAACGGAGCCTTTGAGTGAATCAATTTGGGCGGAGATCGGAAACTCGGAGCGGTTCACCTTTGCTGAGAACTCGCATATGGTTAATTACGCACAACGCACTGCAGATAATCGAATCGCAATCGGCGGTAGGGGAGCGACCTATCCATTTGCTTCTAAATTGCAGGAATCAAAAGAATCAACGGCAAAAGTCCACGAGACAATCCGTTCGCTTTTGAGATCCTGGTTCCCAATACTGCGCGATGTTGATTTCACACACTCATGGGGCGGAGCGGTAGCAATCACGCGAGACTGGGAGCCTTATGTTCAATGGGATCCGAAAAGCGGATTCGGAAGATTAGGTGGATATGCAGGCGATGGCGTAACCATGAGCCACCTGGCTGCCAAGGTGCTGACTCATGAAATCTTGAATAAAGGAAGCGATTTACGAAATCTTCACTTTGTAAACCGAAAGATTCGGCGCTGGGAGCCAGAACCAATCAGGTATTTGGGCGTTAATGCATTGGTAAAGTTAAGTGGAATTGCAGATACCGAAGAGCGAATTACTGGTAGAGCAAGTCTCTTAAATCGAGTTATCGAGCCGCTGATTCTTCGGTGATGCGATCGGTCTCATCCTGAATACGCGATGCAACGTTTGTGAGACCTTCTTGATACTTCTTAGCGTGGTGGCCACAGAAAAGTAATTCGAATCCATTTGCCATTACAGCTCGCACATATGCTTGGGCGCCGCAACGATCGCAACGGTCTAAAGCATTGAGGGGTGTGGAGTCGAGAACTACGTTTTCAGTCATCTGCCTACCTCTCTATGGTTTAACAATCTGTGCAGGGGAACATCAAACCATCTCTGGTTTATTCCCCGCAGGCTGAAATAGA
>DAIOSM010000076.1:0-2335 GCA_036752585.1 Candidatus Nanopelagicaceae bacterium
TGCCTTTCGCTAGGCGGCAATTTTATCAGAGTTATCTCACAGATAAAAACCGGCCTAAGTGGGCGTAAAACAATGGTTTTCTGCCATTATTCACCCGTGATTTCTAGCGCCTTACTTAAGAAGACGGGATTAATTCTCGCGTTGCTCTTGACATCTTTTGGATTGACAAGTTGCGCAGCCGGCGGAAATGCTGAAACGCGCTTGATTAAGCAAGTCACCGATGGAGTAGAACGCGATCTTGGAGATCTCAAGCTTCGCAACGTAAAAATCGTTGCTCTTCCAGATGGTTCTGGAACTCTCATTGCTTTCATAACAAATCACAATGACTCACCCGATCAATTAGTCGGAATAACCATCAACGGCCAACAAGCTGACTACCAATCCGAAGTACTTCTTGAGAAGAATAAGCCGATGTTCTTCGAAGGTGATAGCGCTAACGCAAAAGCAAAAGTCGCAAATCTAGGTGAGGTAGCTGGAAATAGAGTTCCGGTGGTCTTCTATTTCGCTAAAGCCGGCAAGCTCGAATTAAGCGCTCTTATCGTTAAGAACGAAGGAATTTACAGCTCCATCTTGTAACCAAGACCGCGGACGGTCTGGATTACCTTTGGGTTAGCTGGATCATCTTCTATCTTTGCCCTAAGTCTTTTGATGTGAACATCTAGCGTCTTTGTGTCCCCAACGTAATCGCTACCCCAAACTCGATCGATTAATTGCATACGAGTTAGCACGCGACCGGCATTTCGCATCAAGAACTCAAGTAGTTCGAACTCCTTCAACGGTAAAGATGCTGGAATTCCATTTATCGATACCTGGTGGCGATCGATATCCATTCTGATTCCATGAACGGTTATGACTCCAGAATCGATCACCGCGCCATCACCGCCATTGCGCCTTAGTACCGCATTGATACGTGCCACTAACTCGCGGGCTGAATACGGCTTAGTCACATAATCATCAGCGCCGATCTCGAGTCCAACGACCTTATCGACCTCAGAATCTTTAGCGGTAAGCATGATGATCGGTACTTTGGATTTTGCGCGGATCTGGCGACAGACCTCGGTTCCTGAGATTTCAGGCAACATCAGATCAAGGAGAATCAGATCGATTCCGCCCTGCTCGAACTTCTTCAAAGCCTCGGTCCCAGTAGCTGCAGTGACTACCGAGAAGCCCTCTTTTCCAAGGAGGAATTCCAGCGCTTCAGAGAAGGAGCTCTCATCTTCGACAACAAGTATCCGTGTCATTACGCCTCCTCACTTAGCTCTTGATTTGTGGCAATTGGCAACAGGATCGAGAAGGTACTTCCTACACCTTCTTGGCTCCACACCTTCACATCGCCGCCATGATTGAGAGCAACATGTTTGACGATCGACAGGCCCAACCCAGTTCCACCGGTCTGGCGAGAGCGTGCTGGATCAACGCGATAGAACCGCTCAAAGATTCTTCCTAGCTCACTTTCCGGAATCCCGATTCCTTGATCCGCGACTGTTATCTCAACTAATTCCTTCTTAACACTTGAGGTGACTGAGACCTTTGTGTTCTCAGGAGAATAGTTGATTGCATTCTCAACCAGGTTATGGACTGCTGCGATCAATTGGTCACGATCACCGATAACGGTAGCGTCCTGGATGATTCCGATCTCAACATCGATACGTCGAGCTTCTGCACTTACCTGGGCTTGATCGACTGCTTCACGGATCACATCACCGACTTCTACTGGAAATGCTTTCTGAAGTGGATCGCTACTTTGTAGCCTAGAGAGATCGATGATCTCTTGTACTAGATCAGCGAGACGCTTCGCCTCACTCTGCATCTTCGTCGCGAATCGAACCACCTCTTCAGGTTGATTCTTCGCTCCCAAAATCGCCTCACTCAATAGCCCAAGTGCGCCGATCGGCGTCTTTAATTCATGAGAGACGTTCGCTACGAAGTCGCGACGAACTGCATCGATTCGACGAGCTTCGCTCTCATCAGAGATAAGTACAAGAATCAAGCCATCATCAGTAAGTGGCGTCGCTGAAACTGCTAACTCACGCTTTCCTTGACCAATCGGTCCACGAGCAATTTCAATCGAGCCACGACGCGCAGAATTACTACGACGAACACCACGAATCAAAGCAATTAAATCTTCGCTAGTTATTCGTCCATCTTTAACAACACCGAAATTTGCAAGACCATCGCTCTGATGAAGTATTACTTCTCCTGGAAGAACCAATAAAGATTCGGATTCAAGTGAATCAAGGGTTCTAGTTAACAACTCGGGGATCTCAAGACGCTCATCTAAATCGCTCGCATCTTTGCGGAACCTCATGGCTCAATGGTACGAAAATCCATTGGG
>DAIOSM010000077.1:0-2272 GCA_036752585.1 Candidatus Nanopelagicaceae bacterium
TCCAAACATTTGGCGGTTCCGGCTTCACCATGGACTGGCCACTTGAGCAATATGTCCGCGATGCCAAGATTGATACTTTGTATGAAGGCACCACAGCTATCCAAGGTCTTGATTTCTTCTTCCGCAAGATTATTAAGGACAATGGTCGCGCGCTAACTAAACTCTCGAAAGAGATCGGTGCATTTGCAGCTTCTGGTGGCAACAACGCAACTGAAAAAGCTGAGTTGGCAAAAGCCCTTGAAGATCTTCAGGCAATAATCGGACAGCTTGTAACCCACGCGATGGCAAGCCAAGAAAAGCCAGATGAGATATATAAGTGCGGTCTTAACACTACTCGCTTATTGATGTCAGTCGGCGACATCATCATCTCCTGGTTACTTCTTCGCCAATCTGATATCGCCGCAAGCAAGATTGGTTCAGCGACCGGAAAAGATAAGGATTTCTTCGAAGGAAAGATTGCTGCTTCTCGTTACTTCGTCCATAACTTCTTGCCATTGATTAGCGCCACTCGCGCAATCGTTGAGCGCGAAGATGGCGAAATCATGGGAGTTTCAGAAGCCGCCTTCTAAACCGATAGGGTTCCGGGGTGCTAACGCGACTCCGGGGTGAGATTTACCTATTTTTAGGGGCATTTCTCTTCGCCTTCAACGGAATCATCTCGAAAATCGTTCTCCTTGATGAGGTCTCGGCTTGGCGCCTCACCCAGATTAGAACCGGCGGCGCATTCTTAATCCTCTTCTCTTTTTACATCATCTTCCGTCGCAACGAGTTAAAGCCAACTAAACAAGAGTTGCCTTGGTTACTTCTATTTGGAGTTGTTGGAGTGACGCTAGTTCAAGCGTTCTACTTCGTGGCTATCGAGCGGATGTATGTAGGAATCGCTCTTCTTATTGAATTCACTGCACCTATTTGGATCTTGCTCTTCCTCCGCTTTGTTCTAAAGAAGCATGTTCCTCGGGGGCTCTGGTATGCCATCACACTTGCCTTTACTGGATTGTTGATGATTACCCAGATTTGGAGCGGGCTCTCCGTAGATCAAATTGGTCTCATCGCAGCATTTCTCGATGCCTTTGCACTTGCCGGCTATTTCCTGATCGCCGATCTCCTTGGAAAAACTAAAACCAGTGGCGCAATAGCTACGTGGGGATTTGGAGTTGCCTCTCTTCTTCTCTTTTTCGCACTTCCAATCTGGAATTTCCCTTTCGACGCGCTAAGTAACGAGATGAACCTTTTAGGTAGGTTTGAAGAATATTCACTACCTGGTTGGGCGTTGGTTTTATGGATTGTTCTAATGGGAACGATTGCGCCTTACCTTTTTGTCATTAGTGGTCTGAAACTAATGAGCGCCTCAACGGCAAGTATCTTTGGAATGATTGAGCCGGTTCTCGCCGGGATCTTTGCCTGGTGGTGGTTGAATGAAAGTCTGACTACTATCCAGCTCATTGGATGCTTGGTTGTGATTATTGGAATTTCAATCGCAGACCGAGCTAGAAGCAAGGCAGGTGCCCATTGAGTTTCGATGAGATCCTCGCGGCTAATGCTGAGTTCGCAAAAGCCTTTAAATCAAGTGATTTAACTGGTCGCGCAGCCGAAGGCCTCGCCATTGTCACCTGTATGGATTCACGGATTGATCCGCTTCGAGTAGTCGGCATGAAGCCTGGTGATGCCAAGATTCTTAGAAATGCTGGCGCTCGCGTCACCGAAGACGTCTTAAGAACTCTAGTTCTAGCAACGCATTTACTAAATGTTTCAAGAGTCCTAGTAATGCCTCACACTGATTGCCGTATGGCTAGCGGCACGGAAGAGCAGGTTCATGAGGCGATCCGTAAGAGTTCTGGAATTGATACTAGGTCTATTGAGATTCGTACCGTGACCGATCAGAAAGCTGCGCTAGAGACAGATGTGTTGAGAATAAAGTCATTTCCATTTTTGCCCAAAGAGCTAGATGTGATGGGCGCTATCTATGATGTCAAGAGTGGAAAGCTAGAGAAGATAATTTAATTATCTTTAACGAACTTCTCTTGTGGAGTTGTGTACTTAGGCGCCATATCGGCGAACTTAGCAAAGTGAAGTAGCGAAGCAACGGTGATGATCTTTGTGGGTCCATTACGGTGCTTAGCCACATTTAGATCAGCTTCGCCAGAACGGTTTTGGGAGTCATACAGATCATCGCGGTGAAGCAAGATAACAACGTCAGCGTCTTGTTCAATCGAACCTGATTCACGAAGGTCAGAGAGCATCGGCTTCTTATCGGCGCGCTGTTCAGGAGAAC
>DAIOSM010000078.1:0-2081 GCA_036752585.1 Candidatus Nanopelagicaceae bacterium
TTAGAAGTACTGCCGCGAAGAAGGGCGCTTCGGTAGCAATATTGGTTGACCTACAGGGTCCCAAGATCCGGCTAGGTAGATTTGAAAGTGGCCCGCACGATCTCAAGGTGAATGATCCATTAACAATCACAATAGATGATGTTGTTGGCACCAAGGATCTCGTAAGTACCACCTACAAGGGGCTACCGAAAGATTGCAAAGCCGGAGATCGAATTCTCATAGATGATGGAAAAGTTGCAGTCGAGGTAATAGAAGTAACTGCAACCGAAGTAAGAACAAAGTGCGTCGAAGCAGGTCCAATCTCCAATAACAAAGGTTTGAATCTTCCCGGCGTTGCGGTGTCAGTTCCCGCGCTCTCTGAGAAAGATATTGAAGATCTTAAGTGGGGGTTAAAGGCGGGCGCTGATTTTATTGCGCTCTCCTTTGTGCGAAATGCCAAAGATATCGATGGCGCACATAGCGTGATGAAGGAATTGGGTATACATCGTCCGGTAATTGCGAAGATCGAGAAGCCACAAGCTGTCGATAATCTAGAAGAAATTATAAAAGCCTTCGATGGAATTATGGTTGCTCGCGGTGATCTCGGTGTAGAGATGCCTATCGAAGATATCCCGTTAGTCCAAAAACGATGCATCACACTTGCTCGCGAAGAGGCAAAACCTGTGATCGTGGCTACCCAGATGCTTGACTCAATGATCACAAATTCAAGGCCAACTCGCGCCGAGGCTACCGATTGCGCAAACGCAGTTCTTGATGGTGCAGACGCTCTGATGCTCTCTGGCGAAACTAGCGTGGGAAGCTATCCGATTGACGCTGTTAAAACGATGGCGCGAATAATCGAGAAGACTGAAACAGATGCCCTGCACTTAATCCCAGCGCTACTACATAATCCAAAGACTAAAGGTGGCGCAATCACCAAGGCAGCCACTGAGGTAGGCCAAGTTATCGGAGCAAAGGTCCTCGCAACATTTACCAAGTCAGGGGACTCAGCCCGACGTATGTCTCGATTACGCAGCAATATTCCGGTAGTGGCACTTACTCCAGATGAGACCACTTATAGACAGCTTGCGCTCTCTTGGGGCGTAGAACCATTCATCACTCCACTTGTTAAGACGACAGATGAGATGGTCAAGCAAGTTGATGCGATTCTTATTGAAGAGAATAGGGTAACTAAAGGTGAAGCGATAATGATCGTTGCAGGTTCACCTCCTGGAATACCTGGCTCTACAAATGCAATGCGGGTGCACATCATTGGTGACGCTGTAGGTGGCGTTGCTCCCGCTTATCGCTAAACTAACGCTTCCTCGCCTCGGTACTCCAACGGTAGAGAGGACGGTCTCAAAAACCGTATAGTGTCGGTTCGAATCCGACTCGAGGCACATGACAAGCAAGCGAATCCTGATTGCCGAAGATGAGACTCTCATCCGGATGGATCTTGCCGAAATGCTCCGAGAGAATGGTTATGAAGTAGTTGGTGAAGCCACTAACGGGGAGGAAGCGGTAGCTCTTGCGATTGAATTGAAGCCAGACCTCGCAATTCTCGATGTGAAGATGCCGAAGCTAGATGGGATAACCGCTGCTGAAAAGATAGTGAAAATCTCACCGGTGTTAATGCTTACTGCATTTAGCCAGAAAGATTTGGTTGAACGAGCGCTCGATGCTGGAGTTATGGCATATGTCGTTAAGCCATTTACAATCGATGATCTAATTCCAGCCATTGAAATTGCTACTACTCGACATGCCCAGATGATTGCTTTACAAAATGAAATAGTCGACTTGACTGAACGTTTAGAAACTCGGAAGTTGGTCGATCGGGCTAAGGGAATTCTTATGCAGGCGATGAAACTAAGTGAAGCGGATGCCTTCAGATGGATACAGCGAACGGCGATGGATAAACGGGTCTCTATGAAAGAGGTCGCCGAGGCCGTTATCGACCCCTCAAGGGCCCAGAACTGGAAATAGTCCACTATTTGGGCCTAATTGTTACATGATGTTTACCTTTTCCCGAAAATCGGGATTGTCACATTAAGAGAGGCTCATCTAAACTGCCCCATCCCGCGAGTCCGGAATTCGCGGACAAA
>DAIOSM010000079.1:0-1944 GCA_036752585.1 Candidatus Nanopelagicaceae bacterium
GCGCCGACTGCATTAGCGGTAGTGAAGAAGTGTTGGGTCGCGGATTGATTCTTGGTCTCCCCTAGGAACCAGACCAGGATGTCGTAGAGAACCACGCTAAAGCCAGCAACTGTTGTAATAAAGCTAGCTGCGATACCAGCAAGGAATACATAGGCATGCCATAGGAAATCACGAGTAAATGTAAGCGCTCCCCTTATCCAGTAAATAATCCAGACAGGAAGGCCCATCAAAATAGTAATTGCGCTATTTAATATCGGATCGGTTCGCTCAATCGAGATAATCTCCTGATTGACATTTATTAGCTGTTCTAGGGTGTTAGCTACCAGCCCACCGAGACCAACAGCGAGAATTGATAATCCGATTCCTGAACCAATCAGATATTGAGCACGATTTGCATCACCTGCTTCTCGTGAAAGTCGGAGATGGAAGAACCAGATAACCGACCAGATAAGTAATTGAGCAACCGCGTTTCCGCGATAGGCATCGTTACCAATCAGCCACGAGAGAGTGTCATGTAGTCCGTTGAGTGCGATCACTAAAGATGTAATCGAGGTGATGGTCAGATAAGCGTGCCATGCTAGAGAAGTTCTCTCAGTTGAATCTTCGCGTAGGTTCTTATTTGACCAGCGAGCAAAGAGATAGACGAGCGGGACTCCTACAATTGCAAAGGAGAGATTTCGCGCCAGGTCGGTTCTGCTCTCAGCGATTACCTTTCCAAAGTCGAGAGTTCTTCCTAGGAGACCACTAACACCAAAACCCGAAATGATTACTGAGAAGTAGAGCAAGGAGTAGTGAAAGAGACGACGGATAGAGAATTCACCACCGCCGCGTCGACCGCCACGGCTAAATAATTTGTAAGCGCCAAAGAAGAGCAGGCCTAGAAATAGAACCTGGATGAAGATGGCGGCGATCATTTATTCACAGTCCCGCAATCCCAGAGTGGCCAGGGAATTCCCTCAATCAACCATCTTCCGCTCTCTTTAGATAATCGATAGGTATGAGATTCGGTATAACCATCATCAAAAGGACCGCTTGCTCCCGTATTCGCATCGATCTTTACATATGCGCTATCTCCATCAATTGAGGTAGAAACTAGATTCACTCGAAGCGTCTCAGAAACATAAGCGCGATCAATATCTGAGGCATCACAGGTCGAGTCAGGTGCGAAGTAAGAGGCGGCTTGATCATTCTTGCCTTCGATAATTGCCGTGAGGTACATCTGGACAACGCCTTCTGGGGAGCTAGCCGAGTACTTAACCTCTTCGCGAAAAGATGAGACGAGTGCGGCCACTGCGCTTAATACAAGTGCGGCGATAACAATTACGGCCAAGATTCGATTAGAGGTGGCTCTTCCCATGCCCCCATTATTGACCTCGGGCGTAACTAAACCTCGTATTCATCTCACAAACTCAAGAATTGGAGCGCTTTGTGAGGCTAATACAATGTCCGAGTGAAACCTGAGTTACAGAAAATCATCTTGTACTACGGCTTTGCGCCGGTGGCTGATCCAGAAGCGCTTCGCTTATGGCAGACAACTCTCTGTGATTCGCTCGGTTTAAAGGGCCGCATCCTCATTTCGCGCCATGGAATTAATGGAACGCTCGGTGGGGATATGAGTTCGCTTAAGAAATATGTAAAAGAGACTAAGCAATACCCAGGATTTAAGAAGATTGATTTCAAGTGGTCGGATGGAACTGGGAACGACTTTCCAAGATTAAGCGTAAAGGTTCGCGATGAGCTCGTCTCCTTTGGGGTCGCTGATGAGATTAAGGTTGATAAAGATGGCGTTATTGATGGCGGCAAACATCTAACCCCTGAACAAGTACATGAATTGATAGATACCCGGGGTGAAGAGGTTGTCTTCTTTGATGGCCGAAACTCTTATGAGGCGAAGGTTGGAAAGTTCAAAAATGCTGTGGTCCCAGATGTGAAGACAACTAAGGA
>DAIOSM010000080.1:0-1897 GCA_036752585.1 Candidatus Nanopelagicaceae bacterium
TACATCGTTCCCGGATTAGGTGACGCAGGAGATCGACTTTACGGAGTCGTCTGATGGCAAATACTTCTCCTGGTTACGGAATCACAATCCGCGTTGAGGGAAAACCTGAGTTCCAACCAGTCGCTGAGATAACCACGATCATCACCCGCGAAGGCGCGATGATTACCGCTCTCGACGTTGCCGAATCCCAGCTTGATAACGTGGTTATCGATGTTACTTGTGATGCCGTTGACTCAAACCATGCTGAGAAGATAACTGCAGCGCTTGCAGCCTCGCCGATCTTGAGCGTTCGAAAAGTCTCTGATCGAACTTTCTTGCTTCACTTGGGTGGAAAGCTAGAGGTCCAATCAAAAGTCCCACTAAAAACACGTGATGACCTATCCCGCGCCTATACCCCAGGCGTTGCACGTATCTGCCAGGCAATCGCGAAAGATCCAGCTGATGCCCGCCGTCTCACAATTAAGCGGAATACCGTTGCCGTTGTCACTGATGGATCTGCGGTTCTAGGCCTTGGAAATCTCGGCCCCGCAGCTGCGCTTCCAGTTATGGAAGGAAAAGCTGCGCTCTTCAAGCGCTTTGCGGATGTTGATGCGTGGCCAGTCTGTCTAGATACTCAAGATGTTGATGAAATTGTCCGCACTGTCCAACTAATCGCACCGGTTTACGGTGGAATAAATCTTGAAGATATCTCAGCGCCACGTTGTTTCGAGATTGAAGCGCGCCTCCGAGAACTCCTAGATATACCGGTCTTCCATGATGATCAACATGGAACTGCAGTCGTTGTACTTGCTGCTTTAAGTAATGCGCTTAAGTTGGTTAAGAAAGACTTAAAGGATTGCAAGATCGTCCTAAATGGCGCTGGAGCGGCCGGAACTGCAATCGCTCGCCTACTTGTGCTCGCCGGCGCTACGAAGATCATCGGTTTTGATCATGTCGGTGTTATCAACAAAAAACGCGAAGCGGAAAATGAGATGCGCCGCTGGTTCATTGAGAATTGCAATCGCGACCAATTTGAAGGTTCGTTATCAGATGCGATGGCCGGCGCCGATGTATTCATTGGCGTAAGCGCCCCTAATGTCTTAACTGAGGCCGATGTCGCCTCAATGGCTAAGGATTCGATTCTCTTTGCTCTGGCAAATCCAGATCCAGAGATCGATCCGGTTATTGCTCGTAAACATGCAGCTGTCGTTGCGACTGGAAGAAGTGATCAACCAAACCAGATCAACAATGTCCTTGCTTTCCCAGGAATCTTCCGCGGCCTTCTTGATGCGGGCGCAAAGAAGATAACTGATGAGTTACTGGTTGCCTGTGCGAGTGCGATTGCTTCATGTGTGAGTGATGCTCAATTGAACGCCTCTTTCATAGTCCCAAGCGTCTTTGATACCAACGTAGTTAAGGCGGTCGCTGCGGCGGTCAAAGCGAGCTGCTAGATGAGCATCGCCGATTGGATCGAACAGACCCTTAACGCTTCTGGGCCTTTCTTTATATATGTATTGATGGGCGCAATCGTCTTCGTAGAGACAGGAATCCTCGTTGCATTCTGGCTTCCTGGTGATTCGGTTCTATTTGCGGCCGGCTTACTAGCTGGATCACGCGATGATGTGAATATTCTCTTCTTGGTTTTCATAATTTTCTTAGCTGCATTTATCGGAGATCAGGTCGGCTATGTGCTTGGTCGAAAATATGGTCGAAGTTATCTGGAACGGAGAGACTCCGAGAAGATTCGAAAAATGGTAGCGCGCGCTGAAGGCTTCTATGAGAAGTATGGCTGGAGCGCTGTGATCTTGGCTCGCTTCTATCCGTGGATAAGAACTTTCATGCCACCAATCGCCGGTATTGGAAAGATGAATTACTACAAGTTCTTAGCGGCGAATGCCCTCGGTGCTCTTCTTTGGGG